>VBCK01000131.1 GCA_005882215.1 Betaproteobacteria bacterium | reverse complement strand
GGGAGGCTGCGGGTAGGTGGCTTGAGCCGGCGCGCGAGCGCCGGCCTAGAGGAATGACCGCCACGGCACGGCGACGTGCTGCACAGAATCCGGCGTACAGGCGGGCTTTGCTTTTCTGCGGGGTTTTACTGCGTTGGTGACCCAAAAAATCGCGCAGACTCAGTATCCATGCGGGTTTCCGGCCGATGAGCTCGTTTTGCGCTCTAGACCCGTCACCGTACTCGCCGCTATAGGGGCTGTCGTGGTGGCAATTGTCGCCCTCATCGAGCTGCCTACTGTGCCTCGATTCGAATACACGCCGGCAAATTACGCGGTGGCAATTGCGCTTCTTTTAGCGGTGCCGTGCCTTCTTTTTTGGCTGTCGTGGGAGTTGCTGGCAAAGCCCAACGGGTGGCGCTGGACTCTAGGCGCTGTGACGTACCTCGTTTCCATTCCGCTCTTCTTGCTTGCGTCCTTTATCTCTCTGTTCGTCGTGGACACGAGCTACGAGCCCGTAGGTGCGTTGCAAAGCGAACACGCGGCGTACCGTGTGTACCGGACGAACGGCGGCCCCGCCACGTCCTTTGGAATTGTCTTGAGGCGAGAACGTCCCTTGGTGCCTGGGCTAAAGCTCGTCACCATCGTTCGAAGCTTCGACCCGGCGAGCGACGCGACGTTCGAAAGGCTCCCCTCCGGACTCTTCCGCCTCACTGTTGCCCCGTACGGCCAAGGGGACGACGGCCAAGTCTTCGAGTTCAGGCCTGACAGTTAGCCGCTTCAAATGGGCCGCACCTGACGGCCCCGACCAGCGACACCCTAACTCGGCACGTATAAAAGAAAAGAGACCCCTCCTGGTAAGAAGGGAAGAGGGTGGACCCGACGCTGCAGGCGTGGCCATCGAGATAACAATTTCGGTGGTCAGCCGCTGGGTGACGCTGGTTCTTCTGATGGGGGAGTTACGTTGCCCGGCCTACGCCGGGCGCCGGCTCAATGCGCCAATGTGCAGCGCACTCCGCGCTCTGCCAGTTCGATTCGTGCCACCAGGGTCGAGATGGGCTCGTCGACATCGCAGGTGACGCCGAAGCATGAAAAGATCCGGTCCTGCACGCGGATGCGCCAGCCCATGGGCGTGAGCTTCTCCGCGATGTCCGGCAGGTTGCAACCTTCGAAGTCGGACAGCGTATGGGATTCGTCGATGGCTGCCGGGTCGACTTCGAGAAGCTGTTGCAGAATGCGGCGGGCGGTGCGGCTCCACGAGGTGTCTTGCCGCGCAGCTTGGCCAGTGGTCGCAACGTGGTGATGCATTTGAAGCTCTCCGTTTGCCGATCGCTATGACTTAAATCACCCGAGCCATGAACGCAGAGATCTCGCCTGTGTACTTTTTAGCCCAGTGCCGGGCATGCCGGTCCATGAAAATGCGGCAACGCGCGGCTGGATTTGTCGGCGTGAAGGCGAAACCGCACAGCAAGCACCTCGTTCGCCTTCAAGTCCATCCTGTCGCTCCTTAAGATGCTGGGTGAGTTTTCGAGTGCCGTGCTGAAAACCCTTCACTCGCACTGTGCCGCAAGGCGGCCTTGCCGGGCAGTGCCCTTGGTCACTCGCGCGGCGGCGCTTTCACTTCTCGCGCTGGGCTTCGCCGGGTGCTCGACTCCCGACGCAAACCCAAGCTCAAGCCACCACAGCTATGAAGTCGCAGTGGCCTGGGCCGCGGGCGCAACGACCGATGGCTTCTACTTCCCGATCTCCTGCCCGGGACCCGAAAAGCTCGTGCTCTTCGGCCGGGCCAAGTTCGAGATGACTTGCGATCACCTCGAAAAAATTCGCAGCAAGATGGTCGATGTAGCCCCGGACGAGCCCGGCGGCCAGGAGCCGGCCGCACCCGGCAGGACGCGACGGCTCGACTGCGCCCTGGTGGTGGTTCCCGATTTCAAGGCGGTTCCCGGCGTGTTGACCGACCTGCGGCGGGGCATCGCGGCCAAGCGCGCCGGCCCGCTGGACTGCGCACTGGTGCGCTACGACTGAGGCGTTCGACGCTTTCGGATAAGCTGTGCTCGCCGTTACCGGATCGTGACGCTAAAAGCCGAAACTCTGAAAACGAGGGGAGGGGTGTCCACATGACGTCTGGCAATGTCGTGGTAGACACTGGAGGCGGCCCGGCCGCGGCGGCGCCGAAGCAGTCGCGCCCCTGGTACTCCGTGCTCTATGTCCAGGTGCTGATCGCCATCACCATCGGCGTGCTGGTGGGGCACTTCTACCCCAAGACCGGCACTGCGCTCAAACCGCTGGGCGACGCGTTCATCGCCCTGATCCGGATGATGATCGCGCCCGTGATCTTCTGCACGGTCGTCCACGGTATCGCCTCGATGAGCAACCTGGCCAAGGTCGGCCGGGTCGGTCTGAAGGCGCTGATCTATTTCGAGGTCGTTTCCACGGTCGCACTGGCCATCGGACTGCTGGTCGGCGACATCGTCAAGCCCGGTCAGGGCTTCAACATCGATCCGAGCGCGCTCGATCCGCATGCCGTGGCGGCGTACGTGACGCGCGCCAAGGAGGAGGGCGTCGTCGCTCACCTGCTGGCGATCATTCCGAACACGTTTGTCGATGCCTTCGCCAAGGGCGATCTGCTGCAGGTGCTTCTGATCGCAATACTCACCGGTATCGCCGTCTCTCGCCTGGGCGAGCTCGGCCAGCGCATCAACGGCGCCGTCGACGCCGCGGGCAAGGTGTTCTTTCGCATCATCGGCCTGATCGTCAGGCTGGCGCCCGTGGGAGCGTTCGGCGCAATGGCATTTACCATCGGTGCCTATGGCCTCGGGTCGTTGCGCAACCTGGCCGAGCTCATTGCCACGTTTTACGCCACCAGCATCCTGTTCGTACTGATCGTGCTGGGAGCTATCGCGCGGGTGATGGGATTTTCGATCCTGCGCTTCATCGGATACATCAAGGACGAGCTGCTGATCGTGCTGGGCACGAGCTCGTCGGAGACCGTGCTTCCGCGGATGATTCAGAAAATGCAGCGCCTCGGCGCCTCCTCATCGGTGGTCGGCCTGGTGATTCCGCTGGGATACAGCTTCAATCTGGACGGTACCAACATCTACATGACGCTGGCGACGCTGTTCCTGGCACAGGCCACGAACACCCCGCTGAGCTTCGGGCAGGAGATGACCGTGCTGCTGGTGGCGATGCTGACTTCGAAGGGCGCCTCCGGCGTCACCGGCGCCGGCTTCGTGACGCTGGCCGCCACCCTGACGATCATCCCCGACATCCCGATCCAGGCACTGGCGATTCTGGTCGGGATCGACAAGTTCATGAGTGAGTGCCGTGCGCTGACCAATCTGATCGGCAATGGCCTGGCCACCGTCGTCATCAGTCGCTGGGAAGGCGAGCTCCATCGCGATCAGCTCAATGCCGCGATGGCTCATCCGGTCGACCTTGGCGAAGCGCTCGAGCGCGAGGCGCTCTGATGGGCGCGGACACGATCCCGCGTGTCCGCTGAGTTTGGATGGAGGAGCCTCATGTCGCAGCCAACGATTCCGCGCGGCACCGCGGTGCTCGAAGATCCCGCCCTGAACAAGGACACGGCCTTCACGTTGGACGAGCGCGGGGCACTCGGCCTGGATGGCTTGCTGCCACCGGTCGTGGAGACTCTGGAACAGCAAAGTCGCCGCTGCTACATGGCATTCAGCAGAAAGCAGGACGACCTCGAACGGCATATCTATCTTCGCGCCCTTCAGGACACCGACGAAACGCTGTTCTATCGGCTGTTGCTCGATCACGTCGAGCAGATGCTGCCCATTGTTTACACCCCGGTGGTTGCCAAGGCGTGTGCGGAGTTTTCCCACATCTACCGCCGCCCGCGAGGGCTGTTCATCGCCTATCCACTGCGCGACAGAGTCCGCGAGCTGCTGGCAAACCGGCCACGTCCCGACGTCGACGTGATCGTCGTCACCGACGGCGAACGGATTCTCGGCATCGGCGATCAGGGTGTCGGCGGCATGGGCATCCCGATCGGCAAGCTCTCGCTGTACTCCTTGATCGGCGGCATTCACCCGACCCGCACGCTGCCGATCGTGCTCGACGTCGGCACCAACAACACCGAGCGGCTGGAAGACCCCGAATACCTCGGCTGGCGCCACGAGCGCGTCGCGGGGCAAAGCTACTTCGACTTCATCGACCAGTTCGTAACGGCGGTCAAGGCGGAGATGCCCCAGACCCTCTTGCAGTGGGAAGACTTCGCGACGCCCCATGCGCGTCCGATTCTGGAACGCTATCGCGACGAGTTGCTCACCTTCAACGACGACATCCAGGGCACGGCCGCCGTAGCCCTCGGTGCGATCAGTGCGGCGATCAAGGTTGCGGCAAGCGCGATGCGGGAGCAGCAGGTCGTCTTTTTGGGCGCCGGGTCGGCGGCGACGGGCGTGGCCGATTACATCTGCGCGGCAATGGTTGCCGACGGCCTCTCGCAAGAGGATGCGCGGCGGCGCTTCTGGATCGTCGATCTCGCTGGCTTGCTGCACTCGGGGCGAACCGACCTCACGCCGGCGCAGCGCCGTTACGCCCAGCCCGAAGAGCGCATCGCCGGTTGGCGGCGGGGAGAACCTGGAAAGATCGCGCTGGGCGAGGTCATCGCGAACATCGAAGCCACCATCCTGATCGGCCTGTCCACCGCGGCAGGCGCGTTCACCGAACCGATGGTGCGCGAGATGGCCCGCAAGGTTCGGCGTCCCATCATATTTCCGTTGTCGAACCCGACGGAAAAGTCGGAAGCCGTTCCGGCGGACCTCATCCGATGGACCGAGGGACGCGCCTTGATCGCAACGGGCTCGCCCTTCCCACCGGTCGAGTTCGGCAATCGACGCATACCGGTTGCCCAGTGCAACAACGTGTTCATATTCCCGGCGGTCGGCCTGGGCGTCATCGCCAGCGGCGCCCGCCGCGTCACCGATCAGATGCTGCTGGCCGCCGGACGCGCGCTGGGCGAACAGACGCCTGCACTCGGCGCCCTGGACGCGCCCTTGCTTCCCGCCATCCGGGATCTGCGCCGGATCGCGGTGGAAGTGGCGGTCGCGGTCGGCGCCGAGGCGCAGCGCCAGGGTCTGGCGCCCGCCTCGACACTGGGCGAGCTGCGCCGCAACGTAGTCCATCGTCAGTGGGAGCCGACCTATGACGCGGTTGCGTCCAAAAGCTGACGCGACCCCCTATGCCCAAGCCGTAGAGGGCAACTGAAGTGCCCTCGCAGGCATGAGTGAACCGCGCGCAACCGCTTCCGCGTGGGCTCCGTTTCGCCACCATGCGTTCGCGCTGATCTGGACGGCGACCGTCGTCTCGAACGTCGGCGGCTGGATGTACAACGTCGCTTCCGGCTGGCTGATGACGAGCCTCGATCCGGACCCGTTCATCGTATCGATGGTTCAGGTCGCCAACAGCCTGCCGATGTTTCTGTTCGCAATTCCGGCCGGCGCGCTGGTGGACATCGTCGATCGACGCCTGTTTCTGATCTGCGGCGAGTTCGCGATCATGATCACTTCGGCTGCGTTTGCGGTGCTGGTCTGGCTGCATCTGATCACACCGAACAGTCTGTTGCTGTTCAGCTTCATCGTGACCGTGGGTTCGGCCGTCACGGCTCCGGCCTGGCAAGCGGTGGTGGCTCAGCTCGTGCCGAGGTCGGATCTGTCCTCTGCCGTTGCTGCGAACAGCCTGGGCATCAACGTCAGCCGTGCCGTCGGGCCGGCGCTTGGCGGCGTCATCGCCGGCGCGGCGGGAATTGCGGCGCCGTTCTGGCTCAATGCGTTCAGCAACATTGGAGTCATCGCGGCCCTCGTATGGTGGCGTCCGCCGAAAGACAGTGCCGAACACTTGCCGCCCGAGCCGTTCGGCAGCGCCGTGCGCGCCGGTCTTCGGCACGCGCGATATAACGCCCATCTGAGCGCGACCCTGATTCGAGCGATCGGGTTCTTCGCGTTTGCCAGCGCCTACTGGGCGCTGTTGCCGCTCGTTGCACGCAGTCAGATCGCGGGCGGCCCCGCGTTGTACGGGACGCTGCTCGGTGCCATCGGAGCCTCGGCGGTGGCCGGTGCGTTCGCGCTGCCGTGGTTGAAAGCAAGCTTGGACCCGGACCGGCTGCTGGCGGCGGCCACTGTCGCGACCTCCGCAGCGACCGGATTGTTTGCGCTCGCCCATGACGCCGTGACGGCGGTTGCGGCGAGCCTCGTCGCGGGTGCGTCGTGGACCGTTGCCTTGTCCACCCTGAACGTCTCGGCCCAGGTCGCGTTGCCCGAATGGGTTCGCGGTCGCGGACTCGCGATGTACGTAACCGTCATATTCGGTGCGCTGACCCTCGGGAGCGCGATTTGGGGAGAGGTTGCTGCAGTCGCCGGACTGCCCGCCGCCCTGTTCCTCGCGGCCGCGGGTGCGATGGTCGCGATTCGGCTGACCTGGCGATGGAAATTACAGACGGGCGCGAACGTCGACTTTTCGCCGTCGATGCACTGGGCCGCCCCGGTAACGACTCGCGCAATCGAGAAGGACCGCGGACCGGTCCTGGTGACGGTCGAATACCACATCGATCCGAAGAACCGCGAGCCGTTTCTGGAGGCGCTCGGCCAGTACGCGCGGGAGCGCCGTCGCGACGGTGCCTACGACTGGAGGCTGTTCGAGGATCCTGCCGAGGAGGGCCGCTTCATCGAGACCTTTCTGAGCGACTCCTGGCTCGAGCATTTGCATCAACACCAGCGTGTGACGAAAGCCGATCGCGTGCTGGAGCAGGCCGTGCGCCGCTTCCACATCGGCAGCGGGCCGAAAACCACGCATCTGATCGGCGTACGGGCGCGCGACTGAGCGTCGCCGGCCGAGTTGAGAAATCACTTTGAGAGAGCCCGCTACGTGGCTAATTCCATGCGGGTTTCAAGATAATTTTCCCGCGTGAGCTTTGTGTCCTAAGTGCTTGTAGAGACTGGGAAAAGCAGCCCTTTTCACCTTGACCGGAAACACGTGATGCTCTAGAGTGGCCCACCTGTGCAAAAAAGTGGGATAGAGTGGATTAGTGAGCGATCGCTCTCACTGCTTGGTCCTGATTTAGAGCTGAGAGCTGGCGACAATCCACTCGGAACCGGCCGTGTTCCAAGGCGCATCGCAGCTGACGTTGGACGGAAAGGGGCGCGTGTCGGTCCCGAGCCGGCACCGCGACGTGCTGACGGCGCAGTGCGAAGGGCGCCTGACGCTGACAAGGCATCCCGACGGCTGCCTGCTGGTCTATCCGCGCCCGGTGTGGGAGGCCCGGCGCGAGAAGATCGCGACGCTGCCCTATTCGGCGCGGGCGCTGCAGCGACTGCTGCTCGGAAGCGCGGCCGACACCGAGATCGACAGCGCCGGTCGCGTGCTGGTGCCCTCCGAGCTGCGCGCCGCGGCGGCACTGGAGCGCGACGTGATGTTGCTGGGCATGGCCACCCATTTCGAGCTGTGGGACCTGGCGCGGCTGGCGCAGCACGAGCAAAGCCAGCTCGGGCAGGCTCTGCCGGAATCCGCGGCGTCGTTTTCGTTCTAAGCGTGGATGAGCTCCTCCTCTGCGGCGAGCGGGTCCGGGCACCGGACGGTGATGGCCGAGGCGGCCGTGGCGATGCTGGTGACCGACCCTGAAGCGACCTACGTGGACGCGACCTACGGCCGAGGCGGACACGCGCGCCGGATCCTGCAGCGGCTCGGAAACAGCGGACGGCTGATCGCGCTGGACCGGGATCCGGACGCCGAGGCCGACGCCGCTTCGGTCGCGGACGTGCGCTTCGAATTCGTGCGGACGCGCTTTTCCAGGCTGGGCGAGGTGCTCGACGCCCGTTCGATATCGGCCATCAGCGGCTTGCTGATGGACCTTGGCGTGTCCTCGCCCCAGCTCGACGACGCGGCGCGCGGATTTTCGCTGCGGCTGGACGGGCCGCTCGATATGCGGATGGATCCGGACTGTGGTCAGTCGGTGGCTCAGTGGCTGGCCCGCGCCGACCTGGCCGAAGTGCGGCGAGTCGTGCGCGAGTTCGGCGATGAGCGGTTTGCTTCGTCGATTGCCAAAGCGATCGTGGCTCGCCAGTCCGCCGGCCGGCCCGTGGAACGCACATCCGAGCTCGCCGAGGTCGTGGCACGCGCGATCCCCGTCAAAGACCGCAAGGATCCGAATCAGCATCCGGCCACGCGCACTTTTCAGGCTTTGCGGATTTTCATCAATCAGGAGCTTGAAGAACTGGCGCTGACGCTGGAGACCTCGGTCGCGCGGATGGCGCCCGGTGCAAGGCTGGTCGTGATCAGCTTTCACTCGCTGGAAGACCGGATCGTGAAGCGCTTCATCGACTCGCACGCCCATCCGGAGCGGGCGTTGGCGCGCGTACCGCTGCGCGCGGCCGAGCTGCCGCCGGCGCTGCTGCGGCCGCTCGAGCGCCTTCGGCCCGACCAGGCCGAGATTGCGGCCAATCCGAGGGCCAGGTCCGCGCTGATGCGCGTGGCCGAGCGCACCGGGGCCACGGTGCGGGCGGCGCACTGAGGCGGGAGCGGGCGATGCCCTCGCGCATGGTGGTTGCCCTGCTGGCGGCTTTGCTGATGGCCAGTGCCCTGTCCCTCGTGACCTCGCAGCATCGCGCGCGTGAGCTGTTCGCAGACCTGGAGGCCGCGCAGCAGCTTGCGCGCCAGAGCGAGGCCGAGGGCAACCGGCTGCGGATCGAGCTCGGCCGCGCCAGCCAACCTGCCGTGATCGAGGCCGCTGCGCGTCAGCTCGGCATGCGGCCGATCGATCCCGAACACACCACGTTGCTGCCGCCGGCGGCGCGCGCAGGGCAGCCGTGAGGGAATCGTCCCGTCCAGGCACGCTGCGCCCGCAACCGGGCGGCCGGCGCGCGCGCAAACGTCGCTCCGCAGCCGACTCGGGGCCGGGGCCGGCCAATCCCTTGCTGGCGGTTCGGCTGCCGGCCTGGCGCTCGCGCATGCTGCTGTTCGCATTGTTCTGCGGATTCATCGCTCTGGCTGGCCGGGTCTTCTACCTGCAGGGGGGCCTGTCGACTCAATTCCTGCAGCGCCAGGGCGAAGCGCGCTATGCACGCACGCTGGACGTGGCGGCCACCCGCGGCACGATTACCGATCGCAACGGAGTGGTGCTCGCCTCCTCCGTTCCGGCCCGCGGGATCTGGGCCATTCCGGACGACGTCGCCACGGGCAAGCGGGATCTGGCGCAGCTCGCGCGGCTGCTGGAGGTGCCGTCCACCGAGTTGCGCCGGCGCCTGGCTGCCGACGACCGCAGTTTCGTCTACCTGAAACGCCAGGTCGAACCGGACATCGCCCAGCGGGTCGAATCGTTCAACCTGGCCGGAATCCACACCAGCCGCGAGTTCCGTCGCCTGTATCCCGAGGGGGCGATCACTGCCCAGTTGCTGGGATTTACCGACGTCGAGGATCGCGGTCAGGACGGCATCGAGCTCGCATTCGAGCGCACGCTGGCCGGCCGGCACGGTTTGCGCCGGCTGATCAAGGACCGGCTGGGGCGGGCCGTCGAAGACGACTGGGTGCGCGAGCCGGTCGAAGGGCGCGACATCCAGCTGTCGATCGACAACCGGATCCAGTACATCGCTTTCTCGGCATTGCGAACGGCGGTCGAGGCCAACCAGGCCGAGGGAGGATCGATCGTCGTGCTCGACGTGGCCAGCGGCGAGATCCTGGCGCTGACCAACTGGCCCAGCTTCGACCCGGCCCGGCGCGACAGGATGCAGCCGCAGCGCGTGCGCAACCGCGCGGTGAGCGACACGTTCGAGCCCGGCTCGACGATCAAGCCCTTCTCGATCGCCACCGCGCTGGAAGCCGGCGTGGTGACGCCGCAGTCGACAGTCGAAACCGCACCCGGATGGATCCGGATCGGGGGAAGGACGATCTCGGACACCAGTTCGCATGGGCTGCTGACGGTCGAACAGGTACTGGCCAAGTCGAGCAACGTCGGTACCGCGAAGATCGCGTTGCAGCTGCCGGCCCAGGCCTTGTGGGACACGATGACCGCGGTCGGCTTCGGGCAGGCGCCGCGCGCGGGTCTGACCGGCGCGGTGGCCGGCCGTCTGCGGCCCCCCGGCAGTTGGCGCGAGATCGAGCAGGCGACGATTTCCTATGGCTACGGGGTCTCGGTCTCCCTGCTGCAGCTGGCGCGCGCCTACCTGGTGTTTGCCCGCGACGGCGACATCGTGCCGGTCAGCGTGATGCACTCCGAGTCGCCCGCGCCGCCGGTGCCCGTACTGCGGCCGCAGACGGCGCAAGCGCTGCGCCGGATGCTGGAGTTGGCCGCCGGCGAGGAGGGCACCGCGGCCAGCGCGCGCGTATCCGGCTACCGGGTGGCCGGCAAGACCGGCACCGCGCGCAAGCTGCGGGACGGCCGCTATTCGGACGCGTATGTGGCGTCCTTCGTCGGGTTTGCGCCCGCGTCGAACGCCCGCGTCGTGATCGCGGTGATGATCGATGACCCGCACCGCGGGCGCTATTACGGCGGCGATGTCGCCGCGCCTGTTTTTGCCCAGGTGGTGGCCGGGACCCTGCGGGCCTTGCAGGTCGCCCCGCAGGCGCCGGCACTGGCGCTGGCCGCGACGGACGCTACGACAGATGCACGATGAACGGCCGCAACGCCTTCGTTCATAGTGGCACCGCCCTTCGAAGCCCAGGTTCATGGCATGAGCGACGTTGACACACTCCGGTCGGCCGGGCAGATCGTTGCCTGGATCCGTTCGCACGTATCCGAAGCGGCGCACCTGCGGATCGACAGCCGCGAAGTCGGCCGCGGCGACGTGTTTCTCGCGCTGCCAGGCCGGCGCGACGACGGCCGCCTGCACGTGGCCGATGCGGTTGCGCGCGGGGCTGCGGCCGTCGTCACCGAATCCACCGACGGGGACGAACCGGCCTGCGCGGTCCCGATGCTGCAGGTCGAGCGCCTGACCGCGCAGCTACCCGCGATCGGCGCGGCGTTCTACCGGGACCCCACGGCGCGGCTGTTGACGATCGGGGTCACCGGGACCAACGGCAAGACCTCCTGCAGCCACTGGATTGCCCAGGTGCTGACCGCATGCGGGCGGCGCTGCGCCGTGATCGGAACGGTCGGCTCCGGCTTTCCGGACGCGCTCGCCTCCGATGCGACCCTGACCACTCCCGACGCCGTCGGGCTGCAGCGTCAGGCGCGCGCGCTGCTGGACGCGGGCGCGCAGGCCCTGGCGATGGAGGTCTCTTCGATCGGGCTGGACCAGAGGCGCACCGATTCGACGCGGTTCGACCTGGCGCTGTTCACGAACCTGACCCGCGATCACCTGGACTATCACGGCTCGATGGCCGAATACGAGCACGCCAAGGAGCAGCTGTTCGACGCGCCGTCGCTCGCCCAGGTGGTTCTGAACATGGACGACGAATTCGGACAGCGGCTGGCCGACCGCTGCCGCGCGCGCGGGCTTCGCACCACTGGCTACCGGACTCAGGCTGTGGCGCCGGCGACCCCGGTGGACATCGACCTGAGCGCTGAGTCGATCCGGCTGGGCATGGACGACATCCAGTTCGACGCGCGGCTGCAGCGGGTCGGCGCGCCGGCGCGCACCGTGCCGCTGCGCGCGCCGGTGATCGGGCGCTTCAACGTGTCCAACGTGCTCGGAGTCCTCGGCATCGCGCTGGCGGCCGGTGTCGACGCGCAGGATGCGGCCCGCGCGCTGCAGCGCTTGCGTCCGCCTCCGGGCCGGCTGCAACGGGTCGATATCGAGGAAGCCGGGCCAGCCGGCCAGGACCTGCCCCTGGTGCTGATCGACTACGCCCACACGCCCGATGCGATCGAGCAGGTGCTGGCCACGCTGCGGCCGGTGGCGCAGGCGCGGGCGGGCCGCTTGTGGATCGTGTTCGGTGCCGGTGGCGATCGGGATCCGGGCAAGCGGCCACAAATGGGCGCGGCGGCCGCGCGCGGCGCCGACCGGATCGTGGTCACCAGCGACAACCCGCGTGGCGAGGATCCGGGACGGATCATCGGCCAGATCATCGCAGGAGCGGGCGAGGCCGGCGCGCGTCTGAGCCAGGACGAAGACCGGGCCCTGGCGATCGACCGCACCGTACTGCAGGCCGCTGCGGCCGACGTCGTGCTGATCGCCGGCAAGGGGCACGAGCAGTACCAGGAGGTGGCTGGCCGGCGCCTCGCGTTCTCGGACCTGGAATGCGCCAGCGCGGCGCTGCGGCGGCGCGCCGGCCTGGCGCCGGGGCAGGCATCATGATCACGCTCGGGGAACTGGCGCGCGCGATCGAGGGCGCGGCAACCGACAGCGCCGGCACGCGGATCGAATCGGTCAGTACCGATTCACGCACTCTGAGCGCCGGCGCCCTGTTCGTCGCGCTGCGCGGCCCGCGCTTCGACGGCCACGACTACGTGCAGCAGGCGCGCCAGCGCGGCGCCGCCGCGCTGATGGTGGAGCACGCGGTGCCGGTCGACCTGCCCCAGCTGCGGGTTCCGGATGCGCGGCGCGCGCTGGGCCGGGCCGCGGCCCACTGGCGTTCCGGCTTTTCGCTGCCGGTGGTCGCGGTTACCGGAAGCAACGGCAAGACGACCCTGACCCAGATGATCGGCTCGATCTTTGCACAGGCCTACGGCGAGCGAGGCGGCCGCAAGGCCTGGCTCGCCACCCGCGGCAACCTGAACAACGACATCGGCCTGCCGCTGATGCTGTTCGAGCTGGCGGCCCACCACCGGGCCGCCGTATTCGAGCTCGGGATGAACCGCGCCGGCGAGATCGCCGAGCTGGCGCAGATGGCGCGGCCGACGCTGGCGGTGGTGAACAACGCCCAGCGCGAACACCAGGAATTCCTGCAGTCGCCGGAAGCGACCGCGCGCGAGAACGGCGCCGTGCTGGCCTCGCTCCCACCGGAGGGCATCGCGGTGTTTCCGGCCGACGATCGGTGCGCCTCGATCTGGCGGGATCTGGCGGGCCTGCGCCGGGTCATCGATTTCGCGATCGACGGGGAGGCCCCGATCACGGCGACCGCCGTGGCCCGCGCAGACGGCAGCGAGCTTCGAATCTGGACCCCGGCCGGTCCGATCGAAACGTCGCTGGCGGTGGCCGGTGCGCACAACGTGCACAACGCGCTGGCGGCGGCGGCGTGCTGCCTGGGCCTGGGACTTGCGCCGCAGGCGATCGGGGCGGGGCTGGCTGCGTTTCGCGCCGTGGCCGGGCGCGGCGCCCGCCTGGGCACCGCACACGGCACGGTCGTGATCGATGACAGCTACAACGCCAACCCGGATTCGGTGCGCGCCGCCATCGACGTGCTGGCGGCCGAGGCGGAGCCGCGCGTGCTGGTGCTGGGCGACATGGGCGAGGTGGGTCTGCAGGGGCCGGCCTTTCACCGCGAAATCGGGGCCTATGCGAAGGAGCGCGGCATCGGAACGCTGCTGGCCTGCGGGCCGCTGTCGCGCGAGGCGGTGGCCGCCTTTGGAGCCGGCGCCCGGCACTTCGACGACGTCGAATCGCTGATCGGGGCCGTGCGGCCTTACCTGACCGCGGGCGGCGCCGTGCTGGTGAAGGGCTCGCGCTTCATGCGGATGGAGCGCGTGGTACGGGCAATCGCAAACGGCGGCGGCGCGGATGGACATTGATCATGTTGCTTGAGCTGTTCCAGTGGCTGTCGCAGGACGTGCGCGCCTTCAACGTGTTCACTTACTTGACGCTGCGCGCAGTACTCGCGACGGGTACCGCCTTGGTGATCGGCCTGGTGGCCGGCCCCGCGGTGATACGGTGGCTGACCGAGATGAAGATCGGCCAATCGGTGCGAACGGACGGTCCGCAGACGCACCTGGAGAAGTCGGGAACGCCGACCATGGGCGGCGCACTGATCCTGATCTCGATCGTGGTGACCACGGTGCTGTGGGCCGACCTGTCGAACCGCTTCATCTGGGTCGTGCTGCTGGTGATGTTCGGGTTTGGCTGGATCGGATGGGTCGACGACTATCGCAAGGTGGTCAAGCGCGATTCGAAGGGAATGCCGGCGCGTGAGAAGTTCCTGTGGCAGACCGTGGTGGGGTTGACCGCCGCCATCTATCTGACCCTGGCCATCGCTGCGCCATCGACCTCGCGCATGTGGGCGCTGCTGCTGGAATGGATGGCCAACGGGTTCGTCACCAGGCTGCCGCCGCGCGCGGACCTGATCGTTCCGTTTTTCAAGAATGTCGCTTATCCGATGGGGGTTGTCGGGTTCGCCGCCCTGTCCTACCTGGTGATCGTCGGCGCCAGCAATGCGGTGAATCTGACCGACGGGCTCGACGGGCTGGCGATCATGCCGACCGTGATGATCGGCAGCGCGCTCGGGGTTTTCGCGTACGTGGTGGGGCGAGCCGACTGGGCCCGTTATCTGCTGTTTCCTCACATACCCGGCGCCGGCGAGCTGGCGATCGTGTGCGGCGCGATGGCCGGAGCGGGTCTGGCGTTCCTGTGGTTCAACGCCTACCCGGCCGAGGTTTTCATGGGTGACGTGGGCGCGCTCGCGCTGGGCGCGGTGCTGGGCACGATCGCGGTGATCACGCGGCAGGAGATCGTGCTGTTCATCATGGGCGGCGTGTTCGTCGCCGAGACGGTGTCGGTGATGATGCAGGTGATCTACTTCCGATGGACCGGCGGCCGGCGCATCTTCCGGATGGCGCCGCTGCACCACCACTTCGAGTTGTCGGGCTGGAAGGAGAACCAGGTCGTGGTGCGGTTCTGGATCATCACGATGATTCTGGTGCTGATCGGCCTGTCGACGTTGAAGATCCGATGAGGCGGCGATGAAACGGGCGCTGGTGCTGGGGCTCGGCCACAGCGGCCTCGCGATGGCGCGCTGGCTGGCGCGCGAGGGCTGGCAGGTGCGGGTGGCCGACACGCGCCAGGACCCGCCGATGGGCTCCGCGCTGCGCCGGGAGCTGCCCGAGGCCGAGCTTCGCACCGGCGCACTCGAAACGTCGGCGCTGGAGGGCGTCGAGCTGCTGGCGATCAGCCCCGGACTTGCGCCGCGCCGTCCGCCGGCCGCGCCGCTGGTCGACGCCGCCCGTCGCGCGCGCGTGCCGCTCGCCGGCGAGATCGAGCTGTTCGCCCAGGCGCTGGCACGCCTGCGACAGGAGCGCGGCTACCAGCCGCGGCTGATCGGCGTCACCGGCACCAACGGCAAGACGACCACGACCAGCCTGGCCGGGAAGATGGCGCGGGCCGGTGGGCGCGACGTGGCGGTGGCCGGCAACATCGCGCCTTGCGCACTGGACGTGCTGGCCTCGCGGCTTGACGCCGATCGGCTGCCGGACGTGTGGGTGCTGGAGCTGTCCAGCTTCCAGCTCGAGACCACGGCGACGCTCGCCTGCGATGCGGCGGCGATCCTGAACCTGACCGAGGATCACCTGGACTGGCACGACTCGATGACGCACTACGCGCAGGCCAAGGCGCGCATTCTGGCGCGCGGCACGATCGCGGTGCTGAATCGGATGGATGCGGCCGTGATGTCGCTCGCCCCGGCGGGCGCGCGCGTGTCGAGCTTCGGAGTCGACGCACCGGTTCACGCCGACGAATTCGGACTGGTGCACGACCGGGGCATCGACTGGCTGGCGCTGGCCGAGGATCCGTACCAGCAGTCGGCGCCGTCGCGCCGTCGCGCCGCGCGCACGCAGGGCCCGGTGTTCGTGCGCCGGTTGATGCCGTCCGATGCGCTCAGGATCCACGGCCGGCACAACGCGATGAACGCGCTGGCGGCGCTGGCGCTGGTGCGAGCGATCGGCTGTGCGCTCGGTCCGAGCCTGCAGGCGCTGCGCGAGTACGGGGGCGAACCGCACCGCACCGAGCGGGTCGCCACGGTCGACGCGGTCGAGTACTACGACGACAGCAAGGGAACCAACGTTGGCGCCACGCTGGCGGCGATCCAGGGGCTGGCCTCCGAGAGCCGCAAGCTGGTGGTGATCCTGGGCGGCGACGGCAAGCAGCAGCGCTTCGAACCGCTGGCCGGCGCGGTCGCTGCGCACGCGCGCGCGGTGGTTCTGATCGGGCGCGACGGCCCGCGCATCGGGCAGGCTTTGCAGGCAGGCGGCGTTCCACCCGACCTTCCCATTGTCACGGCGGCCACGCTGCACGAGGCCGTGATCAGTGCGAGCGGCCTGGCGGCCCGCGGCGACGCGGTGCTGCTGTCGCCCGCCTGTGCGAGCTTCGACATGTTCCGCGACTACGCGCATCGGGCCGAGGTGTTCGTGCAGGCCGTGCAGGAGCTCGCGCGCGCCGGGGCAGGCGCCTCCGGGGCAGCCGGACCGGGCGATCGCGGTCGACCGTATGCGGCGAGGGCTCTGTGCGGCTGAACCGCGTCTTGCGCCCGCTGCGCCGCCGCGGGCGCGGCGGCGAGCGATTGACCCCCGGCGCCGACAGGCTCGCGCTGGCCGGCCTGGGGGGCGTGGCCGGCGTGCGCAGCGACGGGCGCTTCGACCGCGTCGACGCGACGCTGCTGACGGTGGTGGCGGGGCTTCTGATGTTCGGTGCGGTGATGGTGTACTCGGCCTCGATCGCGCTGGCCGACTCGCCGCGCTACAACGTCACGCCGGCGCATTTCCTGCTTCGCCACGCGTCGTCGATGCTGATCGCGGCCGGCGCCGCCGCCTGCGCGTTCGCTGTGCCGATGAAGGGCTGGCAGCAGGCGGCCCGCTGGACATTCCTGGGCGGGGTGCTGCTGCTGGTCGTGGTCCTGGTGCCGGGAATCGGCAAGGGCGCGCTCGGGGCGCGCCGCTGGATCGGGCTCGGGCCGCTCAATCTTCAGCCGTCCGAGCTGATGAAGCTCGCGTGCGTGCTGTACGCCGCCGACTTCACGGTGCGCAAGCAGGACACGATGCACGATTTCAGGAGGGGCTTCCTGCCGATGGCGGGCGTGATGGCCGTGGTCGGCGTGCTGTTGCTGCTGCAGCCGGATCTGGGCGCATTCGGCGTGATCGTTGCCATCAGCATGGGGATCCTGTTCCTGGGCGGAGTCAATGGCCGCCTGTTCGCGTCGATCACGGTGGCGCTGGCCGTCGCGTTCATGACGGTGATCTGGACCAGCCCGTGGCGGCGCGACCGCATCTTCGCGTACCTGGATCCGTGGTCGGCCGACAACGTGCTGGGGCGCGGCTATCAGCTGTCGCACTCCCTGATCGCGTTCGGGCGCGGCGAATGGTTCGGGGTCGGCCTGGGCGCGAGCGTGGAAAAACTGCACTACCTGCCCGAGGCGCACACCGATTTCATCGTCGCGGTGATCGGAGAAGAACTCGGTCTGGCGGGCGTGCTGGCCGTCGTGCTGGCCTTTTACTGGCTGACGCGGCGCGCCTTCGAGATCGGGCGCCAGGCCGTGGCGCTGGATCGCACGTTCGGCGGGCTGGTGGCGCAAGGCGTCGGATTGTGGATCGGCGTGCAGGCGTTCATCAACATCGGCGTTGCCTCCGGGCTGTTGCCCACCAAGGGCCTGACCTTGCCGCTGATGAGCTACGGGGGCTCGGCGCTGTTGTCGACCGTGGTTGCGCTGGCGCTGCTGCTTCGGGTCGACTTCGAGAACCGGGCGCTGATGCGAGGGGGTATGGCGTCATGAGCCGGCCCGACTCGACGCGTGCCGCATCCCGCCAGCTGATGGTGGTGGCCGCGGGCACCGGCGGGCACGTGATGCCCGGGCTGGCAGTGGCCGAGCTGCTGCGTGCGCGCGGCTGGCGCGTCAGCTGGCTGGGAACGCGTACCGGGATCGAGCGCAGCCTGGTGGCCCCGCTGGCGATCGATTTCGATGCCGTTCCGTTTTCGGGGCTACGCGGCAAGGGGCTGCGCGGGGCCGCTTGCGGCAGCGTCAACCTGGTGCGCGCGTTCGCGGCGAGCGCGAGCGTGATGCGCCGGCGCTTGCCCGATGTGGTGTTCGCGACCGGCGGCTACGTGGCGGTGCCGGCCGGCGCGGCCGCGGCGACCCGGCGCGTGCCGTTCGCGTTGCTGAACGCCGACGCCTCGCCCCAGCTTTCGATGCGCGTGCTGCGGCCCATCACGAGCAAGGTGCTGTGCGGCTTCGACGGCGCCGCCAGCCGGATCGCGGGGCGCAAGGCGATCGTGACCGGGGCGCCGGTACGCGAGCGGATCGCGTCGCTGGCCCCGCCCGAGCAGAGGCTGGCCGGGCGCACGGGCCCGCTGCGCCTGCTGGTGATCGGCGGAAGCCTGGGCGCGCGCGTGCTGAACGAAACGATCCCGGCCGCGCTGGCCCTGATGCCGGCCGACCGGCGCCCGCAGGTGCTGCACCAGTGCGGCAGCGCCCACGTCGAGGCCGCCCGCGCCGCGTACGCAGCGGCGGGCGTGCAGGCGAGCGTGTGCGGCTTCATCGAGGACATCGCGACGTGTTACGAGGAGGCCGACCTGGTGGTGTGCCGGGCCGGGGCGATCACCGTGTCGGAACTGTGCGCGGCCGGGGTGGCGGCAATCCTGGTGCCCCTGGTGGTATCGACCACGGACCACCAGCGTTTCAACGCCGAGTTCCTGGCCAGCCGCGGGGCCGCGTTGCACGAGCCGCAGGAGCGGTTCGAGCCCGAGGCGCTGGCGCGCTTGCTGGGGAGCCTGACGCGCCCACAGATCCTGGCCGTCGCGCAGCGCGCCCGCTCGCTCGGCCATCCGGACGCGACGGCCGCGGTCGCCGCAGCCATCGAATCGCTGGCGGACGGATCCTCCTCTTCCATTGGCTGGGGGAGCGCGAGGGGGCCAGCCCAGCCCCCTCGCAGCCGATCATGAGACACGCGATCCGCCAAATCCACTTCGTCGGGATCGGCGGCTCCGGCATGAGCGGTATCGCCGAGGTGCTGCTGAATCTCGGGTACGTGGTCAGCGGCTCCGATGTGGCCTAATCCCCGGCCACGCGGCATCTGTCGCGGCTGGGTGTGCGGATCGCGGTCGGGCACGACGCCGTTCACGTGCAGGGCGCCGACGTGGTGGTCGTGTCCTCGGCCGTGCGCCCCGACAATCCCGAAGTGCTTGCGGCGCGTGCCTACCGGGTTCCGGTCGTGCCGCGCGCGGTGATGCTGGCCGAGCTGATGCGGCTCAAGCAGGGCATCGCGATCGCCGGCACGCACGGCAAGACCACGACCACCAGTCTGGTCGCGAGCGTGCTGGCTGCCGGGGGACTCGATCCAACCTTCGTGATCGGAGGGCGGCTGAATTCGGCCGGGGCCAACGCGCGCCTGGGAGCCGGCCAGTACATCGTGGTGGAGGCGGACGAATCGGACGCGAGCTTCCTGAACCTGACGCCCGTGGTGGCGGTCGTGACCAATATCGACAACGACCACATGGAGGCGTACGGCCACGAGTTCGCGCGCCTGCGCCAGGCGTTCGTCGAGTTCCTGTCGCGCCTGCCGTTCTACGGGCGCGCCGTGCTGTGCATCGATGACGAGCGCGTGCGCGAGATCCTGCCGTTCATCTCCAAGCCGATCCTCACGTACGGCTTCTCGGAAGCGGCCCAGGTGCGTGCCGTCGCTGCGACGGCGGTGGGAGCGCGGATGCGCTTCACGGTCGAGCGGGAGGCCGCGGCGTCGCTGTCGGTCGAGCTGAACCTGCCGGGTCGGCACAACGTGCAGAACGCGCTGGCGGCCATCGCGGTGGCCGGCGAGCTGGGCGTTGCCGACGGCGCAGTGCTGGCGGCGCTGAGCGGGTTCACCGGCGTGAGCCGGCGCTTCGCGCGCCATGGCGAGGTGGCGATCGCCGGCGGCGGCTTCACGCTGATCGACGACTACGGACATCACCCGGCCGAAATCGCCGCCACGCTGTCGGCCGCGCGCGGCGCGTTCCCCGGGCGCCGCATCGTGCTCGCGTTCCAGCCGCACCGATTCACGCGCACGCGCGACTGTTTCGAGGACTTCGTGCGCGTGCTGTCCGGCGCCGACGTGCTGGTGCTGACCGAGGTGTACCCGGCGGGCGAGCCGCCGATCGTGGCTGCGGACGGCCGCTCGCTCGCCCGCGCGCTGCGCGTGGCCGGGCGGATCGAGCCGCTCTTCGTCGATCGGGTGGAGCAGGTGCCGGAGGCGATCCTGGGCGCGGCGCGTCCCGGCGACGTGGTGATCACGATGGGGGCCGGTTCGATCGGAACGGTCGCGGCCCGGCTGGCGCGGGCGGAACGAGGAGCAGGCCCATGACCGAGTTCGGACGGGTTGGCGTGTTGCTGGGGGGGCGCTCCTCGGAGCGCGAAATCTCGCTGATGTCCGGTCGCGCGGTGCTGGCCGCGCTGCGCAGCCGGGGGGTCGACGCGCGCCCGTTCGATCCCGGCCTGCAGTCCGTTTGCGAGCTGGAGCGCGCGGGCTTCGATCGCGTGTTCATCGCGCTGCATGGCCGCTTCGGCGAGGATGGAACGATCCAGGGAGTGCTCGAGACGCTGCGGATCCCGTACACCGGCAGCGGCGTACAGGCCTCGGCGGCCGCGATCGACAAGCTCGTGACCAAGCGGCTGTGGGTCTGGGCCGGCATACCGACCCCGAACTGGCGTGAGCTGGACGCGGACGGCGATTTCGACGCGGTGGCGCGCGAGCTGGGTGGGCCGGTCGTGGTCAAGCCGCGCTCGGAAGGCTCGACGATCGGGATCACGAAGGTCATGTCGAACCAGCAAGGCGAGCTGGCGCGGGCGTTCACGGAGGCGCTGCGCTACGACACGCGCGTGTTCGCCGAGGAGCTGGTGACGGGGCGGGAGCTCACCTGCGCGATCCTGGGTTCGGGGCGCGAGGCCGAAGCACTGCCGCTGATCGAGATCCGGGCCCCCGCGGGCAACTACGACTATCAGAACAAGTACTTCACGGACGACACCCAGTACCTGTGCCCCGCGCCGGTGGATCCGGCGCTCGCGCAACACGTCCAGCGCCTGTGCCTGCAGGCCTACGCGGTCGTCGGTGCGCGTGGCTGGGCCAGGGTGGACGTGATGCTGAAGCCTCAGCCCGACGGCGAGCATCCCTTGCTGCTGGAGCTGAACACCTCGCCCGGGATGACCGGCCATTCGCTGGTGCCGATGGCGGCCCGCCAGCGCGGACTGGAATTTGCGGACCTGGTGCTGCGGATCCTGTCCGACGCGAGGCTGGAGGTGGGCGCGTGAACGGGCCAAGGGCGATGCGCTGGGCCACGGCGGCGCTGCTGGCCGCCAGCGTCGCTGTGCTCGGGGCCGCGCTGGCGCTGAAGCTGGCTCAGAGCCGGTGGTTCGATTTCCGGCGCATCGAGATCGCGGGCGACGTCCGGCACGTCAGTCGTGCTGCCGTGCGCGCCGCGATCAGCGGGCACCTCGCCGGCAACTACTTCACGATCCGGCTGGACCGGGCGCGCCAGGCGTTCGAGACGCTGCCGTGGGTCGCGCAGGCTTCGGTGCGGCGGATCTGGCCCAACCGGCTGCGCGTCACGCTCACCGAACACCGGGCGCTGGGTCAGTGGAGCGACGGCCGGCTGCTGTCGGACGCGGGCGTGATCTTCGTGGCCAATCCGGCCGAGGCGGAGGCCGACGGGCCCCTGGTGAGCTTTTCGGGACCGCCCGCGTATGCGCCGGACGCGGTCAGGAACTTCCGGCAGCTCGGCGCGCTGCTGGCGCCGCTGCGGCTGCGCATCGTGAGCGTGCGCATATCCGACCGCGGCTCCTGGCGTCTGACCACCACGCCGCAGATGCAGCTCGAGCTCGGGCGGGACGAGCCACCCGGGCGGCTGCAGCAGCGCCTGGCCCGGATCGTGTCGGCCTACCCGGTGGTGATGGCCCGGCTGGACGGAGCGGCCACGCGGTTCGACGCGCGCTACTCGAACGGATTTGCGGCTGCCAGGACGCGTTGAACCAGGATACGGGCCGATCGAAACCGCCTCATGAGAACGGACAGCAAGGACCTGATCGTCGGACTGGATGTGGGCACTTCGAAGGTTGTGGTGGCGGTGGCGGAGCTGCTGCCCGATTCGCGCTACCAGGTGATCGGGCTCGGGCAGGCCCGGTCCGAAGGTCTGCGCAAGGGGGTGGTGGTGAACATCGAAGCGACGGTGCAGTCGATCCGCCGCGCGCTGGAGGAGGCCGAGTTGATGGCCGCCTGCCGGATCTCGGAGGTCTTCACCGGGATCGCCGGCAGCCACATCAAGAGTTTCAATTCGAGCGGCATGGTGGCGATCAAGGATCGCGAGGTGATGCCGCATGACGTGCACCGCGTGATCGAGACTGCCCGCGCCGTGAACATTCCGACCGATCAGCAGGTGCTGCACGTGCTGACGCAGGAGTTCATCGTCGACGGCCAGGAGGACATCCGCGAGCCGATCGGGATGAGCGGCATCCGGCTGGAGGTGCGCGTACACATCGTCACGGGGGCGGTGAGCGCAGCGCAGAACGTGGTCAAGTGCGTGCGGCGCTGCGGCCTCGAAGTGAGCGACCTGATCCTGCAACCGCTCGCCTCCTCGCTTTCAGTGTTGACCTCCGACGAGCGCGAGCTGGGCGCGGCGCTGGTCGATATCGGGGGAGGCACCAGCGACATCGCGATATTCACCGGTGGCGCGATCCGTCACACCGCGGTGATACCGATCGCCGGCGACCAGATCACCAACGACATCGCGATGGCGCTGCGCACGCCGATTCCGGATGCCGAGGAAATCAAGCTGCGCCACGGGGTGGCCAAGGAAGTGCTGGCCGAAAGCACCGACCGGATCGAGATCCCGGGCATCGGCGACCGCGCCCCGCGCCTGCTGTCGCGCCAGGCGCTGGCGGCGGTGATCGAGCCGCGCGTGGAGGAGCTGTTCACGCTGGTGCAGAAGGTGCTGCGCGACTCCGGCTACGAGGAAATGCTGGCCAGCGGCATCGTGCTGACCGGCGGCACTTCGCTGCTGCCCGGCATCGTCGAGCTGGCCGAGGACGTCTTCCTGCGGCCGGCCCGGGTCGGTTGGCCCGGCTACAACGGCGCGCTGGCCGATGTGGTTCGCAATCCGCGCTTCGCCACGGTGATGGGTCTGCTCGTCGAGGCGCATGCGCAGCAGCTGCGCGGCCGCAAGCTGGTCGCCCAGACGGGTTCGGTGAAGCAGACTTTCAGGCGAATGAAGGAATGGATCGTAGGCAACTTTGGAGCGCGGTGGGAAGCACATACACAGGAGGTCACATGCCATTCGAGATTCTGGAAACAGAGACCCAGGGCACCATCATCAAGGTGATCGGCATCGGCGGCGCTGGCGGCAACGCGGTCGAACACATGATCCGCCGCGGCGTGCAGGGCGTCGACTTCATCTGCGCCAACACCGACCATCAGGCGCTTTCGCGTTCCAGCGCGAAGAACGTGCTCCAGCTCGGCCAGACCGGACTGGGCGCGGGCAGCCGTCCGGACGTGGGGCGCGGGGCGGCCGTGGAGGCGCACGACCGGATCGCCGACGCGCTGCGCGGCGCGCACATGGTGTTCATCACGGCCGGCATGGGCGGCGGAACCGGCACCGGCGCGGCGCCGGTCGTGGCCGAGATCGCCAAGGAGCTGGGCATCCTGACGGTGGCGGTGGTGTCCAGGCCGTTCGACTTCGAGGGGCCCAAGCGGGCGAAAGTGGCCGAGCTGGGGCTGGTCGAGCTGCAGGACCGCGTTCATTCGCTGATCGTGATCCTGAATAACAAGCTCGAGGAGGTGCTGGGAGAGGACGCCGAGATGGCCGACTGCTTCCAGGCTGCCGACGACGTGCTGCACAACGCGTGCGCCGGGATCGCCGAAATCATCAACATCCCGGGCCTGGTCAACGTCGACTTCGAGGACGTCAAGACCGTGATGAGCGAGCACGGCAAGGCGATGATGGGCACGGCCACCGCCAGCGGTACCGACCGGGCCCGGGTTGCGGCCGAGCAGGCGGTCGCGAGCCCGCTGCTCGAGGGCGTTGACCTGTCGGGCGCTCGCGGCGTGCTCGTGAACATCACCGCCAGTCCGTCGCTGAAGATGCGGGAGACGCGCGAGGTGATGAACACGATCCGCGAGTTCGCCGCCGAGGACGCGACGGTGATTTTCGGAACGGTGTGCGACGAATCGATCGGCGATGCGCTGCGCGTGACGGTGGTTGCGACCGGGCTGGGCAAGGCGACGGCGAAAAAGGCTCCGCTAACGGTGATCAGGGCGGTCCCCGACAGCGTGCCGTCGGTGGTCGGCACCACCTCGCCGGGCCCGAGCCACGACTACAGTCACCTGGACACACCGGCCGTGTGGCGCTCGCGCGACGGCGGCGCGGTGCGCCAGGCGGCCGCCGACGAGGCGACGGCGGAACGGCTCGATATTCCGGCCTTCCTGCGCAAGCAGGCCGACTGATTGGCGCCTTCTAACGAATCGAAGGCGCCTGTAGATAGTTCGACTGCTCTTATCGGTCGAAACCGACCGTGAACGACTATGAATCGGAGCCGTGCTGCCCTTTCTTGCGATGGCCCTGTGCTGACAATGGCCGCTGGCGCCAACGACCGCTTCGATCGCTGGGGACAGGCTGCATTGCGGTTGCAAGGACGGACAGGGGTGCGCTGCTGCCGAAGACTCTGAACATCGGCTGACGCGGGATATCGCTGCCTGCCTGTTGCCGATACTCGGCAACGGAAACCAGGCGTCGCAGCCGGGTATCCCAGAGGATGTACCGCAAGGAATGGGGCACCTGGGATAGCCGGATACGCGTCACATCGGAAAAGACGTGCTGGTACTCGTCATGGCACGCGACCAGGCCGTAATTCGGGATGCCGGCACACAGGTGGTGAACGTGGTGATACGCCATATTGGCGGTGAACCAGTTCACCCAGCGCGGTAGGACCAGGAAACTGGTGCCCGCTATCGCCGCGGCATCACGATCCCAGCCTTCGTTTTGACTGGCGTAGGAATGCTCGAAATTGTGCTGAACCGAAAACAGCACGATCGCGGCTGCCCCCGACAGCGACATGCTGGCGATGTAGCACGCAAAAAACAGGATCGGTCCGATCGACCAGACCATCAAGGCCCACAGCGCCAGCAGCACGAGGTTGTTCGCGAGCATGTGTCCGTATGCCTGCACCGAGCAGCAGTAGGGTGTCTTGAAGTCACGGACATGCGACCGGATCGAGGTACCGGGGCAAGCGATCTTCTTTGCGATCACATGCCGCACCAGGCTGATGCTGGCGCGCAGCCAGGTAACGCGGGGAGGGATGATGAAGTAGAGAAGACCGCCCAGAGGCGACAGCCAGATGTTGCGCAAATATTCGTAGCGGCGCTGTTGCAACCGGGTCATGGCGGCGTATTCATCGACCGAAATGACATTCAGGGGCCCCCGATATCGGTCCCAGTTGCCGTTGGTCAAATGATGGTAGTGGTGGTGCTGTGCCCAGACGGGTTGCGGGATGCCGGATAACACGCCAAAGACGAAGCCGCAGGCCCGGTTCAGATAAGCGGTGCGAAACAGGCTGTTGTGACCGCAATCGTGCATCAGCACGAAGGCACGCACCAGGTAAAGGCTGATCAGCACCGTGAGAGCGGCCGTCAGCCAGAAGGATCTGCCGGCGCTTGCCGCAACGCCGTACCAGAGGCCGGCAATCGGCCCCAGCGTGGTAATGACCTGGATCGATCCCTTCAGATCATCCGGCCGCGCATGGCGATCAACCATCGAACGCCTGCACTCCTTCAGACCGGGCGTAGTGAACACGTCGGGACGGCCTCGATTCGTATGGGCGACACACAAAAATGTGCGCAGGAGTGTAGCCGCTGCGCAGCCTGACCGCCCTCAATTAATTACGCGGTCGAACAGGAGCATTAGCTGTTTTTTAGTACCCCTTGTGCGGACATCAATTCTCGAATGCAGTATCGCAGGGATCACTTTGTCCCCGGCCTTGTCCTTAAAGCGGAGAGGCCTTAAACAACGCCAATCCGCATCCAGCGGCGCCCAAGGGCCCCAACGAACCTTTGAACCGTTGCGGCGAGGCTGGCGAGTACTCTAGGCTTCCTTGGCCGCGCCCAGCGAGGAACCCCGTGTCCCAATACGAACTCGCGCAATTGAACGTCGCCGTGATGAAGGAGCCCCTGGAGTCACCGGGGATGGCCGAGTTCGTAGCGAACCTCGATCGCATCAATGCATTGGCCGAAGCGTCCGCCGGGTTCGTATGGCGCCTTCAGACCGAAGAAGGCGACGCCACGGCACTGCGACCGATGGGCGAGAACACGTTGGTCAACATGTCCGTGTGGCGGGATGCCGCGTCGCTGACGGCTTACGTATACCGGTCGGCTCACGTGGAGATCATGCGTCGCCGCAAGGAGTGGTTCGAACCCATGCCGGACGCATACGTCGTGCTGTGGTGGGTCGCCAAAGGGCACCGTCCGTCGGTCAACGAAGCATTGGCGAAACTGGCGCTTGTGCGAGAGAAAGGTTCGACGCCGGAGGCGTTCACGTTTCGGCAGGCATTCGGTCCTCCGGATGCCATGCAACCACGTGCCCCGTTCCAATTTGGCGATGCGTGCCCGGCTACGTAGCGCTTCGAGCTGACACCCCGCGGCCCGTGGCCCGCGCAGTGCGTGCCGCTGGGTGCCAGTGGACTATGAACGGTTGACCTGAACCGGGGCAGGGGCCCAGAAGAAGGGTTCGCCGACGATGCTTTCAGTCGGCCCCTGGGTTGCGTCGCTGCCCTCGATCAGCAGCGCAGGCGTCGAGCTCACGGTGCCGATCGGCGCCAGTGGCTGCCGGTCGAGCAATTCGAATAAGGTCTCGGGATCTAGGTTCATTGCGACGTTCTCCTATTGAGACAGACGCAAAGCGCGAACCGACCCCGACAGGCCGGCATTCGCTCGGTCTATGTGCGCGATCCGGATCTGAACCTGATCGAAATCTCGGAGCCTGTTCCCTGAGCTCACCGCGGCGCGGGTTCAGCGACGACCGCCGCGAGAGAGCTGCCTTTGCCCCGCATTCATGCGCCCACCAGGCTCGCCGCGATATTGATTGAAAGGCCAAGGATGGCGACGTTGAAGAGGAAACTGAGTATGGATTGTGCAAGTACGATCTTTCGCATGGACCGTGACATCACGGAAATGTCCGAGGTCTGTGCGGCAACTGCGATGGTGTACGAGAAGTACAGGAAGTCCCAGTAGTCCGGGTTTGCCTCGTTATCAGGAAATTGAAGTGCGCGGCGTTCGATTGGCGACCGGTAGTAGGTCCGCGCATAGTGAAAAGTAAACAGCGTCGCGACCAGGCACCATGAGCCGAACACGGTAGCACCCGTAAACGCGTAGTGAGCCAGGCGATGGCCCACGGACAGGTTCTTGGTTGTCGACAGTTCGAAGACGATGGCTGCAAGACTGACGATCGCGGCAATCGACATGATTGTCAGGATGATGCCGGCGCCTCTGTCCTCCTGTTCCGCAATGCTGCGAACGCGGACGTGGGTTGAGCGGACCATCAGCCAGCCGACCAAGGCGAGGTAAGACCATACGGTGACATTCCAACCGATCAGTAGCTTGGTCACCGTATCCCACTGCGATGGAAGAGCAGAACCTGCTCCGGCACCGGCGAGGATCGAAATGAAAAGCCGTGGCCGCGCGCGGACTGTTTGACCAATCGTGTTCATGGATAGGGAAGTTTATTGCCGCCTGACCCCACGGAGAGATGGATGACCCGACAAGTAGGTCGTGTGGGCGCTGCGTCGCGGCGGCCGCGACGGTCTACCCGCTCAGGTCCCGCAAAACGTTTGAAGGATGCGCTCGCCGGCCTGCGCCGGTGCGGCGTATGCCAGATACGCGCCCTGCTCCTCGTAGGGCCGCGAAAGAACTGCCAGCAGTTCCGAAAACGGCGCGAAGTCTTCGCGTTCGACGGCCGCCCTGAGCGCCTGTTCCACGCGGTGGTTGCGCGGGATGACGGCCGGGTTCACCCGGCGCATGGCCTGCGCGCGTTGCGCGGGCGAGCCCGCCTCGCTCTGGAGGCGGTTGCGCCAGAGCACGGCCCAGCGATCGTAGGCACCGGGGTCGGCAAACAGCGCACGCGGCCCCGCATCGTCTCCATCGGCCGCGGCGTCGCAGAGGCGCCGGAAGGTCAAGGTGAAGTCGGCCTGGTTCGCCTGCATGGCATCGAGCAGTCCCCGGATCAACTCCAGGTCGCCGTCCTGCGCAAGCTCCAGGCCAAGCTTGCTGCGCATTCCGGCGATCCACTCGTGTTCGTACCAGGTCGGGAACTCGGTGATCACCGGCTGGGCGAGTTCGATGGCGCGTTTGCGGTCGGGGTCGATGAGCGGAAGCAGCGCTTCGGCGAGCCGGGCGATGTTCCATTGCGCGGCTCGCGCCTGGTTGCCGAAGGCGTAACGGCCAAGCTCGTCGATCGAGCTGAACACGGCCGCAGGGTCATAGGCCTCGATGAACGCACAGGGCCCGAAATCGATGGTCTCGCCCGAAACCGCCATGTTGTCGGTGTTCATCACGCCATGGACGAAACCGACCTGCATCCAGCTCGACACCAGAGCGGCCTGCCGCCGCGCGATGACCTGCAGCAACGCCAGATGGGGCCGCTCCGCGTCCTTCGCCCCGGGATAGTGCCGATCCAGGACATAGTCCGACAGCCGCCGGATCGCCTCCTGATCCCCGCGCGCGGCGAAGTATTCGAAAGTGCCCACCCGGACGTGGCTCGCGGCCACGCGGGTGAGGATGGCCCCGGGTAAGGGGGTTTCCCGAAAGACGGGCTCGCCGGTGGTAACCGCCGCCAGGGCGCGCGTGGCCGCGATACCCAGCGCGTGCATCGCTTCGCTGACAAGGTATTCGCGCAGCACCGGCCCCAGCGCCGCGCGGCCGTCACCACGGCGGGAAAAGGGCGTGCGTCCCGCGCCCTTGAGCTGGATGTCGCGGCGAACGCCGGAGCGGTCGAAGACCTCGCCCATGAGGATCGCCCGGCCATCGCCCAGCTGCGGAACGAAACTGCCGAACTGGTGCCCCGCATAGGCCATGCAGATCGGCTCGGCACCGCTGGGAATGATGTTGCCGGTGAAAATCTGCGCGAGCGCGTCGCCATCGACCGCATCGATGTCCAGCGCAAGATCCTGCGCGAGCGGTCGATTGAGCACGATCAGGCCTGGCTTCGCCACGGGCGTCGGATCCAGCCGGGCAAAGAAATGCTCCGGCAGACGCGCATAGCTATTGGAGAAGGACGCGATCGCGCAGGCCATAGCCGATCTTACCGAGCTTGCCCACCTGACCGCCTCGGTGCCCGCAAGCCGCGGCAGGCGCGTGCGCGTGGTGCCGTGGCGGCGGCGTAGGGCCGCGCGTCCCCATGCCTTGAAGTTACCCTGCCAGCCGGTCAAGCTGACTGCGCGAAGTCGCTGATCACGCGATTGAAACGCTCGGGCTCGTCGACGAACAGCGCATGGCCGGCGTGCTCGAACCATTCGACCCGCGTTGCGGGCCGCTCGCGCTGCAGGTTGCGCGCCTGCTCGAGGTAGCGGCTGGTCACGCAGTAGCACAGCGGCTTGGCGAAGGAGCGCGCGATGTTGCGCCAGTGCTCGCGCGGAAACGGATATGACAGCAGCGCGATGGCGCCGTCCAGCGGCATCTTCAGAGCCGCCTGCTTGATCCGCTCGATTTCCGCCTCGGGCCGGGGGTGCGCAAACATCCCCCGCACGAAACGATCCACCGTAGCGCTGCGGTCGGCGCGCAGGTCCGAGATGAAATTCGACGGGCGCGGCGCGGGCGGCTCCCCGACCGAGTTGTCGACCAGCACCAGCCCCGCCAGCCGGGAGTCGCCGAAGCGATGCACCAGGGTCAGCGCATCGAGCACCCCGAGCGACCACCCGACCAGTACGACGCGCGGCAGCGGGGCCAACACGTCGCGCAGGTCACTGGCGCGCCGCTCGGCCTCGTAGCCCGCGGCCGGTATATCCGAGTCGCCTTGTCCGCGAGGGTCCGGTGCGAGCGTTCGAAAGCGCTGCCCGAGCGCCTGCAGCTGCGCCTGCCAGATCGTGGCCGGCATGCACCAGCCGGGCACGAGCACGATCACCGGCAACGACGGATCGGGAGGCAACGGGCCGGCCTCCAGCACGTTCAGCCGGACGCCGTCGCCGGTCGTGAGGTGGAAGCTGCGCAACGCGGGCCTCTCGCCCGCGGCAAGGGCCCGGCCGCTGCAAGCTACCAGCGGCAGGGCCGTGATCAGGCGGCGGCGCGACCGCGAAACCCGCATCGCGGCGCCCGCTCAGGTGTCGGCGCCCGGCCGGCGAGCGACGATCACACCCGAACGCCCCTCCTTGCGCCAGTTGTAGCCGAACGGGAACGGCACCGGATCCGCGTTGCCGGCCGACGTGAAGGCGTCGTCCAGGTCCTTCTGGTACCGGTTCTCGAACAGCTTGACGGGTCGTTCGTATTGGCCGTACAGCGAAATCCGGAAGCCGTCATCGCGCAGCAGGTGGTAGGGCATCCCGGTGTCGTCCTGCACGATCAGGCGCGCGCGTTCGAGCACCACGCCGCGCACCTTGCGGAAGTTGCCACCGTGCAGCAGGTACGAGGCCGATTTCAGCAGCACGGTGGGCTGCTCGAACGTGGTCAGCCATGGCACGAATTCCGGATAGAAGCGCAGCTGACTGTCACTGACATCGAGCGACAGGTACAGCAGCGTGCGGCGGGTCTTGCTGCGGTCGTCGAATTCGATCTTCAGCGCCCGCATCGGCTGGTGCGGCTGGCCGGCGGAGCGATGAGCGCTGCTGGCGTCCGTCGCGGGCTTGTCCGTCGTAGCGTTCGGCACGGAGCCGGGCTTGCCCTCCGTAGCGCTCGGCACGGAGGCGGTCTTGCCCTCCGTAGCGCTTGGCACGGAGGCGGGCTTGCCCTCCGTAGCGCTTGGCACGGAGGCGGGCTTGCCCTCCGTAGCGCTCGCCGCGGAGGAGGGCCACGGTTCGTAAGGTTCGACGCTGTGCACGGTCAGCCCAAGCAGGCCCATCTGCGCCAGCAGCAACGGCGCAGTACCCTGCAGGCTGTCGGTATGCAGGTTCTCCTGCATGTTGGGCGTGATGAAGAAGTTCAGCGCCACCAGATCGTTCAAGGCGCCGCGCAGGTCCGAAAAGAGCACGCCGAGCTGGTGCTCGTCCATCCCGGCCAGCGCCGGGATCTCGCCGGGCGGCTCCAGGCTGAAGAACACGTAGGTCTTGTAGTCGGGAAACAGCGCGAAGGCGTTGACGAAGTCCGGCCCGCTGAACGGGTAGACCAGCGCGGCACCGGCCTGCGCAGGCGGCAGCGTCGTGCGTTGCCAGCTGTCCATCCGCTGCAGGCGCTCCTGCAACTGGCGATCGCCATAGCGGCTCGCCTTGCGATGGGCCTTCCACGCGTCGGTACGGGCAACCGCCTGCAGGCTGGCGCTGCCTTGCGGATCGAGGCCCGCCAGCAGGCGCGCAATCGCGGTCAGTTCGGCCGGCGTGTGTGCGGCGCTGGCATTGGCCGTGCCGGCTCGCGTCGGGTCCGCCGGCGCGTCAGCCGCCGGCGCGGTGGCCCAGGGGCCGATCAGGCAGGCGGCGATCAACCAGGCCAGCCAGGCCATGGGCGCCCGGCGGCGCGGCGCGTTCAAACTTCCCATCGAAATCAGAGGCGCTTCGGGCCGAAAGACAAAGCCGGATTTTGCCACGCTCGACGCTCGCGGCCGGGCTTGCTGCAGTGCCGCTAGAATGCCGGTCATGCTGCGCCAGCGCACTCTGAAATCCTTGGTACGGACGGTCGGCATCGGCCTTCACTGCGGCTGCAAGGTCGAACTGGTGCTGCGCCCGGCGGCAGCTGACACGGGCATCGTGTTCCGGCGCACCGACACCGATCCGCCGGTGCAGATCGGCGCTGCGGCCGACGCGGTCGGCGACACCAGAATGGCCTCGACGCTGGAGCGCGACGGCGTGCGGATATCGACCGTCGAGCACCTGATGTCGGCCCTGGCCGGCTTGGGCGTCGACAACTGCTATGTCGACGTCGATGGACCGGAAATTCCGATCATGGACGGCAGTGCCGCGAGCTTCGTGTTCCTGATCCGCTCCGCCGGCCTGCAGGAGCAGAACGTGGCGCGGCGTTTCGTCCGGGTGCTGAGTACGATCGAGGTGCGCGAAGGCGAAGGTCGCAGTGCGCGCTGGGCACGCCTGGAGCCGCACTTCGGATTCAAGTTGCGCTTCTCGATCGATTTCGACCACCCGGCGATCGACGCCACCGCGCAGGACGTCGAGGTCGATTTCGCGCGTGACCCGTACGTGACCGCGGTGGCGCGGGCGCGCACGTTCGGATTCGTCAGTGAAGTGGAGGCGCTGCGCGCAGCCGGGCTGGCGCTGGGCGGAAGCTTCCAGAACGCGATCGTGATGGACGAGTACCGGGTCCTGAATACCGAGGGCCTGCGCAGCGGCGACGAATTCGCCAAACACAAGATCCTGGATGCGATCGGCGACCTGTACCTGCTCGGCCGTCCGCTGATCGCGGCATACCGGGCGCACAAGTCGGGCCACGCGTTGAACAACCGCCTGCTGCGCGCGCTGCTGGCCGACCGGTCGGCCTACGAGGTGGTGAGCTTCGACCGCGACGCGCCGGCACCCGACGCGTTCCTGCGTCCGGCGTTCGCCTAGCTCCCCTCTGAGTGGCTGCCTTTCGGGTTCTGCTTGCCGTATTCGGGATTGCCGTCGCGTTTCTGGCCGTGAGGTACGTCGTCACCGGCCAGCGCCTGTACCTGCGCTGGGCGTTGCGGTTGCTGGGAGTTGCGCTGGCCTCAGGCGTCGTGTTCTTCGCCGTCCTGCTCGTTTCCCGGCTGGTCTGAATCGCGTGTTTCTGCGACGCGCGACGTCAATGTGGTCACCAGTCGGCGCGCTGCCGAGCGCAGTGGCGACTCCGGTAATGTAAGCGCAAGCTTCGTCGCAAACGCAAGAGCGGGCGCCATTTGCGGTTGTCGCGGGCGGCCGGCTCCGGTGCCCTGCCGCGATCCGACCCCCCCAGCGTTCGCCGACGGCTGCACGGATGAGCTCAAAGCGCGTGGTTGTACCCCAATTTTGATTTCTATAACGTCGAAACCGTGTTGCTTAAGGAGGCGCAGAAAGCGGGGAATGGCCTGCCGTAGCTTGGCGACCTGCGCTTGCTGGGGGGCATTCACTCGAAGTGTGGTGCCGCGCAGTTCGCAACTACCGGATCGAGTCGGATAGAACCCTGGCAGGATGCGGTGGCACTCGGCTTCGATGGCCGCGGCGGCGCGCTGCGACGCGCGAAAGCGCTGAAGCAGCGCGGAGCCGGCTTCGGACTGGGCGAGGGCCTCCGGCAAATGGCGGGCGGTTGGGGTCATCCGAACGGACTTCGGCGAGGGGATCAGGTTGGAGCGATTCGGTGACGATATCTCAGATTGGAGGGGATTTCGGTGCAGTTGATTCTGGTTGACCGGCGCCTGGCGCGTGCGCGCACGATGAATGTGTCGCGCGCGACCTTCGTCTGGGTCGCGCTGCTGTTTCTGGCGCTGATGGTGACCTCCCTGGCGGGCTTGTATGTGTTGACGTTCCGGCTCGCGGCCCAGCGCGAGATGCCGCTGATCAAACAGCTGGTGTCGGTCGTGATGCGCGACCGGCTGGCGCAGGACGAGCAGTATCTGCGCGACAACGTCTCGTCGATGGCCAAAATGGTCGGCGAGATGCAGGCACGCCTGATGCGCCTCGATGCGCTGGGCGAGCGCGTATCCAAGCTGGCCGGGATCCGGCCCGAGGAATTCAATTTCCGTCAGATCCCGGGGCTGGGCGGCGCCGAGCCGACCGCTTCGCGCCCGCTGACGCTGGCCGAGCTGCAGGCCCAGGCCCGCAGCGTCGGTGTGGGACTGGAAGAACGCACCGATTTCCTGAACGTGGTCGAGTCTGAACTGGTGGCCAGTGCCGCCCGCAGCGCGCTGCTGCCGCGCGATACGCCGATCGTCGAGGGCTTCGTCGGCTCCGGCTTCGGACTGCGCACGGATCCGTTCACCGGCGAATACACGATGCACACCGGGATCGACTTCGCAGCTCCGGTCGGGACCCCGGTCCTCGCGGCCGCCGGCGGGGTGGTTGCCTCGGCCGAAAGGCATCCGGAGTTCGGCAACGTGGTCCGGATCGATCACGGCAACGGCCTGTCGACGCTGTACGCGCATGCCAGCAAGTTCATCGTGAAAGCCGGCGACATCGTGCGCAAGGGCCAGCAGATCGCGCTGGTTGGCGCCACCGGTCGAGCGACCGGCCCGCACCTGCACTTCGAGGTTCGTGTCAATGGAGCGCCGACGAACCCGCTGAGGTACCTGGCCAACGCCAAGCCCGGCTCGCCGCTGGCCGCCCTGGCGCCAGCTGCAGCCGTGGCTGCGGCCGCAGCAGTGCACTGACCCGCGGGGTCGCGTCGCCCTCGGCGGCCACCCCGGCTCCTTTCCAGCTCCTGTGACATAATCTCGCGCTCGCCGCGGGGCCTGCCCTGCGGCGGCGCCTGGTCGCGCACCTGCGACCGCGCGTGTCAGGATCGGCCGCGGTCGAGCCGCATCGACGCCCCCATGATCTCCAAACTTCTGACCCAGATTTTCGGCAGTCGCAACCAGCGGCTGATCCGGCATTACCAACACCACGTTGTCCGCGTGAACGCGCTGGAGGCGAAGACCGGCGCACTGAGCGACGCCGAGCTGGCGGCACGCACCGGCGAGCTGCGGCGCCGCCACCAGGACGGCGAGACGCTCGACCAGTTGCTGCCCGAGGCCTTCGCTGTCGTGCGCGAGGCGGCCAAGCGCACGCTCGGGATGCGCCATTTCGACGTGCAGCTGATCGGGGGCATGGTTCTGCACGACGGCAAGATCGCCGAGATGCGCACCGGCGAGGGCAAGACGCTGACCGCGACCCTGGCGGTCTACCTGAACGCGCTGGCCGGCAAGGGCGTGCATGTGGTGACCGTGAACGACTACCTGGCCGCGCGCGACGCCGAGTGGATGGGACGGGTGTATCGCTTCCTGGGCATGAGCGTGGGCGTGATCCTTTCGCAGCAGGCCACCGAGGACAAGCGCCAGGCGTACGCGGCCGACATCACGTACGGCACCAACAACGAGTTCGGCTTCGACTACCTGCGCGACAACATGGAGTACCGGGCCGAGGACCGGCGCCAGCGCGCTTTGCACTACGCGATCGTCGACGAGGTCGACTCGATCCTGATCGACGAGGCGCGCACGCCGCTGATCATTTCGGGGCCGGCCGAGGACAGCACCGAGCTGTACCGCAAGATGAACGAGATCCCGCCGCTTCTGAAGCGTCAGGAGCAGGAGGAAGCCGAGGGCGATTTCTGGGTCGACGAGAAGCAGCACCAGGTGCACGTGTCGGAGTCCGGCCACGAGCGCACAGAGGAAATCCTGGCCCGGCGCGGACTGCTGGCGAGCGGCGAGAGCCTGTACGCGCCGCAGAACATCGTGCTGATGCACCATCTGAACGCGGCGTTGCGGGCCCATCATCTGTTTCACCGCGACCAGCACTACGTGGTGCAGAACGACGAGATCATCATCGTGGACGAGTTCACCGGCCGCCTGATGCCCGGGCGACGCTGGTCGGAAGGACTGCACCAGGCGGTCGAAGCGAAGGAGGGCGTGAAGATCCAGCAGGAGAACCAGACGCTGGCATCGATCACTTTCCAGAACTACTTCCGGATGTACCAGAAGCTGTCCGGAATGACCGGAACGGCCGATACCGAGGCCTACGAGTTTCAGGAAATCTACCGGCTCGAAACGGTGGTGATTCCGACCCACAAGCCGATGGTCCGGATCGATCACCAGGACAAGATCTACCGGACTGTGCGCGAGAAGTACGAGGCGATCCTGGACGACATCCGCGAGTGCCACGCGCGCAGCCAGCCGGTGCTGGTGGGCACCACCTCGATCGAGAACTCCGAGGTTCTGTCCCGGCTGCTGACCAAGAACGACTTGCAGCACCAGGTGCTGAACGCCAAGCAGCATGCGCGCGAGGCCGAGATCGTGGCCCAGGCCGGCCGCCCCGGGGTGATCACGATCGCCACCAACATGGCCGGCCGCGGCACCGACATCGTGTTGGGGGGCAACGTGGAGAAGCAGATCGACCTGCTGCGGGACGACGCGAGCGTCCCCGAGGAGGACAAGCGGCAGCGGATCGAGAAACTGCGCAGCGAATGGCAGCAGTTGCACGAGCAGGTGGTGGCGGCCGGCGGGCTGAAGATCGTCAGTTCCGAGCGGCACGAGTCCAGGCGCATCGACAACCAGCTGCGCGGCCGCTCCGGGCGGCAGGGCGACCCGGGCGAATCGCGTTTCTACCTGTCGATGGAAGATCCGCTGTTGAGGATTTTCGCGGGCGATCGGATGCGGATGATCATGGACCGGCTCAAGATGCCGGAAGGCGAGGCGATCGAGGCTGGGATGGTCACGCGTTCGATCGAGACGGCCCAGCGCAAGGTCGAGGCCCGTAACTTCGACATTCGCAAGCAGCTGCTCGAATACGACGATGTGGCCAACGAGCAGCGCAAGGAGATCTACCGGCTGCGCAGCGATGTGCTGGAAAGCACCGACCCGTCCGAGATGGTGACCAACCTGCGCCATGGTTTCTTCACGGATCTTGTGCGCACCTTCGTTCCCGAGGAAACGATCGAGGAGCAGTGGGATATCGCGTCGCTCGAGCGCACGCTGAAGGACGACTGGCAGATCGAGCTGCCGATCAAGCAGTGGCTCGACCAGGAAAAGGACCTGAACGACACGATCCTGCTGGAGCGGGTGCTGAAGGCCACCGACGAGGCCTATGAGGCGAAGCGCGCCGCCGTCGATCCGGCCATGTTCGTCGGCCTGGAGCGGTCGATCCTGCTGAACATGCTCGATCAGCACTGGCGCGAGCACCTGGCCGCGCTCGATCATCTGCGGCAGGGGATCCATCTGCGCGGTTATGCCCAGAAGCAGCCCAAGCAGGAGTACAAGCGCGAGGCCTTCGAGCTGTTCGGCTTGCTGCTGGACCGGGTCCGTGCCGACGTGGTGCGCTTCCTGATGAGCGTGAAGATCCAGACGCGCGAGGAGATCGAGCGCACCGAAACGCGCATCGAGCAGGAAGCCGAGCGCCGTGTCGAGCAGGCGCAGGCACAGCACGCGGAATTCGGCCCGGCCTCGGTGGCCGAGGCCGAAGCGGCCGAGGAGGAAGGCGTTGCGGTGGCGGTGGCCGCTCCGCCGGCGCCGGCACCGCAGCCGTTCCGCCGGTTCGGCGAGAAAGTCGGCCGCAACGACCCGTGCCCGTGCGGCAGCGGGCGCAAGTACAAGCTCTGCCACGGCAAAGTGGCGTAGCCCATTGACGCTTCGAA
>VBCK01000018.1 GCA_005882215.1 Betaproteobacteria bacterium | reverse complement strand
GGAGGCCGTCCAGGCGTAGTGGAAAGAGGACGAGACCAGGATGGCCGGGACATAACTGAGTTCCCAAAAGGCGGGGAACCCGGCGTCATACAACATCAGCGAATACGGTGTCTCATTAGCGGTGACCCACCGGTACAGAATGGAAAAACTGGAAAGAGAATCGTTGTCAGGCGAGATGGCGATTGCAAGCGTGTATGCGCCGATTGCGACGGGAAGAAGAACCGCCAAGAGTCGCTCGGTTTCGCCCGTTTCCCCCACATCGGCAGTCGGGCGCGGATCCGTCGCATGCGCGCGCTGATATTTACTCCGCGCCAGGAGCAGTGCGCACAAGAGCGTGATGGCGACCAGGTAAGCGCTGCGGTCGTTCCAGTGAAGGAAAACGAATGCGGTGGCCAGCAGGCCACTCAGAATGAGAGCGGAGCAAACTACGCAAAGAGCGCGCTCGGCGGATGAAAGGAAGGCGCTCCTTAAGGGGAACAGCTCCCGGATGATGAGTTTCGCCGCCAGCAACAGCGCGCCGTAGTAGTAGAAGAGGGCCAGGGGATTGGCTATCGCCGAGACGACCAAGGGGCACCTCCTCGTGTGGCGCTTGCAAGGCCCTTATCACGCCTGCTGCAGGGCGATCTTGTTACACTCCATGAGGCGATGACTTGCAAGAAACTCCCGCTGATGGGCATCGAACGTCGGTTTCCGGTAGTCGAGTTCAAGGATCCTGTCTCGATATTAATGCCGGTGTGTAACGAAGCCGACGTAATCGAAAGGGTCGTGGAAGAATGGATTCACGACGTGATTGTTTACTTGCCGGCACAAACGGAGCTGCTCTTCGACGAGGCGGCCAGCACCGATGGTACTAGGGAAATTCTTGACCGGCTGAGCGAGAAATATCCCTTCATAAAAGCTGAGCATCGAGACGAAAAGGACGGTTTTGCGAACGCTGCCAGACGCTTGTATGAGAGGGCGAACTGCCCGTGGGTTTTCTTCACGGACTCCGATGGTCAATACGTCGCAAGAGATTTCTGGAAGTTGGCGAACAGTATCCACGGCGGTTTCGACCTGATACGTGGGGCTAAAATCGGCCGCAAAGATCCGGTTCTTCGCCGGATTGCTTCCGGCATATTCAACAAAATCGTCCAGTTTCTGTTCAACGTCAACTATTTGGATTTCAATTCCGCATTCTTGTTGATCAAAAGAGAGGCCCTGCGGGACGTTTTGCCGCGTGTGAACTGCATGCCGACCCTGATCAATGCGGAACTACTTCTGAGAATGGAATTCGAGAATTACTCGATCAAGCAGGTCTACGTCCTTCATCGACAGCGGCGTTCTGGCGTCAGCCGCGGCCTGGAGCCACGCAGTTTCTTGAAGCACTCCATCAGGGCGCTGCAGGGGCTGTATGCCATCAAGGCCAGTTACCGAGTCAAGGATACATAGATTCGGCCGCTATCAGGCGCTCAGCGCCGCTGCGCCTGAGCTTACATCGTATGAGCGATAGTGAAATGCCCTTAGGCATGCATGACCGGTTGGCTTCAGACAAGACCAAAGGGGCGAAGCTTTGGCTGTTGGCGAAGTTCGCGATCACGCTGACGTGCTTCGCCGTTGTGTTTGCGAAGGTCGGGGCTCGACCTGTCTGGAACCGCATCCTATCGACTCCATCGACTGCGATCTTGCTTCTGTCGGTCAGCGGAGCCTTGCAACTGAGTATCGCGGTCTGGAGGTGGAGAGGGGTGTTACGGTCCTTGGGTGAGAGCGTGACTTGGACTGTGGCAACGCGCGGCGTTCTTGTTGAGCGCTTCTTAAATCAAGCGCTGCCGTCGACGCTGGGCGGCGACGCTGCGCGGATTGCCGAGTTGATCGACAGCAAGGTTCCGCTCGCAAAAGCCCTGCACAGTGTCATATTCGACCGTTTTCTTGGATTGGCCGGCATCGTCCTCGTCATGGGGGCGACGATTCCCCTGAACGATCTATCGTCCGCACGCTCCGGGCTCGTGACGGTCACAGCCGGCATCTTCGCCGCCTTTGCAGGCGGAGTTGCTCTCTTAAGTGTTCCGTGGTCCCTCGGAGGCGGGACGATTGAGCGGTGTCTTCCCAGGTCGGTACTCGCATTTGTTGAGACCGCTCGGAAACTCCTGAGCTGCCCGCGTATATGGGGATACGGCTTCGGTCTTAGCGTCCTTATTCAGCTTTTGATCTGCGCTACCGTCTATGCCGTTGCCGCCGAAATGCAGATCGCTTTGTCTCTAAGGGCGGCACTCACCCTGGTGCCAGGCGTAATCTTCTTCAGCCTGATTCCCTTTTCGATTGCTGGATGGGGAGCCCGGGAAGGTGCGATGGTGGCATTGCTCGGCCTCGAGGGTGTGGCAAGCCGGGACGCTCTGACGCTATCCGTGCTGCTCGGGATTGCGCAGCTGCTGCTTGGGCTGGTGGGCGGCCTTCTGAGGCTCGGGCTGTCACGAAATTGCCCTCCGAAGTCATTGGCCTGAGCCAGACTGAAAACCTCAATGAACGACGTCAGCACTCTGCGAGAAGGCCAGAGAGTCTGCACGCGATCCATACAACGGATCGGATATAGATCCGTCCGCAGGCTGAAGGCGTTCTTTCTGGAACACCATGCGAACGTATTCGCGCGGCTGTTCTTCCGGTGTCTGGAGCGGATCAATGCCTCCCTCTCCCCTCGCACAATCGATCGTCCCAAGGAAGCACAAGTCGAGTTGTGGAAAGCAACGTATTTCGTCAGATTCCCGAAACCGCAGTTCGTATTGGAGACCGAGCAGAGTGTCGCGGTGTCGTCGGACGACCACAAGTGGCCACGAGGCACGCTTCACGATAATTCAGTGAACCGGCGTTTCAATTTGAAGGTGTACGATTATTTCAAGCGTGCGCCGTCCCTGTCGCTGCTGGATCTTGGTTGCGCGGGCGGGGGTTTGGTAAAGAGTTTCTTGGCGGATGGATACACAGCGATCGGAGTGGAAGGTTCGGACGCATCGCAGCGCTTGCGATCGGCCGAATGGGACACGATACCGTACCATTTATTTA
>VBCK01000130.1 GCA_005882215.1 Betaproteobacteria bacterium | reverse complement strand
TCAATCTGAGTGTCTTGAGAGCGTAACTTGTCGACCGGCCAAATGTTGACCCTTGCCCGCTTCCGCCCTGGCCGTGTCGTCCTTCATCTGCTCGCGATGCTGGGCGATCGATGCGTGCATTTCCACATCGCGGGCATCATCAGAGAATTACCTTGGGTCGCGGCGGGTGCTGGTCAAGCAGTGACCGGGCGATACGGCGGCGCAGCGACGCTGCATTAGAGGTCGATCGCCGCAAGATTGGCCGAGAAGCCAACGAAGCAAGTCAACGGGGAGACAGAATTGAAGAAGCTCCAGAAGCAAAGAAGATCTGCGGCGCTGGTACCCGGGCTGATCCTCACGTCGACCATCAGCATTGGCGCGCTGACGCCTGTGCTCGCGCAGACTGACGCTGCGCAGCCGGCGGCACCGGCCGCCGCCAGCCCCGAGTCGACCCAAGCGCAGCCCGCGGCACCGGCCGCCACCACCTCCGAATCGACGCAAGCGCAGCCGGCGGCGCCGGCCGCCGCCAGCCCCGAGTCGACCCAAGCGCAGCCCGCGGCCGTGGCCGCTGCCACCGCGGAGTCGACGAAACCCACGGCGCTGGAAGCGGTCGTTGTCACGGGCTCCAACTTGCCGACTGCTCCCGACGAGGTGGCGGTTCCGGTCAGCGTGCTGGGGGCGGATCTGATCGATCGGGCAGGCGTCAATTCCAACGTGCTGGAGGTGCTGCGCAAGTCGCTGCCGTCTTTTGCCGGCCGCAGCAATGCAGGCAACAGCAACGCCAACAATAACAATCAGAACACTGCGGGCGGATCGCAGGTGCAGCTGCGCAACCTCGACACGCTCGTGCTCGTCAACGGCCGGCGCGTCGCAACCAGCGGCATCAATGCGATCGGCGGCAAGAATTTCGTCGATGTCAATCAGATCCCGGCCGCGGCGATCGATCGCATCGAGGTACTGACCGACGGCGCGTCGGCGATCTACGGTTCCGATGCCATCGGCGGCGTAGTTAACATCATCTTGAAATCGAACACCGAGGGCCTGGAGGTCGGCAGCCGCCTCGGATTCGCCGACGGCAATTACAACGAGAACTCGGTCTATTTCGTCGGCGGCGCGGACCTGAAAGGGGTCAAGGTTACGTTGACTGGAAGTGTTTCGCACACCGACCCGCTGTTTCAGAACCAGCGTCCGTTTTCGTCGCCTTCACCGTTGGCCGGTCGCACGGCGGCCGTGCCCGGGGCGGTTGGCGCGAACGGACTGAACCCGGGCGCATTGCTGGCTCCCGGCCTCGGTTCACCGCGCGACACCAACCCGACGGGCACCGCTGCAACCGCAGGCTCGGTCGCAGCGCTGATCGCCAACGGCACCTATATTCCGGCGACCCCGAAAAGCGTTCAGGCGTCCTACGACTTGTCGCCGTTTCAGACGCTGCTGCTGCGCCAGGACCAGGACTCGCTGGTCGCGACCTTCGAAACCGACCTGCAGCCAAGCGGGAAGTTGACGGCGTTCGGCGACGCCATGTTATCGAAGACCGACAGCTTCACGCAGTTCATCCCGATTGTGACCTCGGTGACGGTGCCCGCCGGAGCTCCGTATAACCCGTTGACGACCGCGTTTCCGCAGGTCCAGGTCGGCTACACGCCTTATCCGCACCAGTTCTATGACACGGCCGAAGGCACGCGCGTTACTGCGGGCCTGCGTGGCGACCTGTGGGGTTGGAATTGGGAGACGGCCTATGTCTACAGTCAAAGCCTGCTGACCCAGCGGCAGACGAATCTGATCTACAAACCGAACCTCCCGCGCGCGATCGCCGGTGGCTACGACGCCAACGGCAACCCGACGGCAGGCGGCAAATATAGTCTCGTCGCGCCCGGGTTCAGCGAAAACAATGGCCTGGTCCTCCAACCCGCGCTCGACCCGTTTGCACGCGCCAGCGGCGCAGTTCCGGGATCGCTCGCCAATCTCTTTGGAACCGAAGTCATCAACGCTGGCAGCCGCCTTGCGTCGATCGACGCCAAGGTCGCCGGAGCACCCTTTAGTTTGCCCGCGGGCAAGTTCCGTGTGGCGGTCGGTGCCAGTTTCCGCCGCGAGAGCCTGTCGGGTCAAACGGACCCGAATGGGCTCAACACGGGTCCAACTGCTCAGCGCTGGATCGGCGGCACCTTTGCGGATCCGTTCAGCGGCAGTCGGCACATCAGCGCCGCGTTCGCGGAATTTCGTGCGCCGCTGACGAGCCCGAGCATGGAACTGCCGGGCGTGCACGCGTTCGACTTGATCGGCGCGGCACGTGCCGAACGTTACAGCGATGCGGGCGGCTCCGTGGTTCCAAAAGTGGGTTTCCGCTGGCAACCGGTCAACCCGCAGGTCACGGTTCGCGGAACCTACGCAAAATCGTTTACCGCTCCGACGCTTTTTGCCTTGAATGGCCCAACCGATACGCGGCTCGTCGGCCCTGGCGTCGTGCAGTCCGTGTTCGGCATCGCCGGCGACCAAATCAACGGCGAGGACGGCAACAACCCGAAGCTGGAACCCAGCAAGGCGAAGTCGTATTCGCTCGGCTTTGCGATCTCGCCGCAAGCGCTGCCGGGGCTTAACGCGACGGTCGACTTTTCGGACATTCGCCAGCAGGGCTATCCGGGCGGGATCGGCTTCACGAATATTCTGCAAAGCATCGACCAGCTGGGATCGGCCTCGCCGTTCTACAACAATCTCGGCTTTGGCAATTTCCCGGGCTCGGCCGGCGCGACGCAGCCTTTCGGAACGCCGGGCTCACTGGGCGCGTACCTGCGCGGGGGCGGCAACTCCTTGAACCTGTACGCGATCGACCAGTTCCGCAATCTGGGCGGCGTGAAGGAAGACTCGATCAACGTCAGCGTCGACTACGAACTGCCGGCACACGGCCTTGGAACCTTCACGGTAGGTACGACCGGCGCGATCTTCCTGCATTACCAGTTCCAGGCTTTGCCGGGCCAGAAGTTCTATGAGTACGCGGGCACCGTCACCAACGGCGGCACGGGCGTCCAGGGCACGGTACCACGCGTTCGCTTCTATTCGACCCTCGACTGGAAGCTTGAAAAATACGACGTAACGCTCGGCAACACGTTCATTTCTTCGGTGACCGACATCGGCCCTGGCGGCATCGTTTACGAAAACAGCAAAACACTGAAGGCGCTCCCCGTCGCGAGCTACATCACCTGGGATCTGCGCGCCGCGTATACCGATGACACGCCCAGCAGCACGATCCGCCCGATCAAGGGCTGGGCCGTCGCGATGGGCGTCAACAACATTGCCAATCGGATGCCACCGCTCGCTCCGCAGGCTTACACCGACAACAACGCAGACGTCTCGACCTATTCGCCGATAGGTCGCCTGGTATATGTCATGGGTAACGTGAAGTTCTGAAGATGCCAAGGGTCCTTCGCCATGCCATCGGCGGGTTGAGGCCGACGGGACTCGAGGAGGCAACAAAATGACGTTGTTGGGGGCCCTTCAACGCTTCTCGGGGTTTATCCGATGAGCTTCGTCCAACCCGAGAAGAGCGCGACCATATCGACGGCCGGCATTGCCGTCGCCGTTGCCTTCCACATTGTGCTGTTGTGGGCGCTGATGAATGGGCTCGGGCACAAGGTCATGCAGGTAATCAATGCGCCCATCGAGACCAAGATCATCGATGAGGTTAAAGCGCCTCCGCCTCCGCCCAAAGTGATCGAGTTGCCGCCGCCACCCAAGTTCACGCCGCCTCCGCCCGCTTTTGTACCTCCACCCGAGGTGCAGGTGCAGGCCCCGCCGCCGCCACAAACGACCATCAGTGCGGTCGTCGCCGAGCCCCCGCCGGTGGTGCCTGCGGTAGCTCCTCGGGCCACGGCACCGGCGCCCGCAACGGCACCAGCGCCTGTGTCGGCTTCGGTCGCGTGTTCCAACTACGCCAAGGTCATGGGCGATGCCGGATTCCCACGTGAAGCGATCCGCGCGGGGCTCGAAGAGGGCAGCGCCTTGGTCCAGTTCACTCTGGGCGCAAACGGCGAGGTCAAGGACGTCACGGCGCTCAGCGCCTCGCATCCCGTATTTGCAAAGGGAAGCATGAAAATCGTCAGCCAATACAAGTGCGCGGGCCTGGGGCATGACGTCGCGGTCCAGGTGCCATTCGTCTTCAGGTCCCGCTAGGGCGACCGGGAGCCCGCTTAACCGCTTTTGTCCTCGAACCATCCACGACGATTGGAGAAGAAATGTCCACCACCACACGACTGACCATGCTTCCGGCGACTCTGCTACTGGTCGCTGGGCTGGCGCTGGGCGCTACCACCGTCGCGCGCGCCCAATCCGAGCCGGTGAATGCGGCAACTGCCCTCCCAGGTGCCGCGGAGTCGCTCGATAACCCCTATGGCTTGAAAGACATCCTTCAGCACGGCGACTTGGTGTCCAAGGGCGTGCTGGGTGTCTTGATGATCATGTCTCTGGGCACCTGGTTCATCCTGGTCGCAAAGCTGCTCGAGCAGCGCAAGCTGCTGAGGGAAGCCAAGGCTGTCGGAACAGGCTCGACCTTCTGGAAGTCGGGAACACTGCAGAAAGGAACCGAAGGGCTGGCGAAAGAAGGCGCCTTCCGCTTTATTGCCGATACGGCCATCGAAGCCAGCAAGCGACACGAAGGGGTGCTGGCAGGAGTCGACCTCAGTTCCTGGATCACCACGTCGCTTGAAGAGGCCAATGAGGACGTGGAGCATCGCTTGCAAAAGGGCCTGGCTTTCCTTGCCACGGTGGGCTCGACCAGTCCTTTCATCGGTCTGTTCGGCACGGTCTGGGGAATCCTCAATGCGCTCACTGCAATCGGCGTCGCCGGCCAGGCGAGCATCGACAAGGTAGCCGGTCCGGTCGGCGAAGCTCTGATCATGACCGCTCTTGGCCTGGCGGTAGCCGTGCCCGCAGTGCTTGGGTACAACTGGCTGGTCGGTCGCAACACGAGCGCATTGCATCACGTGACAACGTTCGGATCGAAGTTGCGCGCCATGCTTCTGGCTGCCCCGGCGACCGCGTGAGGAGAGCCTGATGGGCATGAGCGTGGGCGCCTCTCGAGGCGTCAGTCAATGCAACTCGCAAATCAACACCACTCCCTTGGTGGACGTGATGTTGGTCCTGCTCATCATTTTCCTTATCACGATTCCCGTGGCAGTGACGTCGATCAAGCTGAACCTCCCGAAGGAGTCGAACCAGCCGCGCACGAGCAAGCCCGAGAACATCGTTGTATCGGTTGACAAGGATGGAGACATCTACTGGAACGATCTGCACATTCCGGACGCGTCTGCCTTCCTGCAGCGATTGAAGGTGGAGTCCGTCAAGGTCCCGCAGCCCGAGGTGCATATCCGGGGCGACGGCGCGAGCCGCTACGAGGCGATAGGCCGGGTCATCTTCGCTTGCCAGCGTGCCGGCATCACAAAGGTCGCTTTCGTGACCGAACCACCGGCACGGCAAATGGGGAGATGACCATGGGAATGAGCCTTGCTCAAAATGGGGGAAAGAAGGGTCGACCACAGGTCATGGGTGAAATGAACACCACGCCCTTGATCGACGTGATGCTGGTCCTGCTCGTCATGCTGATCATCACGATTCCGATCCAGTTGCATTCGGTCAGCCTCAACCTGCCGTCGGGCAAAGCCCCGCCCGCAACGACGGAACCCGAGATCGTTCGTATTGATGTCGACTTCGACGGCACCGTGTTGTGGAACGGCGAGGTCATCGCCGATCGGGCGGCGCTGGAATCAAGGATGAAGGAAAAGGCCGCCCAGGCCATCCAGCCCGAGGTCCACCTGCGTCCCAACAAGCTGGTGAAGTATGACCGCGTGGCCGCGGTGATGGCTTCCGCCCAGCGCCTGGGCCTGAAGAAGATCGGCATGATCGGCAACGAGCAGTTCATCAAGTGAGCGCCATGGCAGGAAACGCACGATTGTTCGTGGCTGCGCTGATGCTGGCGGCGGGCCTGGCACAGGCGCAGGAAACGCTGCGCCCGGAGATCGGTAAACCGCTGCAGGCCGCGCAGGAGTTGCTGAAAGAAGGCAAGTACAAGGATGCGCTGGGCAAGGTCCGCGAAGCGGACGCCGTCAGCGACCGCACGCCCTACGAGAATTACATTCTCGATCGAATGCGTGGCAGCGCCGCTGCGGGTGCCGGCGACGATGCGACTGCCACCAGGTCCTTCGAGGCCGTGCTGACCAGCGGCCGGCTGCCGACGGCCGAAAAGCTGCAAATACTCGAGGCCATCGCGAACGTGTGGTACCGGGCCAAAGACTACGCCAAGGCGATCGAATGGTCGCAGCGCTATTCCAAGGAGGGCGGCAGCAGCGAACAGATGAACAGTCTGCAGGCCAGTGCCCACTACCTGAGCGGTGACTATGCTGGCCTGGTAAGGGATATGCAACAAAAGGTCCAGGCCGTCGAACAGTCCGTCCCTTTGGTGGACGAGTCCACACTCAGGATGCTGGCGGCCAGCTATGCAAAGCTTAAAGACGATGCGGGATACATGAGCACGCTCGAAAAACTGCTCATCCATCACCCGAAGAAGGACTACTGGGCCGAGATGTTGGCGCGGATTCAGAACAAGCCCGGCTTTTCCAATCGTCTGGTGCTCGACGTCTACCGTTTGCAAATCGTCACCGGGACGCTGAACGAGCCGGCGCAATATCTGGAGATGGCGGAGCTCGCACTGCAGGACGGACTGCCAGCTGAAGCAAGGAAGGTTGTGGAGGCCGGCTACGCCGCCGGCAAGCTCGGAACTGGAGCGGAAGCCGGGCGGCACAAGCGGCTGCGCGATATGGCGAATAGGCAGGCCGCCGAGGACGAGAAGTCGCTCAATGCAGACGTCATTGGCCGAAACGCTGAAGCTCTGGTCAGCACCGGACAGGCCTTGGTTTCGGTGGGACGCGTCGACGAGGGAATCGAGCTAATCGACAAGGGCATTGCCAAGGGCGGGCTCAAGCACGCCGAGGAGGCCAAGCTGCATCTCGGGCAGGCGTACCTCATCGGCAGCAACAAGAGCAAGGCCATCGAGGTGTTCAAGTCCATCAAGGGCGCCGACGGCGTCGGCGACCTTGCGCGACTGTGGGCTATCCAGGCAAGTCACTCCTGATTGGATCGGTTTCAACGAGCCCGTCCCTCCGCCGCACCTCAACGAACCGGAGGCCGCGGACCAAGCTGAGGTAGACTCGGTGCGGCGCGCGCAAATGCCGGCAGAAGCTCAGCTTGGGTTCGGTGCGGAACCTTCCTGTCAGTACCGGACAGCCGACGCGGTCTCTATCAGGCCGAGGATCCGCTGCTGCAAGAGCATTTGCAGCGGCTGGCAGCAGCGATGAACAGAGCATTTTCCAATATCCGGAAGCGGCGGGTAGCAATCGCGGTCATTGGATTCTTGCTGGGCGCCGCGTTCCTTGCCTTCTGGCTGACCCAAGGGCGGACATCGCAACCCGCGGTATCTACGCCCGCAGTGCCGGCGACCGTGGGGACGCCGACCTTAAGGGATTTGCCGATCTGGCTCTACGGCATCGGCACGGTCCAGCCGCTAAACGTCGTGAACATCAAGGTGCGGGTCGACGGCGCATTGCTGCGGGTGAATTTCGTCGAAGGTCAGGAGGTCAAGCCTGGGGATGTGCTGGCGCAGATCGACCCGCGTCCTTTTCAGGCGCAATTGAAACAAGCGCAGGCGAATCTTCGAAAGGACCAGGCGCAGCTCGCCAATTCGCAGCTAGAGCTGACGCGCTATACCAGCCTGGCTGAATTGGGGGCCGCTCCAAGCCAAAACGTCGACACGTGGAAGGCGGAGGTGTCATCGCTGACAGCAGCCGTTCTGGCCGACCAGGCCATGGTCGACACGGCCGCACTGCAGCTCGAATTCACCACGGTCACGTCCCCCATAGCCGGCCGCGTCGGCCTGCGCCAGGTCGATCCCGGCTCAATAGTCCACACCACCGATGCAAACGGACTGGTGACCATCGCCCAAATGCATCCGATCGCGGTCATTTTCTCTCTGCCCCAGGACGAGATAGGGGAAATTCTTGCGCAGCAGGCTCTGGGCAAGCTGCCCGTTGCGGCCTATACCCGGGACGGCACACGCCACTTGGCCGATGGCAAGCTGGAGGTCGTGGATAACCAAGTGGACCAGAGTTCGGGGCAAATTCGCCTCAAGGCTTCCTTTGCAAACAATGACCGTGCTCTTTGGCCAGGCGAATTCGTCTCGGCCCGGCTATTGTTGCGTACCGAGCGTAACGCGGTCGTGGTGCCCGCCCAAGCCGTGATGACCGGCGCCAATGGCACCTACCTCTATGTGCTGGCGCCAGATGGCACAGCTGAGTCGCGCCCCGTGAAGGTCGGTCCCACGGTCGAAGGATTGGCCGCGATCCTCTCCGGCCTTACACCGGCGGAGACAGTGGTTCTCGAGGGGCAGGCCCGGCTTTCTCCCGGGGCCAAGGTTGAGGTGAGGCGGGCATCCAGCGAAGCGATTGGCGCTCAAGCCACACCATGACCTTCTCAGAGATATTTATCCGCCGCCGCGTCGGCACTTCTCTGCTGGCGTTGGGGGTGACGCTGATTGGAGCGCTCGCCTTTTTTCTCCTGCCGGTGGCGCCGCTGCCGCAGGTCGATTTCCCAACGATACAAGTGGTGGCTCACCTTCCGGGCGCAAGTGCCGAGACCATGGCGACCTCCGTCACTACGCCTCTGGAACGGGAGTTCTCGGTCATTCCGGGCACTAGCGAAATGACTTCATCGAGTGCGCTGGGCTCTTCAGCGATAACTCTCCAATTCGACCTCAGCAAAAACATCGACGGCGCTGCCCAGGATGTGCAGACGGCCATCAATGCGGCGCAAGGAACATTACCCAAGAATCTGCCCAGCCCGCCGACCTATTACAAAGTCAATCCAGCTGACGCGCCCTTGCTGTCACTGGCCCTGACCTCCGATACCTTGTCGTTGCCGGAACTTGGCCGGTATGCCGAGGACTTTATCACCCAGCAACTCACGCAAATGCCCGGGGTTGGGTTCATCGACTACCATGGCCAGCAGCGTCCCGCGGTGCGTGTGCAGCTCGATCCAGATCGGGTAGCGGGCATGGGTTTGACTCTCGAAGATGTTCGCGACGCCATAGGCAGCCACAGCGTCAACAGTCCCAAGGGTACTCTCAACGGCCCCCATCAAGCGGTCGTGCTGCAGGCGACCGACCAGATCCTGAACGCCGAGGGCTACCGCTCGCTGGTAGTGGCTTCCCGCAACGGCGCTCCGATCCGCTTGGGGGAACTTGGCAGCGTTATTGACGCCGCCGAGGACGTGCAAACCGCCGCCTGGGTGCAGGACAAGCGCGCGATCCTCATCGACATCCATAAACAGGTCGGCTTTAACGTGGTCAATACGGTCCAGCGGGTCAAAGAGCGCTTACCTGAGCTGGCGGCCTTGTTGCCGCCAGCCGCCAAGCTACGGATCGTGAGCGACCGCACCCAAACGATCCGAGGGTCGGTGCACGACGTCGAGTTCACCATACTGCTCACCATCGGCCTTGTGGTCGGTGTCATCTTTCTGTTCCTGCGCAACCTGCGCGCAACGGCAATTCCCAGTCTGACGATTCCGCTGTCGCTGATCGCGACGTTTGCCGTCATGTATGTGCTTCATTACAGCGTCGACAACTTGTCGTTGATGGCGCTGACTATCGCAGTGGGTTTCGTCATGGACGACGCGATCGTGGTTATCGAGAACGTCGTGCGCCACCTGGAACGCGGTGAGCCACGGATGCAAGCGACCGTCGGGGGCGTTAGAGAAGTTGCCTCTACGATCGTTTCGATGACGCTGTCGCTGATGGCAGTGTTCATTCCGGTTCTATTCATGGGAGGGGTCACTGGGCGGTACTTTCGCGAATTTGGAGTGACCATCAGCGTCGCCGTTCTAATGTCCGGGATCTTCTCGTTGACGGTGACACCCATGGCGTGCGCGTGGCTGCTTCGTCATCAGCCTTCACGTGCACGAGGGCGCCTCTACCAGTGGTCCGAGCGATTTTTCGATCGCGTGAACGACACCTATGCGCGGTGGCTAAGCACGGTGCTCCAATATCAGCGGCTGACCCTCGTCATCACACTCGCGACCGTCTGCCTCGCCGGCGCGCTCTACGCGTTGGTACCCAAGGGTTTCTTCCCGGCGGTCGATACCGGGCTCATCGACGGCTTCACGCAAGCATCACCCGACATTTCGTTTGATGCGATGTCAAGCCGAATGCAACGCATCGGCGACATCGTCATGGCAGATCCCGACGTCGCAGATGTGGGCTACTGGATCGGGGCGAATCCGACAATCAGCCAGGGGCGGGTGATGGTCAGCCTGAAACCGTTCGGGCACCGCGGCTCTACGGCCGCGCAGATCGCTGACCGTCTCAAGCGACGCGCGGCCGGCGTCGAAGGCATTTCCCTCAACCTTCAGCCTCGCCAAGATCTCCGAATTGGAGGCCGGATCACCGCATCGCAGTACCAATATACCTTGAAGGATGCCGATGTGCCCGAGTTGGACAAGTGGGCGACGGTGATGCTTCAGAAGCTCAAATCCCTGCCCCAGTTGCGCGACGTGACTTCTGATGCGCAGGCTTCCGCGACCACAGCAACCTTGAAAATTGATCGAGACACGGCTTCACGCTTGGGTATCACCACTCAAGCGATCGACGATACACTCTATGATGCGTTTGGGCAGCGACAGGTTGCAACGCTGTTTACCCAATTGAATCAGTACCACGTCGTCGAGGAGGTGGATCCGCGCTTTCAGCTTTCTACCGAGGCGCTGAAGCATCTCTATTTAAGATCATCGATTTCGAACCAGCTGGTTCCGCTGAGTCTTCTCGCAACGGTCGTTGATGGCGTGTCTTCGCCCATCATTACCCATCAAGCGTTGTTTCCGTCGGTCACGCTTTCGTTCAATCTGGCACCTGGCTATGCGTTGGGTGATGCGGTCGACGCGGTGCGCATCGCTGAGGGGAGGGCGGGTAAGCCATCCAGTGTCGTCGCCGGTTTCCAGGGGACAGCGCAAGCCTTCCAGAGCTCACTCAAAAGCCAGCCTTGGCTGATCGTCGCGGCTCTGGTCGCGGTTTATATCGTGCTCGGAGTGCTGTACGAGAGCGCCATTCATCCGTTGACCGTCATCTCGACGCTGCCTTCCGCCGGCGTCGGAGCCTTGGTTGCGCTTATCCTTTTCGGATACGATCTGTCGGTCATGGGCTTGATTGGCATCTTCCTTCTCATCGGCATCGTGAAAAAAAACGCCATTATGATGATCGACTTTGCGCTGGTGGCGCAACGCGAGCAGGGGCTATCGCCACGCGAAGCCATCTACCAGGGTGCGCTGCTGCGGTTCCGACCGATCATGATGACGACCATGGCAGCCCTGCTGGGGGCGCTTCCGCTTGCGTTGGGAACTGGGCCCGGGTCCGAGCTTCGGGTTCCCCTGGGCATATCCATAGCCGGAGGCCTACTGGTGTCGCAGGCTTTGACGCTCTTCACGACCCCGGTGGTCTACATATGGTTCGAGCGTATGAGGCAGGCCTCTCGAGGCGCTGAACGCTCACAGTCTGAAGGGGTGGATCTGAGCGCCAGCCATACGAGTTGAGGAAGGAGGTGCGAATCGTTCATGCCTAAGCGATCGACAGTCCCAGAAGTCGACCCAATCCGAAGGTCACGGCAGCCGCGGCAAGCCCGATCGCGAGTTGGCGCAGGCCCGAGAAGATAACGCTGCGGCCGGTGAAGAGGCTGGTCACGGCGCCGATTGTGTACAGCGCAAGAGCACTGACGACGAGGCTTGCAATGACCGCGGCGTTTCCGCCCAGCATGAAAAACGGAATGACCGGGAAGATGGCGCCGATCATGAAAACAAAAAACGAGGCTGCAGCGGCTGACCACGCCGAACCGCCGAGTTCCTTCGGATTGACGCCGATTTCCTCCCGCACCAGGGTGTCGAGCGCCTCGTCCTTGTGCGCCATCACGCGTTCGGCGGTCTGTTCCGCTGCGGCACGGTCCATCCCCTTGGACTGATAGATCAGGACCAGCTCCTCCTTTTCCTCGTCGGGCACCTGGGCGAGCTCGTCGGCCTCGGTGGCAATTTGCTTCTGATACAGCTCCCGCGAGCTCTGGACCGACAACCACTCGCCCATCGCCATCGAGCACGCGCCGGCGACCAGTCCGGCCAGGCCGGTCACCAGAACGGTATGGTTTGAAAACGCAGCACCCGCCACGCCCATGACCAGGCTCAGGTTCGAGACGAGCCCATCATTGGCACCGAGCACCGCCGCGCGCAGTGCGTTACCGCCGCCGGCGCCGTGGCGTCCTTCGAACCGGGAATAGGCGGCCCCGTCCCACGTCGTGCGCGCCGCGCCGCTCAAGCGGCTCAGTACGCGCGCGTGCGATCGCTCCTGGGCCGGCATCCCGGTGCTGCGCGATTCCGGCTGGTCGTCGTAATGGTCCCGATCGATTTGTTCCAGCGTGCGCAGCGTGGGTACTACGAAGTCCGGGCCGAACCGCTTAGCGATCAGGATCAGCAACCTGGTGCGCCATGTCGGGCGAGGTGCGCGTCGCGGCGCGCCCAGGTCCGCCAGCCGCTTCAGCCAGAAGGACGCGTGGATTTCCTCGACCGTCGCCAGGCGCCGATAGACGTCGGCGCGCTCCGGTTGCGATTCAAGCTCGGCCATCGCCCGGTACACGGCCGCGCTGTCGATCTCGCCCTGCAGGTTCGCGCGGTAGCGACCGATATCGTCTTTGGCAGGCACGAGGACTGGGGCCGTCGCTAGGATCAGCGAGAATACGCCCGTGCGGAGGATGCCGAAGGCGATGTCGCAATCTAGACGACTCCGGCCTGTGATGTCGACAGGGGATATTTGATGACTACACGCGGATTTTTCGGACGGCGGCCGAGCGACGAAGTAGCGCAGCGCCTGCCACCCGGGCAGCACCCGACGGAGGACTTTCCGGTGCTGGCCAAAGGACCGACGCCGAGCGTAGATCCCGCAATCTGGAGATTCACCATCCACGACGGATCGCAGCTTCTGGCGCAGTGGACCTGGGCGCAGTTCGAGACCCTGCCTCAGACGGTCTGGCGCGGCGACATCCATTGCGTAACCAAATGGTCCAAGCTGGATACGACCTGGAGTGGCGTCACCATCGACGATCTGTTCCAAAGCGCAGGCGTCACGCCTCCGAGCGCGTACCTGCTGGCCGAATCGCACGACGACTACGACACCAACCTGCCGGTCGCGGATCTGCTGGGTGGAAAGGCGATGATTGCGACCCGCTTTGCAGGCGCGCCGCTAGCGGCGGAGCATGGCGGCCCGGCAAGACTTCTAGTCCCTCATCTGTATTTCTGGAAGAGCGCGAAGTGGATCAAAGGTCTTCGCTTCACCGCGCGTGACGAGGCGGGGTTCTGGGAGCAGCGCGGCTATCACATGTACGGGGACCCGTGGCGCGAACAACGCTACACGAACGACCCATGACGGTGGAGACCTCCGCCACGCCAGTGCGCTGGGAGCAGGCGGTCATCGAGCGGATCGTGCCGCGCACGCCTCGCGTCACCAGCGTCTTCCTGCGAACCCGACTGGCGCCGCATGTGGCAGGGCAGCACGTGGACGTCCGGCTGACGGCACCCGACGGTTATCAGGCACAACGCAGCTACTCCATCGCTTCGGCCCCCGGGACCGGGCTCATGGAGCTCGCTATCGAGCAGTTGGACGACGGGGAAGTCTCGCCGTTCTTTCACGACGTGGCGCGACCCGGAGACACGATCGAGGTTCGCGGCCCGATCGGCGGCCACTTCGTTTGGCGCGTCGAAGACGGTGGCCCGATTCTCCTGATTGCCGGCGGCTCCGGCGTCGTGCCCCTGATGGCGATCGTGCGCGGCTGGTCGGCCGCCGAACCGAAGACGTCGGTGCTGCTCGTCTATTCGGCCCGCACCTGGGAGGAATTGGTGTTTCGCGACGAGCTGCTGAGCATCCAGGCGCGCGAAGCGGACTTCACCTTTATCGCGACGACAACGCGCGGGGCGCGACACCGTCCTGAAGACCTCGACCGGCGCCTGGACCGGCCGCTGCTGCACGAGATATTGACGCGCTGGGGGCGCTCGCCGCGCGAAATCTACGTTTGCGGCTCCAATGTGTTCGTCGAAGCCGTCACCAGCAGCCTGGTTCTGGAGGCCGTGCCCCCCGGACTCATCCGCACCGAGCGCTTCGGCGGGAAAGATTGAAGGGAAATATCCATGCGCGCTGCGATTGGCCCCGAAGTCTGGTTTGCCGCAGGCGTCCGCACGCCTTTCGCGAAGGTCGATGGCCCGCTCGGCAAATTCGATGCGCTCAGTCTTTCCGTTCCCGTGGTACGGCACATGATCGAACGGTTGGGCGGCGCAGTGCCCGACTTCGCCGTCTGGGGCGCGGTCGTACCCAACCTGACCTGGAGCAACATCGCGCGCGAGGTGCTGATGGACGCCGGTGTTGCACCGACCATCCCGGCATTCTCAACCATCATGGCGTGTTCGACGAGCATGATCGGGGCGATCGAGGCGGCAGGCATGATCAACGGGGTCGACCGCAACCTCGCGCTGGTCGGCGGCGTTGAGAGCCTGAGCCGGATCCAGCTCGGCCTGGGGCAATCCCTTTCTGACTGGGTCCGCAAGTTTCAGCAGGCGCGGTCGCTCGGACAGAAGATCTCGCACGTCTCGGATCTGAAGCTTGGCGACGTCAAGCTCTATATTCCCGCCGTAAGCAACCGCACCACCGGCATGAGCATGGGGGAGCACACCGAGGTCACGGCCAGGCAGTGGCAGATAGGGCGCGAAGAGCAGGATCGGGTCGCGCTGGAGAGTCACCAGCGCGCGGTCGCGGCGTGGGATCGAGGTTTCTTCGACGACCTGGTCATCCCGATCGGCGATCTGCGCCGCGACACCATCCCGCGCAAAGATACGTCCCTTGAGAAACTGGCGAAGCTGCCGCCGAGTTTCGATCGCACCAGCGGACGGGGCACGCTGACGGCCGGAAATTCATCGCCATTGACCGATGGCGCTGCAAGTCTTTGGGTGGCCTCGCAGGCGGGTCTGGCCAGACTGCCGGCCAACATCCAAAAGGCCAGGTTGATCGACTGGGAGATCGCCTCCATCGATTTGCGCACGGAAGGGCTGCTGATGGCCCCGGCCTTCGCGATCCCGCGCCTGCTAGCACGCAATGGCCTGACCTATGCCGACATCGATCTGTGGGAAATCCACGAGGCTTTTGCGGCCCAGGTCGTGGCGCACATCAAGGCCTTGGAAAGCCCCGACTTTCTGCGGCACAGGGCTGGGGTCGAAGTGGCCTTGGGCACGCTTTCACGCGAAAAAATGAATCCGAACGGCGGCAGCGTCGCATTAGGCCATCCCTTCGGAGCAACGGGAGCGCGGATCCTGAGCCAGACCGTGAAGGAACTGTCTGCGCGGCCGGCAGGACAGCGCGCGATTGTCAGCATTTGTGCGGACGGCGGTCAAGGCAGCGTGGTTCTATTGGAAGCGACGTAGTTCGAGCACCAAGAACGGCTAACCGGCTGCAGACCGCGGTGTGAATCAAGGAGGCGTGATGGGCTCAACGGCGGTACCGCAGATCGACCGCAGGCTCTCCTGGTACAGCGGTCTCAGTCCGAAGCACTGGCGCGTGCTGACCGCCAGTTTCCTGGGTTGGGTGTTCGACGGTTACGAGGCGTACGCGCTGGTGATCGTGATCCCTTTCGTCTTGAAGTCGATGCTGACGCCGGTCCAGTTTGCCGAAAGGGCCATCTGGGCCGGCGTCGCGATTGGCCTGACGTTGCTGGGATGGGGGATCGGCGGCCTGGCAGGCGGCGTCCTGGCGGACTACGTGGGACGCAAGCGGATGATGATCTACTCGGTCTTCGGCTACGCGCTCTTCAGCGGGATCACGGCGTTCGCAACCGACTTCTGGACCTTCTGTTTCCTTCGCTTGATCACCGGATTCGCGATGGGCAGTGAGTGGAGCACCGGGGTCGCGCTGCTGGCCGAGACCTGGCCGAACCACGCGCGGCCGAAAGGGGCGGGCTTTCTGCAATCGGGATTCGGCTTCGGCACGCTGATCGCTGCGCTGGTCTGGTTCGGGCTGAGCCAGACCAATCCGCTCGGGCAGGATACGTGGCGCCTGGTGTTCGTCGTTGGCGCGCTGCCCGCCTTGTTCTGCCTGTACATCCGGCGTGCGGTCGACGAGTCGGACCGGTGGCGGCAGGCGATCCTGCAGCAGCGATGGGCCGCAACCGAGCAGGGCGACTCTGCGCCGACCGCGCCCACGCGCGGCAAGCGACCGTTTACGCTGGCGGAGATCTTTCGCGAGCCCGAAGGCCGCAGACGCGCGCTGCTCGCCTTTCTGTTATCGATGACCACGACGATCGGCTGGTGGGCGATCTCGAGCTGGCTGCCCCAGTTCGCAGCGCAAATGGCCAGCGCGGCGGCCGCGCCCAACCCGGCGCAGTCGGCACTGCACGCGGTGCTGCTGTACACGTGCGGGGCGGTCGTCGCCTACCTGCTGTCGGGCTTCCTGGCCGATCTGCTGGGTCGCCGGGTGTACCTGTTCCTGACGTTTCTTGGCTCGCTGGCCACGACCGCTTTGGTATATCTTTGGACGAAGTCGCTCGACACGCTGCTGTGGGCTTCGTTCGTCAACGGGTTCTTCACGCTAGGCTGCGCATATTCGTGGATGGCGATATACCCGGCCGAACTGTTTACGTCGAGCGTGCGGGCGACCGCGGCCGCGTTCATCTTCAACGCCGCTCGCTTGATCGCATGGGTTTTTCCGATCCTCGCGGGAACGCTGATCCATGCTTTCGGGAGCATCCCGCGCGCGGCGATGACGCTGGCATCGGTCTACGTCGTCGGGCTCATCGTGCCGTGGTTCATGCCCGAGACACGCGGCAAAGCCTTGCCCGAGTGACTGCGCCAGCGAGCCTGGTCACGCTGGTCGTGCATCATTGGTCGCCGAATATCGCTAGACTTTCCGGGGGAACAGATGATCGAGCTTGTCATTGAGCAGCGTCGCCGCGATCTTGGCGGCTTCGAAGTGGGACGCGTGCTTCCCTTCGCGAAGCGCCGCATGGTGGGTCCCTTCGTGTTCTTCGATCACATGGGTCCGATCGACTTCGCGCCGGGAATCCCGCGCTCGGTCGATGTGCGACCGCATCCGCACATCGGACTGTCGACCGTCACTTACCTGTTTGACGGCGAAGTGATGCATCGTGACAGCCTGGGCTCGGAACAGGCGATTCGGCCGGGCGAGGTCAACTGGATGACCGCCGGTCGCGGCATCACGCACTCGGAGCGCTTCGAGCGCGCGCGTCGTGAGGGCGGGCGCTTGCACGGCATCCAGGCCTGGGTGGGCCTGCCGCGGGAGTATGAGGAGATCGAGCCCGCGTTCGATCATTACTCGTCGCGCGACCTACCCGTGTACGAGTCGGGCGGCCTGTGGGCGCGTCTGGTCGCAGGCGAGGCGTTCGGCGCCAAGGCCGCGGTCCGGACGCATTCGCCGCTGTTCTATGTCCACTGGAGGCTCGCCGCGGGCACGCACGCGCAACTCGATGCGCAGTACCCGGAACGCGCGGCTTACATTGCCGCCGGGTCGGTGGAAGTGGAGGGCAGCACATTCGAAGCGGGGCGCCTGCTTGTCTTCGGATCCGGGCAGCCGATCGTTTTCAGCTGTGTGACGCCGGCCGTGGTCATGCTGCTCGGCGGCGAGCCGATCGGCGAACGCTTCATCGAGTGGAACTTCGTTTCCTCGTCGCGCGCCAGAATCGAGCAGGCCAAGGCCGACTGGCGCGAAGGGCGCATGAAGCTTCCCGTTCATGACGACGTCGAATTCGTCCCGCTGCCGCCCGACAGCGCAGAGCGGGCCAATCCGATGTCTTAAGCCGTTTCCTTGACCGGGTACCCGTGGAGTTGGAAAGTCTCCAACGGCTGAGGCCGCGCGATGCCAAAGCCCTGGCCATAGTCGACCCCGAGGTTGCGCACGGCTTCCAGCGTTTCCGCGTCCTCGACATACTCCGCGATGGTCTTGATCCCCAGAGCGTGTCCGATTTCGTTGGTCGCTTTGACGATCGCCAGATTGACCGGGTCCCGAGCGATGTTCTTGACGAACGTGCCGTCGATCTTCAGGAAGTCGACGGGCAGGTGTTTCAGATAGGCGAACGAAGACAGGCCGGTCCCAAAATCGTCGAGGGCGAATCGACAGCCGCGGGCGCGCAGCTCGCTGATCAGGCGAAGCGCGCGATTCATGTTGGCGATGGTCGCGGTCTCGGTGATTTCAAAACACACGAGCCTGGGAGAAACTCCATACTCGACCAGCTTGCCCTGGATGTACGGTAACAGCTGCTCATCGGTGAGCGACGAACCGGACAGATTGATGCAGCATGTCTGCAAAGGGTGGGCGTCGGCGGGCAGGTTGCCGACGAACCGCAACGCGCTGTCGATGACCCAGCGATCGATCGAAGGCATCAGGTTGTAACGTTCCGCCGCCGGAATGAACGCATCCGGACCGATGATCAACCCATTTTCATCGACCATCGAGACCAGCATCTCGAAATGCACGGGCGGGCCCGCGCATGAGGAAAGCGCGACGATGGGTTGATAGCGCAGGCGAAAGCGCCCGTCGTCGAGGGCGCGCGTGATGCGGTTGACCCAGCTCATCTCGGTCCGCCGCCGCCTCAGCTCCTCGTTTTCCGGGCGGTAGACCTGGACCTGGTTGCGGCCCGAGTCCTTGGCTGCATAACAAGCGGCGTCGGCTGCGGACAGCACGTTCGCCAGCGGAATCGAATCGCCGTCGATCGGAACCACTCCGATCGATGCTCCGACCGTGAAGATCCGCGATTCCCAGAAGAAGCGGAAGCCGGCGACGGCTTCGCGCAACTTTTCCGCCACCTGGCAAGCCCGGTCCATGTCGCAATCGAGCAGGAGCACTCCGAATTCGTCGCCTCCGAGGCGCGCCACCAGGTCATCCTGGCGCAGCGTGGTCTGGAGCAGGTGCGCGAGCTGGCGCAGCAACTGATCACCGGCCGAATGGCCGCAGGTGTCGTTGACGATCTTGAATTGATCCAGATCGATGTACATCACCGCGTGTCGACCGGCCCGGATCCCGGGATCGGCCAGGACCTCGCTGAGGCGCTGATGAAAGTATTCCCGGTTGGGCAGCGCGGTCAGCGAGTCGTGATAGGCAAGGTGCATCATGAACCGCTCGGCTCGTCGGCTGGCGAGCAGATGACGTACGCGCTGCCGTAGCACCGGAAGCAGGATCGGTTTCGTGACGTAGTCGCTCGCCCCGCAGACCAGGGCGCGGTGGATGGACGCGTCGTCATCCAGCGACGTGATCATCAGGACCGGGGTCGCTTTGTAGCGCTCCAGGGTCCTGATCCGGGCGCATGCGTCGACGCCGTCGAGCTCGGGCATGATGTAGTCGAGCAGGATCAGGTCCGCTGAAACGGACTCACACAGACGCACCGCCTCGGCTCCCGTCTCCGCCGCGACGACCTTGTATCCCTCGCGCTCCATCACGCGCCTCAGCAGGACGCGTGTCGCCTTGTCGTCGTCGGCGATCAGGATCAGCGGCGAATCGGCGCCGTTGTCACGGGATTGGAGGACTGCTGACATGCTGCTTCGCCGGGGTCCGATTCAGCTGATCGCGGACTGCGCGCACAACGCGCGAAGTTCGGGCAGCAGTTGTTCGAGTTCGCCGCGCAGCCTTCGATAGGACTGCTGCACGGTCTGCATGTACTCGTCGCGGCCGCACTGCTCGAGCTCGAGCGCCGTTTCATACAGAGGGCCGGTGCTGAAGGTCGCGACCGAGCCTTTCAGGGTGTGAGCGGCCCGCCGCAGCGCCTTGGGATCGCCCGCCTGCACGGCCACTTCCACCGCGCTTACGGTTGCCTCACAGGCCTCCAGAAAGGCCGCAACGACCTCCCTCAGAAGCTCCTCGTCACCGCCCATTTTCAGCAAAGCGGCGTCCCTGCTGAAAACGCAGGAAGCGGGTTCCGGCGCGGCCCGGGCGCGATTCGGGTTTTGAAGCGCTTGAGGCTGCGGCTGGCCGGCAATTCGATTCAGGGCCGCGATCAGGTTCTCGATCTGGATCGGTTTCGATACGTAATCGTCCATTCCGCCGGCCAGGCAGGCTTCGCGGTCGCCTTGCATCGCATTGGCGGTCATCGCGATGATGTGGATATGACCCCCGTCGATCGCCTCCCGGGCCCGAATCGCGGCGGTCGCCTCGAGCCCGCTCATGTTCGGCATCTGCACGTCCATCAGGATGGCGTCGAAACGGGAATCCCGCAGCATCGTGAGCACTTCGGTGCCGTCGTTCGCCAGGGCGACCGAGTGCCCAAGCTTCTCGAGCACACGCAGCGCGTACTTTTGATTGACCGGATGGTCCTCGGCGACCAGGATCGACAGCCGGTTCAATCCCCGCACCAGGCGCATCCCGGGATGCTCTTCGACCGCCTGCGCCCGGACCATCGTCGGATCCGTCGCGGAGATGATCGCGTCGAGCAGATCGGTTCCCGACACCGGCTTCAAAAGGAATTCGTTGACGCCGAGCGCCCGGCAGCGCTGCGCATCATGGCGCGCGCCGGAGGAGGTCAACATGACAAGCGCCGTCCGATTCAGGTCCGGCGAGCGCTTGATGGACCGCGCTACCTCGAAGCCGTCCATCGCGGGCATGCAGCCGTCAAGCAGCGCGAGGCTGTAGGGCGAGCCGTTCCTGGCGCAACGCTCCAGCTCGGACAGCGCTGTGAGCCCGTTTTCCACCGACACCGGTTGCAGGCCCCACTTGGCGAGCCACACTTCGAGCAATCGGCGGTTGGTGGCGTTGTCGTCGACGATCAAGGCGCGCATGCCTTTCAAGCGAGCTGCGTCCTGGCGCAGCCCGCAACCCGCCGTATCCGCTTGCAGCCCGAGGCGCATCGTGAAGCTGAAGGAGCTGCCCCGCCCGACGGCGCTGTCCACGCTGATGCTGCCGCCCAACAACTCGACCAGCCGCGACGAGATCGTCAGACCCAGACCCGTGCCGCCGTACTGGCGGGTGGTCGACGAGTCGGCCTGTGCGAAGGCTTCGAAGATGTGGTGATGCTTTTCCGGGGGTATTCCGATGCCGGTGTCCCGGACGCAGCAGCGCAGCGTCACCGCCCCCTCGGCTTGCGACACGGTTTCGATCCGCAGCTCGACCTCGCCGGAATCGGTGAACTTGATTGCATTGCCGACCAGATTCAGGATCACCTGCCGAATACGAACCGGATCGCCGATTACCCGGTCCGGAACGTCCGGCAGCACGGCGGCGATCAGCTCGAGGCCTTTCTCGTGCGCCCGCGAGGCGACGGACTTGAGTGCGCGCGTCACGCACTCGTGCAGCGAGAATGGCAGCGCCTCGAATCTGAGACGCCCGGCGTCGATCTTCGAGTAATCCAGGATGTCGTTCAGCAGCGAGAGCAGGGCGTCCGCCGAGTACTTGACCATCGTCAGGTATTCGCGCTGCTCCGCGTTCAGCCCGGTATCGAGCGCGAGTTCCGTCATGCCGATGATCCCGTTCATCGGCGTTCGGATCTCGTGACTCATGTTGGCGACGAATTCGCTTTTTGCGCGCGCCGCCGCCTGCGCCTCGGCCATCGCGAGCTCGAGCGCTTGCGTGCGATCGGCAATCCTGCGTTCCAGCTCGCTGCGATGCTCTTCGACCTCGCTGCGGTATCGCGACAGGCTATGGTTCATGCGCCCGAGCGAGCGAAGCAAGCCGCCGATGTCGCGCTCCGTGCCGACCTCTCCGGGCGGAACGAATTCGCCCTCCGCAACGCGATTTGCGACCCGGACGGCCTTTCTGAGCGGTCGGGTCAGGCCGACGACCATTCCTCGAATGAATACGACCGTCAGCACCAGCGTGGCGAGCATCGCGGACGGCACGACCCATGACTCGATTCGCGCCGTTTCCAGCGCCAGACGAATCGCGGCCTCGTGCTGTCTCTGGTATTGCAGCTGCAAGGCCTGCAGCGCCTGGGCGAGCCGGTAGATGGAGTCTTTCTGCGCCGACAGCGCCTGCAGTCCGGAATTGGCGTTCAGGGAGGAGATCGAGCTCAGCAGGGCGGAGGTCGTGCTCGGATCGAAGGCGGGGTCTGCCAACTCGATCCCCTGCAACGCGTGCCGCGTCTGCTCGAGCCCCTCGATCGCCGACGGGCCGAGATAGTTCCTGTCCACGGAATCGACGACGCCGTTGACAAAGGTGCCGTAGGCGGCCTGTGCCTCGAGCGACAACTGCCGCACCTGGAGCGAGTGCTGCACGACCGACGCGCGTTGCTGATCGAACCAGGTCTGTCCGGTCAGCACGAGCGTGAGCGGAGCCAGCACGGCAAGGAACTGGAGGATGATCCTGGCCCGCAAGGACTCGACCCGAGTCATTTCCTCTGGTCTCCTGTCTAATCGCCGCTGGCCACCTCGGTCGACCTAATAGGGCGTATGTATCTCTTAACGGCTTACCCATCTTCATCTTGAGGGGGAAAGTGCCCCGTTCCGGCCTCGTGGAGCGGGGCTTAAATCGCTGAAAAGCAAGCACCTTCAACATGTTATAGACGATACTTCGCGTGCAAACTGCAAACGCAGTGTCCAGCCGAAACCGACGCCAAATCCAAGGATTCGGCCAGCGGCCAACGCTCTCCTAAGGCGAGCCGCCGCAATTGGGTGGCTGCGCCCGGTGGCTCGCGTCTCTAGCCGGCCTTGCGCTCGCGCGTCAGCGGCACGAAGCGGACCGGAAGCTTGTTTTCGGTCACCGTGCGCCCGTCGCTCTGCTTCGAGATCACCAGAAGTTCCTGATCCTGATCGGGGCCGACCGGCAGTACCATCCGGCCGCCTGGCTTCAATTGCTCGATCAGCGGATGCGGCACGTGATCCGGCGCCGCAGTCACGACGATGCGGTCGAACGGGGCCGCTTCAGGCCAACCCAGGTAGCCGTCGCCGACGCGCACCTGGACGTTGCGATACCCGAGCTCGGACAGCAGCGCGGTCGCGCGCTCGCCGAGCGAGCGCACGATTTCGACCGTGAATACCTGTGCAACGCACTCGGCCAGTACCGCCGCTTGATAGCCCGATCCGGTGCCGACCTCCAACACGCGATCGGCCGGCCCGCTGTCCAGCAGCTCGGTCATCAGCGCGACGATGAAAGGCTGCGAGATCGTCTGACCTTCACCGATCGGCAAAGGGCGGTCCGCGTAGGCAAATTCCTGTTGGGCCGATGGGACGAAGCGGTGGCGCGGAACGCGAGCCATGGCATCGCGAACACGGGCGCTGAGCTGCGTGCGCCCAGTCTGCTCCCCGGTGGCCCGCATCATCGCATCGATCACGTCCAGCATGCGTTCGCGTTGGCGCGCAAACGGTACCTGGCCCGGCGCCCGCGCCGCGAACGGCAGCAGCACGATCGTCGTCACCAGGCGACGGCGGCTTCTTTGACTGCATGACCGCGGCGGAGCCGCCGCCAGCTCGGTCATGCGGCCGCGACCCGAACGCGCCTGCGGCGGCCCCGGCCAAGTCCACCCTTGAACTCGTCAAACCGGCCGGCAATTCCTGTCCCGCATTGCGGACACTGGCCGCTCGCGTCGAGCCTGCACGACAAAACGTCGTGCCAGTCGCGCTCGATCAGCGGTTCGCGGCAGCGCGGGCAGAACGTCGTGCCACCTTTCACATCGTGCACGTTGCCCGTGTACACGTAGTGCAGACCGTTTGCGATCCCGATCGAGCGGGCCCGATGCAGCGTCGCAGCGGGGGTGGGCGGTACGTCGGTCATCTTGTAGTCGGGATGGAAGGCGGTGAAGTGCAGCGGCACCTCGGGCCCGAGCCGGTCGGCGATCCACCGCGTCAACGCCTCCAGCTCGGCCGTGCTGTCGTTCAGACCGGGGATCAGCAGCGTCGTGATCTCCAACCAGCAATCCGTTTCGTGGTGCAGGTACTGCAGCGTGTCCAGCACCGGGGCCAGATGCGCTCCGGTCTGCTGGAAGTAGAAGTCCTCGGTGAATCCCTTCAGGTCCACGTTGGCCGCATCCATCTTGGCGTAGAACTCGCGCCGCGGCTCGGCGTGAATGTAGCCCGCCGTGACTGCGACCGCGCGCAACCCGATCTCGTGACAGGCATCGGCGGTGTCCATCGCGTATTCGGCGAAGATCACCGGATCGTTGTAGGTGAACGCCACGCTCACGCAAGCATGGTCTCGCGCCAGTTGCGCGATTTGCCCGCCAGAGGCCGCATCGGTCAGCCGGTCCATCTCGCGGCTTTTCGAGATGTCCCAGTTCTGGCAGAACTTGCAGGCGAGGTTGCAGCCGGCGGTGCCGAACGAGAACACGCTCGAGCCCGGAAAGAAGTGATTCAGCGGCTTTTTCTCGATCGGGTCGATGCAGAAGCCCGAGCTGCGACCGTATGTCGTCAGCGTCATCGCATCGCCGGCGCGTCGGCGCACGAAGCACATGCCGCGCTGACCTTCGTGCAGACGGCAGTCGCGAGGGCACAGGTCGCACTGGATGCGGCCGTCCTCGAGCCGGTGCCACCAGCGCGCAGGGTACCCGGCGCCGCTGGAGCTTTCTTGTGCGCCCATCACGGGGGATCGAACGCGAAAGCGCCGTAGCCGACCACCCGGCGCAGGTCGCCCGTGATCTGGCCGGAATCGCGCAGATCGAGCAGCCGCGGCACGAGGCCGTGGTCGCGTGCCGCCAGCAGCGCACCGTTGATCGGGGTTGCACCGCAGGCCTGCTGTGGATCGAGGCGCGCGTCGAACTCCAGGATCTGCTGCGCGGTCGCGCGATCGACCAGTTGGGCGCGCACGTGCGGAAGGTAGTGCGACAGGTCCGAGCTCACGACGATGCATGTTTCGTCGCCACCCCAGAGCCGAACCAGCACCTGCGCGACCTCGGCCGGGCGCGCCTCGCCCGCCACGATCGGCACCAGGGTGAACTCGTCGAGCACTTCCTGCAGGAAGGGCAGCTGCACCTCCAGCGAGTGCTCGCCGGCGTGCGGCAAGTCATCGCGCCGGACCTGTGCAAGCCCGTCCAGGTCGGCGGTCGCGGCCTGGTCGAGCGGCACCTGGCCCAGCGGCGTCTCGAAGGCATCCACCCCGGGAAGCGCCATCGCCCGCAAGGCGGCTCGATGGGCGGGCCCGATCAGCACGACGCGTTTGACCGGGTCGCGCCGGCCTGACAAGCGCGCATACGCGTGCGCCGCGACTGCACCCGAGTACTCGTAGCCGGCGTGCGGAACGATCACCATCTTGGGCGGGCGCGCCGCACCGTCCGAACCGTATGGGCCGGATGCGTTCAGGCAATGCGCGATACGCGCGCGCAGGGCCTCCGGCTCGGCCGGGTAGAACAGGCCCGCCACGGCCGCTGGACGCACATCACGAGTAGGCCGCACATCGGCGATCGTGAACCGAAACCCGTGCTCGCGCAAATCCGCCTCGGGCAGTGGCCACATGCCTGTGCCGTCGTCGTAGGCATTCGTACGTGCCAGGGATCTTTTCATCACAATCTCGGCTGCAGAATACGAGGAAAGACCCATGACGAAGCCTGGAACGCGTTTTACCGAGGCGACCGGTGCACACTCGATTTCGCGTCGCGAGTTCACGTCCCTGTCGCTGGCGGCGTGCGTCGCAGCCGGCGCCCGCGTGGACATCGCTCAGGCCGCTGCGACGGTGAGCGACGAGATGGTCGATATCCGGACGCCCAGCGGCGTTTGCGACGCCGCGCTGGCGCGCCCGCAGGGCAACGGCGCCTGGCCCGCCGTGATCCTGTTTCCGGATGTGTACGGGCTGCGGCCGACGATGCGCGAGATGGGCAGGCGCCTGGCCACCGAGGGGTACACCGTAGTGGTGCCGAATCCGTTTTATCGCTCGACGCGGGCTCCCGGCGTCAGCCCCGATTTCGATTTCAAGAACCCGGCCGACCTGGCCAAGCTCACGAAGTTGCGCGCACCGTTGACAAACGATGGCGTGATGCAGGATGCAGCCGCGTTAACCGCCTTTCTCGATACGCAGGCGGCCGTGAACAAGAAAGCCAAGATGGGGGTCGTAGGCTATTGCATGAGCGGTCCGTTCACGATCAGGGCGGCCGCCGGGGTGCCAGATCGGATCGGCGCGGGCGCATCGTTCCACGGCGGCGGGCTGGTGACGGACAAGCCGGACAGCCCTCATCTGCTGGTACCCAAGATGAAGGCGCAGTTCTATTTCGGGATCGCAGCGAGTGACGATGAGCGCGAACCCGACGCCAAGCGCAAGCTCGCCGATGCATTTGCCGCCGCGCACCTGCCTGCGAAGATCGAGGTCTACGAAGGCACGCTGCACGGCTGGTGCGTGAAGGACATGCCTTCTCGAGAGGGCCAGCCCGTTTACAACGAGGCGCAGGCGGAGCGGGCCTGGAAGGAGTTGCTGGCCCTGTTCAAGCGGGCGCTGGTCTGAATCCCGGGGCGGTCGCGGCCGCGCTCGCGAACGCGGTGTTCGCCGCGACGGGGGGTGTGGTGGCTATCCCTCTCCCTAGGGAGAGGGGCTTGGATACATGTAATCGCGTGTCAACGGCAGTGCCCGGGTGCCCGAGCCGGCCTTCACGGCCAGAATCTGGTGCAAGGCCGTCCATTCCTGAGCGAACGCGTAGGCACAGCCGGCCAGGTACATGCGCCAGATGCGCCAGCGCTTGTCCCCGGCGATTTCGCGCAACTGCTGATCGTGGGCCTCGAAGCGCTCGCACCAATGCGTCAAGGTCAGCGCATAGTGGCGCCGCAGGTTCTCCACGTCGACCGGCTCCAGCCCGGCGGCGCACATTTCGTACAGCGTGCGGCTGATGTGCGGCAGCTCGCCGTGCGGGAAGACGTAGCGCTCGATATAGTCGCTGGCGCCCAGCGGCGACTCGGCCGAATCGGGATCACCGCTCGTGATTCCATGATTCATCACCGTGCCCTCGTCCTGCAGCAGCGAACGTATCTTGGCGAAATACTCCCGCAGGTGTTGAAGTCCGACGTGCTCGAACATGCCGACACTGGCGATCCGGTCGAATTTGCCGGTCACGTCCCGGTAGTCCTCAAGCCGCACCTCGCACCGGTCCGCGAGGCCCGCCGCGGCGATCCGCTCGCGCGCCAGCTCGTATTGGTTCGGCGACAGCGTGACGCCGACTGCCCTGGCGCCGAACTTTTCCGCGGCCCGCATGACCAGCGCTCCCCAGCCGCATCCGATGTCGAGCAGGCGGTCGCCCGGCTTCACGCGCAGCTTGACCAGGATATGATCGATCTTCTGGATCTGCGCGGTCTCCAGGCTATCCTGGGGAGAGCGGAAATAGGCGCACGAATAGACCATGTTCGTGTCGAGCCACAGCGCGTAAAACTGGTTGGAAACGTCGTAGTGGTAGCGGATTGCCTCAGCGTCGGCCGCGCGCGTGTGCCGGAACATCCGCGGTCCGCGGCGCGTTCGCGGAGCGCTGTGCGCGGCGAGGCGGATCGCCACTTGCAGGATGTCCGCGAGTTTGCCTTCGACCTCCATCACGCCTTCTACATAGGCCGTTCCCAGCCGGTCCAGCGAAGGGCGGATCAACTGCCGCAAAGACGCCACACTGGGAATCGTGAACGTCACGCGTGGCTCGTCCCCCAACACGGCCTCGAATCCGTTCCACAGCCGCACGCGCAGCGGTATCGCGTGGTCGCGCATCCGCGCGACGAACCGATCGAATTGTCGCTGCCAGAACAGGGCGGCCGGCGAGGCAATCCCACGCACGCTCCGCGACAATGAGCTCGGTTCTACGACAGCTTGCCTCATTGGGCCCTCCAAACGAGATGCAACCCGCTGCGTCGCAACAATGTCCCTCAACCAATCGCCGGGCGGCGATTGCCAAGCATCGGGCGCAAAAAGAAGCGATGAGCGCGACCGCTCTCTCTCTGGACCCTGATTCGTTTCAGGACGATACTAACCAAAACGAATTCCAATTCAACCGGTCGCGCTGCAAGGGTGTTGCGCGGCTGGCGCAAGGCCGACACAGGGGTCGGTCGAGGGAACACGCAATGAGTGAAGGGGCCTTTCCATGGACATGAACCGACGACAATTCTTCAGGGTGAGCGCCGCCGGGCTGGCCGGCTCGAGCCTGGCGATGCTGGGGTTTTCGCCGACCGGGGTTCTGGCTGAGACGCGCGAGTTCAAGCTCGCTCGCACCACCGAGACGCGCAATACCTGTCCTTACTGTGCGGTCGGATGCGGCGTGATCATGTACGGGCTTGGCGACCGGGCCAAGAACGTGACCACCTCGATCATTCACATCGAGGGCGATCCGGATCACCCGGTCAACCGGGGCACGCTGTGCCCGAAGGGTGCCGGACTGCTGGATTTCGTGCACAGCCCGAACCGGTTGAAGTACCCGGAAGTGCGCGAGCCGGGCACCAACGAGTGGAAGCGGCTGTCCTGGGACGAGGCGCTGTCGCGGATTGCGAAGCTGATGAAGGCCGACCGCGACGCCAATTTCGTCACGCACAACGCCGACGGCAAGGTGGTGAACCGCTGGCTGACCACCGGCATGCTGTGCGCGTCGGCTTCTTCCAACGAAACCGGCTACCTGACCCACAAGACGATGCGTAGCCTGGGGATGCTCGTATTCGATAATCAGGCACGTGTCTGACACGGCCCGACGGTGGCCAGTCTGGCCCCGACGTTTGGCCGCGGCGCGATGACCAACCACTGGGTGGACATCAAGAACGCCGATGTCGTGATGATCATGGGCGGCAACGCCGCCGAGGCCCACCCGTGCGGCTTCAAGTGGGTGATCGAGGCCAAGCAACACAACAAGGCGAAGCTGATCGTGGTGGACCCGCGCTTCACGCGTTCGGCCGCGATGTCGGACGAGTACGTCCCGTTGCGCGCCGGCACCGATATCGCCTTCCTGGCCGGAGTGATCAATTACCTGCTGTCCAACGACAAGCTGCAGCACGACTACGTTCGCCATTACACGAACGCCTCGTTCATCGTGGGCGAGGATTACCGGTTCGAGGACGGGATCTTCTCCGGCTACGACGCCGAGAAGCACCGGTACGACCCGTCCAGCTGGGGCTACGAGCTCGACCCCAAGGGGTACGCGAAAGTCGACGAGACGATGCAGCATCCGCGCTGCGTGCTGCAGATCATGAAGCAGCACTACTCGCGCTACACACCGGACATGGTCGCCAGGGTGTGCGGAACGCCGAAGGACCGGTTCCTGAAGATCTGCGAAGTGATTGCCTCGACCGCCGATGCAAAGCGCGCGATGACGATCATGTACGCGCTGGGCTGGACCCAGCACAGCACCGGGACGCAGATGATCCGCACGGCGGCCATCGTGCAGTTGTTGCTGGGCAATATCGGCATCGAGGGCGGCGGCATGAACGCGCTGCGCGGTCACAGCAATATCCAGGGCCTGACCGACCTGGGCCTGCTGTCCAATTCGCTGCCCGGGTACCTGACGCTGGCGCGCGATTCGGAACAGCATCTGGAGGACTATCTGAAGCCGCGCGCGCTGAAGCCCTTGCGCCCGGATCAGACGAGCTACTGGCAGAACTATCCGAAGTTCTTCGTCAGCATGCAAAAGGCGTGGTGGGGTGACGCGGCCACGGCCAGCAACGAGTGGGCGTTCGACTACCTGCCGAAGTGGGACAAGCTGTATGACATCCTGCAGGCCTTCGAGCTGATGTACCAGGGCAAGATCAACGGCTACATCTGCCAGGGCTTCAATCCGGTCGGATCGTTCCCGAACAAGGCCAAGATCGTGGCTGGCCTGTCCAAGCTCAAATACCTGATCGTGATCGATCCGCTCAGGACCGAGACCGCCGAGTTCTGGACCAACCACGCCGAGTACAACGACGTGAAGACCGCCGACATCCAGACCGCAGTGTTCCGGCTGCCGTCGACTTGCTTTGCCGAAGAGGACGGCTCGCTGACCAACTCGGGGCGCTGGTTGCAGTGGCACTGGAAGGGTGCCGAGCCTCCGGGCGAAGGCAAGGGCGATCTGGAGATCGTCGCAGCGATGTTCACGCGGCTGCGCGCCTTGTACAAGTCCGAGGGTGGCGCGTTCCCGGATCCGATCGTCAACCTGACCTGGCCGTACAAGATTCCTGGCCGGCCGAGTGCCGAAGAGCTGGCGATGGAGTACAACGGCAGGGCGCTGGCGGACCTGCCCGATCCGAAGGACAAGACGAAGACTCTGGTCAAGGCCGGCGAGCTGCTGGCCGGATTCGGCCAGCTGCGCGACGACGGCACCACGGCATGCGGCTGCTGGATCTACTCTGGTGCGTGGACCCAGGCGGGCAACCAGATGGCCCGGCGCGACAACTCCGACCCGTACGGCGTCGGCCAGACGCTGAACTGGGCGTGGTCCTGGCCGGCGAATCGCCGGATCCTGTACAACCGCGCCTCTTCGGATCCATCCGGCAAACCCTGGGATCCACGACGCCGGCTGATCGCCTGGAACGGCAAGGCCTGGGGCGGTGCCGACGTGCCCGACATGCGGCCGGATGCAGCGCCCGACGAGGAAGTCGGGCCCTTCATCATGACGGCTGAGGGCGTGGCCCGTTTGTTCGCACCGACCGGCTTGGCCGAGGGACCGCTGCCCGAGCATTACGAGCCGCTCGAGTCGCCGCTGCCGAACAACCCGATGCACCCGAACAACGACAAAGCGCGCGCCAACCCGGCCGCGCGCGTCTTCAAGGGGGATCGGGAGCAATTCGGCACCGCGAAAGACTTCCCGTACGCGGCGACGAGTTACCGGCTCACCGAGCACTTCCACTACTGGACCAAGAACGTGTTGACCTCGGCGATCATCCAGCCGCAGCAGTTCGTCGAAATCGGCGTCGAGCTCGCGAAGGAAAAAGGCATCGCCGACGGCGACTGGGTCAAGGTCAGCAGCAAACGCGGCTACCTGAAGGCGGTCGCGATCGTGACGCCGCGGATCGCCTCGCTCGACTGCGACGGCAAGAAAGTGCACACGGTGGGGCTGCCGAACCATTGGGGCTTCGTCGGAGTGGCCCGGCAGGGGTATCTGGTCAATACGCTGACGCCCTTCGTCGGCGACGCGAACACCCAGACGCCCGAGTACAAGTCCTTCATCGTGAACCTCGAGAAGGCCTGAGGGGGCTGCCATGTCATCGCTTCAATCGCTCGATATCGCGGCCCGCTCGGCCACCACCTTCCCCTCGCCGTCGGTGCGCCGCGAGCCCGAGGTGGCCAAGCTGATCGACGTGACCAGCTGCATCGGTTGCAAGGCGTGCCAGGTCGCTTGCATGCAGTGGAACGACCTGCGCGATTCGGTCGGCGACAACGACGGAACGTACGACAATCCGCGCGATCTGACGCCGGCGTCCTGGACCGTGATGCGGTTCTCCGAAGTCGAAGTGCAGTCTGGACGCCTGGAGTGGCTGATCCGCAAGGACGGCTGCATGCACTGCGAGGATCCAGGCTGCCTGAAGGCCTGTCCGGCACCCGGGGCCATCGTCAAATACGCCAACGGCATCGTCGACTTCATCTCCGAAAACTGCATCGGTTGCGGCTCGTGCGTCACCGGTTGCCCGTTCGACGTTCCACGGATCTCGAAGAAGGACAGCAAGGCTTACAAGTGCTCGCTGTGTTCGGACCGGGTCTCGGTGGGCCTGGAGCCCGCCTGCGTGAAAGTCTGCCCGACCGGCGCGATTCGATTCGGCACCAAGGAGGACATGAAGGAGTTCGCCGCCACCCGGATCGTGGACCTGAAGGAGCGCGGTTATCAGCAGGCCGGCTTGTACGACCCGCCGGGCGTGGGCGGCACGCACGTGATGTATGTGCTGCAGCACGCCGATCAGCCACAGCTGTACCACGGCTTGCCGGCCGACCCGAAGATCAGCCCGCTGGTGTCGCTGTGGAAGGGCGTTCTGAAGCCGCTCAGCGTGCTGGCGATGGTCGGTGCCGTGGCCGGCGCGTTCTTCCATTACATGAAGGTCGGTCCCGACGAGACCGAGTCTGAACACTAGGGAGCCGACGATGGAAGAGACCCGTTATCTGCGGCGCTATTCGGACGGTGACCGGATCAACCACTGGGCGCTGGTCATTCTGTTTTTCTGCACGGCGCTGTCGGGCCTGTCGATGTTCCACCCGTCGCTGTTCTTCCTGTCGGTGCTGTTTGGTGGCGGCCCGTGGACGCGGATCCTGCACCCGTTCATCGGCGTGCTGGTATTCCTGTCTTTTGCCGGGATGTACCTGAGGCTGGCGCGCGACAACGTATGGAACGCCGATGACCGGGTCTGGCTCGCCGGCGCCGGCGCTCTTCTTTCCGGTCGCAAGCACGAGATGCTGCCGGCGGGGCGCTATAACGCGGGGCAGAAGATCCTGTTCTGGTGGATGGCGATCACGCTGGCCGTGTTGCTGGTCACCGGATTGGTGTTCTGGCGGCCGTATTTTGCGGGGTACTTTCCGATCGGCCTGGTGCGCCTGGCGACGGTGGTGCATTCGCTGACGGCGGTCGGTCTGATCCTTGGCATCATCGTCCATATTTATGCTGCGATCTGGGTCAAGGGCACCACGCGCGCGATGACGCGCGGCCTCGTGTCCGAAAGCTGGGCCAAACGCCACCATCCGGGCTGGGTCGCTCAGATGACGCAGGACAAGCGCTGACGAGTGTCGAAGCTGGAACGCACTCGTTTCGCCACTCCGGAAGAAATCGCGGTTCGTGCCGGCGAGCAACAGGCGCCGTTTTTGCGGCTGCCCGATGCGGCGCACGAATTCGCTCAGAGGCAGGCGCGCCTGCAGGCACTCGCCGCGCGTCATCCGATCGGGGAGTATCTGCTGTTCGTGGCCGCGATTGCGCGGGCACAGCAACAGGCGATCGATGCGTTGCCGCCCCTGGACGTGCCGGAAGCGTCGAGCCTTCGGGCCAATATCGAAGCGTCCGGCCGGCCCTTGCCGGCGGTGGGGTGGCCGCGCGCCCCGCAATGGCGAGACGCGCTGCGCGCGATTCTGACGACGCTTGTGCCGAATCTGGACTCCGCGGCGGGCGAGTCGGTTCGGCGCCTGGCGGATCAGTCCGATGCATTCTTCGAGGCCCAGGCGGACCGCCTGCTCGGCGGCATTACTCTCGGCCTCGATCTGGGCGCAGCGCCCTTGATCGGCGCCGCTTTGCAGGTGCACTGGGTGCGGCTGGTGGCCGGCGCGGCCGCGTGTTTCGGCAGCTCGACTTTCGAGCGGCGTGCGCCGGAGTCGCTCTGCCCATGTTGCGGCACGCGCCCGACCGCCAGCGTGGTCCGGATCGGAGGCGTGGAGGCCGGGTACCGCTACCTGCACTGCGCGCTGTGCAGCACGCAGTGGCATCTGGTGCGAATCAAGTGCAGTCACTGCCTGAGCACCAAGGGCATACACTACGAGGCGCTCGACCGCGCCGACGCCGCTCGGGACCGATCCGAGGTGGTACGCGAACGGGCGCCGGTGACTGCCGTGCGGGCCGAATGCTGCGACCAATGCGGCCACTATCTGAAGATACTGTCGATGGAAAAAGACCCTGACATAGACCCGGTAGCCGACGATCTGGCGACCGTCGCGCTCGATTTGCTGCTGGCCGAGTCAGGCAGAACGTCGGCCGGCGTGAACATGATGCTGCTGTACGGCGACCCCGGGGACGGCTGATGGCGGCGCCCATCGAGTCCATCGTGCATGGCTCGAAGGCGACGTTGCAACAACTGCCTTCGATCGATCGGCTGTTGCGCCTGCCGGCGGCGCGTGTCCTCGTCGAGCGGCACGGTCATACGCTGGTCGCGGAGCAATGCCGCGGCTTGCTCGCCCAGCTGCGCGAACGCGCCCACGCGGACCTGGATGCGAGCGAGTTGCAGGATGCGGCGCTGCTCGAAGCGCTGCAGAGCCGTTGCCGGCAGGCGCTGGCTTCGAGCCTGAAGCGTGTCGTCAACCTGAGCGGTACCGTCATTCATACGAATCTGGGTCGCGCGCCGCTGGCCGACGAGGCGATCGCACAGATCGTCGCGACGATGACCGCCCCCAGCAATCTGGAGTTCGACCTTCGGGACGGAGCCCGCGGCGACCGTGACAGCCTGGTGGAGCCCCTGTTGCGCGAGCTGACCGGCGCCGAGGCTGCCACGGTTGTCAACAACAACGCGGGCGCTGTGTTGCTGACGCTGGCCGCGCTCGCGCGCGCCAGGCAGGTGATCGTTTCGCGCGGCGAGCTGGTCGAGATCGGAGGGTCGTTCCGGATGCCCGACGTGATGCGGGCCGCCGGCGCACGGCTGGTCGAAGTCGGGACCACCAACGGGACGCACCTGGCCGACTACCGGCGTGCGATCGGCGAGCGCACCGCGCTGGTGATGAAGGTGCACACCAGCAACTACTCGATCCAGGGTTTCACCTCGAGCGTCAGCGAACGTGAGCTGGCGCCGCTGACGCGAGCATCCGGTGTCCTGCTCGCCTGTGATCTGGGCAGCGGCTCGCTGGTGGATCTTTCGAACTACGGGCTTCCGCGCGAGCCGTTGCCGCGCGAGATGATCGAGGCGGGCTGCGACGTCGTCACGTTTTCCGGCGACAAACTGCTCGGCGGGCCACAGGCCGGACTGATCGTCGGACGCAAGGAAGCGATCGCACGGATCCGCGCCAATCCGCTGAAACGCGCGCTGCGCATTTCAAAGCTGCCGTTGGCTGCGCTGGAGGCCACGTTGCGCCTTTACCTGGAGCCGGAGAAGCTGTCGCAGCGGCTGCCGGCGCTCAGGCTGCTGTGCCGTTCGCAGGCATCGATCCGTGCGATCGCCGAGCAATTGGTCGAACCGATGCGTCGCGCGCTGGCGCCGCGCTACGCGGCCGAGGTCGCCGACATGGCGAGCCAGATCGGATCCGGGTCGCTGCCGGTTGAGCGGCTGCCCTCGGCTGGCCTCAGGATCACCCTGCAGCAGGCACGGCGCAAGGGCTCGGGCGCTGCGTTGAACGAGCTGGCAGCGGCGCTGCGCGCGCTGCCTGAGCCGGTGATCGGGCGCATCGGCGACGATGCGCTGCAGCTGGATCTTCGATGTCTGGAGGATCCTGCGGTGTTGCTGGCGCAGCTGCCTGCACTCGCCCAGGTACTCGGCAGGTGATTGTCGGTACCGCCGGCCACATCGATCACGGCAAGACGACGCTGGTGCGCGCCTTGACCGGCGTGGATACGGATCGTCTGCCGGAAGAAAAGCGGCGCGGCATCTCGATCGAGCTCGGTTACGCTTTTCTGCCGGCTCCGGACGGCCCGCCGATCGGGTTGGTCGACGTCCCCGGGCATGAGCGGCTCGTGCACACGATGCTGGCCGGCGCGACCGGAATCGATGCGGTGCTGCTGGTGGTGGCGGCCGACGACGGCGTGATGCCCCAGACACGCGAGCACCTGGCGATCGCGTCGTTGCTCGGGATCCGATCGGGCGCGGTGGTCTTGACCAAATGCGATCTGGTCACGCTGGCCCGAATCGAGGAGGTCGGCGCGCAGATCGCTGAGCTGGTGCGCGAGACCCCGTTGGCGCACACGCCGCTGTTCCGGACCGCCGCAGCAAGCGGCGACGGAGTCGAGCCGCTGCGTCAGTGGCTGATCGAACTGGCGGCGCGAACGGCGAGGCTCAACGATACGGGCCAGGCATTCCGGCTGGCGGTCGATCGGGTCTTCACGTTGGCGGGCGTAGGCACCGTCGTGACCGGCAGCGTATTTTCGGGGGCGATCTCACCGGGGGACCTGGTTCAGATCGTTCCGACCGACCGGCAGGCGAGGGTGCGCAGCATCCACGCGCAGAACCGGCCATCCGACAGTGCGCGCGCCGGGCAACGTTGTGCGTTGAACCTGGCCGCATTGGGCCGCGACGAGATCGAGCGCGGCCAATGGGTGTGTGACCCGAGCGTCGCGCTGGCGACCGACCGCCTCGATGCGCTGATCACCGTGTGGCGCGGCCAGGCGTTGGCTCTGCGGTCGGGCGCCGACGTGCATGTGCACGTAGGGGCGGTCGATGTGCTGGCGCGGGTCGCGCTGCTGCAATCGGATCCGCTGCTGCCGGGCGCCAGTGGCCCGGTCCAGTTGGTGCTGCGTCACAAGATCGGCGCCTGGCGGGGTGACCGCGTCGTGCTGCGGGACGCGGCCGCGGCTCGCACGATTGCCGGAGGCGAAGTGCTGGACCCATGGGCACCGGCGCGTTATCGGAAAACGCCGGAACGGCTGGCGCAGCTGTCGGCGCTCGAATCGGCCGACGACGGGCAGCGGATCGAAGCACTGCTTCGGGCTGCGCCGTTCGGTGTCGCTGCGAGCCGCTTTCGGCGGGCCTGGGTGCTGACCGCGATGGAGCCGATCCTGCCCGAGACCTCGGTACGGATCGGCGCAGCCGAGGGGACCTGGCTGTTCGACGCATCCCGATGGGGCGCGGTGCAGCAGTCCTTGCTGGGGGCGCTTGGGCAGCTGCACCTTCGGGAGCCCGATTCGGTCGGCGTGGAGGCGGGCCGGCTGAAACGGATCGCGTTGCCGCGGGCCGATGTCGCCGTTGCGGATCAGGCAATCGAGACGCTGCTGTCGCAAGGGCGGATCGTCCGGCAGGGTGCGTTCCTGCAGCTTCCGGAGCACGCGGTGCGCCTGTCGGAAAAAGAGCAGCAGCTCGCGCAGCATTTGTTGCCGCTGCTGCAGGCGGGCGATTTGGACCCGCCCTGGGTGCGCGACCTGGCACGCGACCTGAAGCAACCCGAGGCCGTGGTTCGGAGTGCGCTGGCGCGCCAGGCGCAGCTCGGCGCGGTGTTCCAGGTGGTGAAGGATCTGTACATGCATCGATGCGCCGTCGAGAAACTGGCGGCAACCGCGCGCGAGATCGCTCAACGCGACCGCGTCGTGCGCGCGGCGCAGTTTCGTGATGCGACCGGTCTGGGGCGCAAGCGGGCGATCCAGATCCTGGAATTCTTCGACCGGATCGGCTTGCTGCGCCGGGTCCGAGACGAGCATCTGCTGCGGCCGGGCACCCGACTGTTCGGCGAACAGCAGCACACTTCGTTGTAACGCCGGAGGAGCAACGTCCCCGGTGGGACGACGGGTCATTGTCACGCGCCGTATGTCGCCGCGCTCGCATGGACAGGACAGCGGCCAGGCTCGGATTCGTGGCAGCGCAGAACGAACTTCCGTGCGAAAGCGCGCGCCGAGACCTGGAACTTGCCGCTCGTAATAGCGCTCGGCTTCCTCGAACTCCTGGCGGGCCTCGGGCGAAAAGACCACCCGCATCAGGTCGTCCCGAAGATGTCCTCCGCCGGAACGCCGCGTCAATGAGGCGCGCCACCCTTCTTGATCGTGCCCAACCTCCTCTCGCGACGTCGGGGTTGGCACGCAGGTGCAACGCGAGGTATTCACCAAGCTAGATGGGGCGTCATTCGATCTTCACGAATCGTCTGCCGATGAGATGGGA
>VBCK01000205.1 GCA_005882215.1 Betaproteobacteria bacterium | reverse complement strand
AGTCTCATTCTTCAAACCGCATCTTGTCCGGTCCGCCAGTTTGTCCGCCTGTCCACAGGCCAGCCGACCGCTTAGCGCGAAGCATGAGCCCAGCACTAAGCAATCGAAACCCTAAGGAGCCGGCCCAAACTGTAGGTAACCGCCGCCGCGGTAAGCCCAATGGCCAGTTGGCGCAGCCCGGACAAAATCAGGCTGCGGCCGGTGAAAATGCTCGTCACCGCTCCCGACGCGTAGAGCGCCAAGCCGCTTAGTGCCACACTTGCGATCACTGCTGCCTGTCCGTGCAGCATGAAGAACGGAATGACCGGGAAAATGGCACCGATCGTGAACACCGAGAACGAGGCCGCGGCCGCCGTCCACGCCGAGCCGCCGAAGTTCCCTTGGATTGACGCCAATCTCCTCCCGGTCTGGCACGCGCACCCGCAATTGAGCCCGCTCCCGTCGGGCGTGAACGTGTCGGACGCGGGGTCAAATCGGACGGGCGTGCGATTCACCTCATACGCAGGACCCATTACGTGACCGCCGTTGGACGGCGACCGGTTTACGCATCCCTAAGCTCCAATGGATCAGCGGGCAGCTTGCGCAGGCGCCTGCCGGTGGCGGCGAATATCGCGTTCACGACGGCGGGCACAATGGCCGATGTTCCCGGCTCACCCATCCCGCCGGGAGCTTCGGTGTTCCGAACAATATGCACCTCGATGGGCGGTGTTTCGCTCATCCGCAGGGCCCGGTACGTGTCGAAGTTGCTCTGTTCGACTCGGCCATCCTTCAGCGTGATCTTTCCGAACAGCGCGGCCGAGATCCCGAAGACCACGGCACTCTGCACCTGCGCCTGAACGGTGTCGGGATTGACGACCAAGCCGCAATCGACCGCGCAGACAACGCGTTGGACGCGGATCTCACCGTCTTTAGAGACTTCGACCTCAGCCACCTCCGCCAGGTAGGTCCCGAACACGAACTGCGTGGCAACACCTCGGCCCCGTCCCTTCGGAAGCGGTCGTCCCCAGCCCGCCTTTTCCGCAGCGAGCCGAAGGACAGCCTTGGCGCGAGGCGATCCGGCTAGGAGCGCCAGCCGGTAGTCGACCGGATCCTTCTTCGCCGCAGCCGCCAACTCATCTATGAAGCTCTCGACGACAAACACGTTGTGTGACGGCCCGACACTGCGCCAGAAGGCGGTCGGAATCCCCGGGGGCTCCATCCGCAAATATTCAACGTGGGCGTTCGGAAGGGCGTAGGGCAGATTGATCGCGCCGTCGGTCGTGTCGGGGTCGAGGCCATTGTTGAACGCCTGGGGCAGAAACCGGGCGAGTATCGAGGAGCCGGCGAAGCGGTGGCTCCAGGCCACCGGCATGCCCCCCTCGTCGAGACCGGCAGACATCCGGTCGACAAAGTACGGCCGGTACATGTCATGCTGGATATCTTCCTCGCGGGACCAGATCACCTTGACCGGACCGTCGACCTGCATCGCGATCTGGACCGCGCGGGCGACTCCGTCGATCTCGAGGCGGCGCCCGAAGCCTCCGCCGATCAGGTGATTGTGGACGACGACCTTGTCCAACGGCAGTCCGGTGGTCTTTGCGGCCGTCGCCTGGGCCCGTGCGACGACCTGGGTGCCAACCCAGACCTCGCAGCCGTCCTTGCGAACGTGGACCGTGCAGTTCATTGGCTCCATGGCGGCGTGCGCGAGAAACGGAACCTGGTAGATCGCATCGATCTTCGTCGTGGCTCCCGCGATCGCCTTGTCGATATCGCCGACGTTTTGCGCGACCGCGCCGACGCCGAGCGTTCCTTGCTCCAGTGCGCGCACAATATCCTCGGTACCGAGCGCGGCGTTGGGCCCGTTGTCCCACTCAATGACCAGGGCGGCCAGGCCTTTTTTCGCCGCCCCCATGTGATCGGCCACGACGGCGACCGCATCGTCCAGCCGAACGACCTGGCGCACGCCCTTCACCGACCGGGCCGCGGTTTCGTCGACACTTTTCAGCCGCCCGCCGAAGACCGGCGACTGGGCGAGCGTTGCGATCTTCAGCCCGGGCGGCCTGACGTCGATCCCGTAGACCGCCTTTCCGTTAACCTTTGCGGGCGTATCCAGGCGCTTGGCCGGCGTGCCAATCAGCTTGAATTCTTCCGGCCGCTTGAGTGCGACCTTCTCGGGCACGGGCATCCGCGCCGCATCGGCGGCAAGCGCCCCGTACTTGATCCTGCGCCCGCTCGCCGTATGAACCACTTCGCCTCGTTCTGCGTGACACGCTGACGGATCCACCTGCCATCGCTTGGCTGCCGCACTGATCAGCATGACCCTGGCCGCCGCGCCCGCCTGCCGCATCGGCTCCCAGAACGCCCGTATCGAGGTCGATCCGCCTGTTATCTGGTCGCCGGCTAGCAGCGGGTTGCCGTAGCGCTTTATATCGGGCGGCGCATGCTCCAGCCGCACCTGACTCAGGGCCACCTCCAACTCTTCCGCGATAAGCATGGACATGGACGTGTAGGTACCCTGACCCATTTCCACCTGCGGCATCGTCAGTGTCACCGACCCGTGGCTGCCGATCCGGATGAAAGCATTGGGTTCGAAGCTGCCGGACGTCGCCGCTGCGGCATCGCCGAGGAACGCGGGTAGGCCAAAGCCAAGCACGAATCCGCCGCCGGCGACACCTGCCTTGAGAAAGGCTCGGCGGGAGACGCCGATCGCGCGCGTATCGTAAGGGCCGTCGGTGGCGACAGACTCAAGCCGATCAGTAGGCATCGTCAGCCCTCCTTCTGGCCCGCGGCAGGCGACTTCGTGGCGTGCTTGATGGCTTCGCGAATGCGCAGGTAGGTGCCGCAGCGGCAGATGTTCCCGGACATTGCAGCGTCGATGGCGGCGTCGTCCGGATGGGGATTGCCCGCCAGCAGCGCCGACGCGGACATGATCTGGCCGGACTGGCAGTAGCCGCACTGCACCACCTCCAGATCCAGCCAGGCCTTTTGAATCTTCCGGCCGGCAGCCGTGTTGCCGATTGCTTCGATCGTCGTGATCCTCGCGCCGCCGACGCTCTCGACGGGTGTCACGCACGAGCGGATAGCGGCTCCGTTCAGATGGACTGTGCAGGCGCCGCACAGAGCCATGCCGCAGCCGAACTTCGTGCCGCTCATGCCAAGCACGTCGCGCAAGACCCATAGCAACGGTGTATCGCCGTCGACATCGACGGTATGGCGTGTGCCATTGACATTGAGCGTGTAAGCCATGCGTCAGCTCCTGACAGAAAGGCTCGGGGCGATCATGCCGCCGCCCTGGAGAATTCGAGGCGCTGCGCCATCAGGCGCGGCGAATCACGCATCGGATCCGTGCGCTCGTGCAGCGTCCCTCGCCGTTCGCGCGACGAGCCGCCGCGGCGGTCGGCCAAAACCGCCTTCATTTCGGCGACGATCGCGAGCGCGACCTCGCCGGGCGTCTCGGCCCCTATGTCGAGACCCACCGGGCTGTACAGCCGCGCCAACTGCGTGTCGGTGGCAACGACGCCACGGGCCGCAAGATCCGCCAGCATTCGTGCGGTTCTCCGCTTGGGCCCGAGAACGCCGAGATATCGGATGGACGTCGGCAGCAGTGCTCCCAGCGCTGCAAGGTCCCGGCGGTAGTTGTGGTTCATCACCACCGCCAGCGAGTTGCCGTCGAGCTCGAGCAAGTCGACTGCGACCTGCGGCTCCTCCGCTATCAGTCGGTCAGCGGCCGGGAATCTGGTCCGCGTGGCCTGGCCAGGACGGGGATCGACCACGATAACCTTCGTCCCCAGCGCTTTGGCCATTTCTGCGACGGGTACCGCATCGTGCCCGCCCCCGAAGATCGCCAGCCTTGGTGACGGTTCGATGACCTCAAAGCAGACGGCCAGCGGCCCGGCGCCCGTGTCAAATGTCCTCATCGAGGATATTCCCGACGCGAAGACACTCTGAGCACTCAGCGCCAGCGCCCGAACCTGCTCGACATCCCCGATACCACCTAGCGTGATTGGCTCCTTGCCTGGGCACCAGACGAGGCGGTCGCCTGTCCCGATCCCGGCACCGGGTCCGCTCGCGAGAACGGTCATCACGACTGCGGATTCCGATGCGCGCATCCAGGCGGCGAGAAATGCCATATACGAATCAGTCGGCAGCAACCGCTCGACCAGAACCTCGACGACGCCGTTGCAGCCAAGCGAAAAGGTATCTTCTGCATCATCATCATCGCCGGTCGAGTCATACACGAGACGCTTCGGACTTCCGGACTGCATGACCCACATGGCGTGACGGCGCACATCCCGCTCCAGACAGCCACCACTGATCGCGCCGGTGACCTCGCCGTCCTCGGTAATGAGCATGTGGGCACCGATGCGACGGTACGTGGAGCCGCGGACGCCGACCACGCTTGCGAGCGCGGCAACACGGCCAGCCCGCGAGGCTCTCTCGTATGCGCGAAGTATGCTTTCGAGCTCACTCATTCGGGGAACGCCGTTCTTCTCAAGGATCAGGGGGCCCCGATTGCGCAAGCCAGTACTGCGGCGAGCAGGAGGCGGTTTGTGCTCATGATCAAGGGGCGCCGGTCAGTAGCCGTCGACGTCGACCACCGCTTGGGTGCCGTCCCGGATTGCGCATGTGCAGCGCCGATCATGACGAGCTCAGCCGCGGGAGGGCCCTTGACCGCGGCGCCCGAATACCGACGCCGATCACGGCTGATTTCTTCGCTCATCGATATCTCCCATCGGATCGGCTAAACCGGTCGGAACGCAGCGATCACACCAGAGGCGTCGAGGCGAGACAATTGGACGATGGTATCGGTGGTACTTTCGTGTCAGCCGAGCGGTTGCGCTGCTCGACCAGCCGATCGTAGAAGTAAGGAATGGTCATCGCGACAGGACCGATCTGAGCGGACAATTTCTGATCTGCCACTGGCCGATACGAAGGTATCAGCCAACACCATCGTCTAATAGTCTTGTGCCCAAGCCGGTGATGTAATTCGCTCGCGGATCTAGTGTTCAACCCTTCAAGCGATCCGACAGATGACTCACCGGATGCGTCTGATCGAGAGACGCTGAGGTCCGCATCTTTGCTGACTTTGACTCTTATACGATCGGAGAAGACTCATGAATGTCGAGGCCATTGCCACACGCCTTGTCGAGCTTTGTCGTCAGGGAGAGTTCGAACAGGCGCAAGGGGAGCTCTACGCGGATGATGCAGTCAGCATCGAGCCGGAGGGGTTGACTCTCGGTGAAGTGGGCAATGTCAAAGGCATGCAGGCCATCTACGACAAAAAGCGTCAGTTCAAAGCAGGGCTCGAAAAAGTGAACGGCATCACTATGAGTGATCCTCTCGTCGCGGGAGATTGGATTACCGCTGTCCTCACCATCGACGCAACCGCCAAGGGCGGCGGACGAGTGAACTTGGACGAGGTCTGCGTGTACCAAGTGCGAGACGGCAAGATTGCGCTGGAGCAATTTTTCTACGGCGCCGGCTGAACTTGGCGTGCAATGTTTGACGACGGCGATCGCGGAGTCGAGGCGCTGCAGCAGCTGCTCGATCGACTCAGCGGGGCAAGCATTCGCCAATACCATGGTGCGATTGCACGGCCACAGCCCGTGTGGTTTCATCGGTTACCACTCTAGCGATCAATGAGGCATCAGATGAAAACCTTACCGCTTGCCCTTACCATACTCGGCATCACCTTGACATCCTTGGCTCATGCTGCGGTCAAGAATGTTGTTGTTGTCCATGGCGCGTTCGCCGACGGTTCCGGCTGGAAGTCCGTTGCAGACATTCTCGAACACGACGGCTACACCGTGTATGTCGTTCAGGAACCGGAAACAACCTTCGAGGCCGACGTCGCCGCCACGCGTCTTGTGCTCGATCGATCGGGGCCATGCGTACTCGTCGGCCATAGTTACGCTGGAATGATCATTTCCGAAGCTGGAGATCATCCGTCCGTTCGGAGCCTGGTTTACGTGGCCGCCTTTGAGCCGGAAGTCGGGGAAAGTGCCGGCGCGCTGCAGAGCAAGAACCCGCCTGCGAACCATAGCGTCGTCCCCGCCGGGGGAGGATTCCTCCAAGTGAAGCCGGAGGCGTTCCCTGAGGACTTCGCCGCTGACGTGGCAAAGCCGGTTGCAAATTTCATGGCTATCTCCCAAGTGCCAATCTCGTCCGAGATCTTTGACGTCAAGGTTAAGGTCGCGGCGTGGTCGCAGAAGCCGAGCTACGCTGTCATCGCACGCCAGGATCGTATGATCAATCCGGACCTCGAGCGATTCATGAGCCGCAGAGCCAAGTCAGAAACAATCGAGATCCCTGGAAGCCATGCCATATATCTCTCGCATCCCAAAGAGGTTGCGTCGCTGATAGAAAAGGCGGCCAGAGCGGCCAGTTCGCCGTGAAAGAGATCGACAAGAGGTTTGACTGCGCTGGCTACTGACTGGAGGGCGATGCAAATGCCTCTGATTCGAATCGACATGATCGAAGGCCGCAGCCCCGATCAGATCAAAGCGCTGCTTGACGCGACGCATCGCGCGCTGATCGCCGCCCTCAAGATTCCGGCGCGTGACCGGTACCAAATCGTTCATGAGCATCCACCGTCGCAGTTTTTCGTGGAGGACACGGGACTCGGCATCACGCGGACGCGCAGCTGCGTCGTCATCCAAGTCACGACAAGGCCGCGTGAGTGGAAGGCGAAGGAGACCTTCTACCAGGTGCTCTGCCATGAGTTGGAAGTGACATGCGGCCTGTCACCGTCCGACGTCGTCGTGTCGATCGTCACGACTACCGACGAGGATTGGTCCTTCGGGAACGGCCGCGCGCAATTCCTGACGGGGGAATTGGCCTCTGAACGGAGCGTGTCTTGACGATCACGACAAGATCGACCCAGCGTTTCGCGAGCGCAGTGGCTGGGACAACCGCGGCAAGATATGCGCAACGCCAAACTTGAAGACGTTAGAGCCACAAGACGAGGACTATTCCATGTCGCATCACTATTCTGGCCCTGACTTCGGCTTTCCCCTTGGGGACCCGCGGCTGGACTTCACTGATCTGTATGCCTTCCCCAAGCCGGGAGACGCCGGGAAATCAATTCTGATTATGGACGTGCACCCGTCTGCCGCCGAAAACCCTCCCGGGCCCACTACCTTCGAGCCTTTCGCGCCCGGAGCGATGTACGAGCTCAAGATCGACACGGATGGTGATGCGATTGCCGATATCGCGTACCAGGTGCGCTTCTCGCCCTTCGAGGACGGCGCACAAACCGCAACCCTCCACCGAGTTGACGGCCCGCAAGCCGCCGGTACCGGCGGTGTCGGGCAGGTTATCGTCGAGGGGGCACCGGTTTCAACAGGGCGGGAGGCGAGGGTGACCGAGGCAGGTGATTATCGCTTCTTTGCCGGCTGGCGTAGCGACCCTTTCTTCTGCGACGTGGAAGGCGCGAAGAACAACCTGCAGTTCACGGGTGACGATTTCTTCGGCGACAAAGACGTCTGCAGCATCGCTCTTGAAGTACCCAACTCTGCTTTGGGGGCGACAGAGCTTCGTCTGTGGGCGCGCACGCTTGTGCCAGGCCATGGCGGCGGCTGGGTCCAGGCGGAGCGGGGAGCGCGGCCGGCGCAAGCTGTCTTGCTTGTCGAGGAAAGAGGTGCCTATCTCGCGGGTGAACCGGCGGACGATGGGCGTTTTCTTGCCGCCTTCGCGCACGCTCTGGAGCATACGGGTGGATATCCGCCGGCTGAGGCGAAGCGGGTCGCAGGGACATTGCTCCCAGATGTTATGCCTTACGACCCTACGCGCCCGGCGTCCTTTCCCGATAACGGCCGAACCCTCACTGACGATGCGTTCGATATTTTTATGCGCATTTTCACAAATGGGAAGGTGACCGAAGACAAAGTTGGGCCTCATGGCGATTTGCTACCCGAGTTCCCCTACGTGGGGCCGCCGCATAGAGCAGCGTGACGAAACTGTGCGGGACGGAGAAACGACAGCAAGGCTGGACCAAATGAGACCGAGATAGTAAAGGAGATGAAAACATGATGAGTGAGAATTACGCGGCAACAAAAGCAGCGGAGATACGCCTGGCGCGGCGCTCGCCTACGTATTGGCAGGTCACATTTGACCACCCGCCGCTCAACATCTTCGGTCCGGAGACCATTCCGCAATTAAACGAGATCATCACGGCACTCGAGACTGACCAGCACGTGAAAGTCGTGGTTTTTGACAGCGCCGTTGAAGGTTTCTTCCTGACTCATTACGACTTCCTTGCAAGGCTCGAGGATCTGACCGGCCTACCTCCAGGCCCCACCGGCCTGCAACCGTTGCCGGATATGCTCGTGCGCTTGAGTCGTGCACCTGTTGTATCGATAGCGTTGATTCGGGGGCGAGCGACTGGTGTTGGCAGTGAGCTTGCACTTGCCAGCGACATGCGTTTTGCGAGTCGCGAAAAGGCCGTCCTGTCGCAGTGGGAAGTCGGTGTTGGTCTGGTACCTGGCGGCGGACCCATGGCGCGACTGCCGCGGCTCATGGGAAGGGGACGCGCCTTGGAAGTGCTTTTAGGCGCAGACGACATGCGAGGCGACTTAGCCGAGCTCTACGGCTATGTGAATCGGTCGCTGCCGGATGCTGACCTTGACGGGTTTGTCGATGCGCTTGCGACCCGGATTGCCTCGTTCGACAAGCGGGCAATCATTGAGACCAAGCGCCTCGTCAACGCTGCTAGTTTGCCGCCTGATGTCGAAATCGCAGCCGGGTGGGATGCGTGCCTTGCTTCGATGGTACGACCAGCCGCGCAGGAGAGGATCAAGACGTTGATGGAGCGAGGCTTTCACAAACCTGGCGATGCAGAAAATCGATTGGGATATTACGTGGGACAGCTTGGGCGCTGAGCCTCCTGACGCGGTCTCCGTCCGCGTGACCTTCTTGACCCACGGGCGGATCACCTCTCAGGGGATCAAGCCACACGCCGACCTGCTGGTCCAGTTCCCGTTGCTCGGGGTGCACAACCCATCCGATAGCCCGCGCGCCACCAGCTCTAGTCGGGAGCTGTAATTCGATTATTGGACATTGGTACCGGCACCAATACCAAGGTGTCGATCGACACCATCGTCCAATCGCGCCGCGTTCGCGCCGATGGTGCAATGCTCAGGCGGACGAAGGGCCCATAAGCAATGGACACCTACTCGTGAAACAAGCCATGCTCGCCGAGTAACCCGCAATGAAACACCTTCACAGGAGGATTTCGGCATGACCCACTTGGTTAAGACCGCGCAGAACATTGCAATGGCCATTTTGGAGGAGGCAGGCTCTTGTGCAAGACGCCTGGTGAAGTCCTTGGCCTATGTACCACTTCTGCTGGCTTCCGCGGCGGCCACCGCAGACGACCCACCAGTTACGGCGCAGATCGTCGATTTGGCGAACAAGCTGAACGGCGTGCATCCGGGGTTCCGCGCCTTCCACGCGAAAGGCGTTGTGGTGGAAGGCAGCTTCAAGGCCTCGCCCGAAGCTGCCCAGCTCAGCCACGCGAAACTATTCAACGGCCGCACCATTCCGGTTACCGTGCGCTTCTCTGATGGCAGTGGGATGCCGAATGTGGCGGACGGCTCGCCCGCTGCAAACCCCCATGGCATGGCCATCAAATACCATCTGCCCGGCGGAGCGGACACCGACATGGTGACCAACTCGTTCAAGTTCTTCCCGGCAGGGACCGGAGAGGACTTTCGTGATCTGCTGGCGGCCATCGTCGCGAGCCCACCCGATGCCCCCAAGCCGACGAAACTGGAACAGTTCTTCGCCAGCCATCCGAATGCGCCGAAGGCGTTCGGGACGGCCGCAACGCCCGACAGCTATGCGGACGAGGAGTATCACGGCATTAATGCTTTCATCTTCGTCAGCAAGACTGGCCAAAGGCAGGCAGTGCGCTATCTGCTGGTGCCCGAGAAGCTGGTGCACCTTACGCCGGAAGAGGCTGCCAAGCAGTCATCCGACTTTCTGTCCGACGAACTGACCAAGCGGATCGCGCGAAAGCCGGTGGTCTTTCACTTGAAGGCGCAATTGGCCGAGCCCGGCGAGCAGACCAAGGATGGGAGCCAGCCTTGGCCTGATGATCGCAAGGTCGTCGAGCTCGGCGTGCTGACACTGAACAAGGCGGTGCCCAACAGCTTGGAGGCGGAGACGAAGCTGCTGTTCATGCCCACGAGTCTCACCGACGGTATCGAGCTCTCCGACGACCCGCTGCCGGTCGTGCGAACCGGCGCATATGGCGTCTCGTTCGCGAGGCGCAGCCAGGCGGGTTCAGCAAGTTCGGGCCCGGACAACATGAATGGCCACACGAGCAACGCTCCGAGGCAGGCGAGCACTGTTTCACCCTAGGCAGAGGCGCTCCTAGCCTACTCTGCGGATCCCGATTCACCTCAACTTGGAGTCAACATGATCAAGCATGCATTGTTTGTCCGCCTCGAAGCCAAACCCGGCAAGGAGAAGGAGGTCGCCCAGTTCCTGCAGGCCGGCCTCGGCCTGGCGCAGCAGGAAGGCACCACCCCGGTGTGGCTCGCCCTGCAGCTCGGCCCGTCCACCTTCGGCGTTTTCGATGCCTTCGCCGACGAAGCCGGCCGCCAGGCCCACCTCAACGGGCCGATCGCGCAGGCGCTGGGGGCGAACGCGTCCAAGCTGCTGGCGCAGGCGCCGTCGATCGAACGCATCGACGTGCTCGGCGCCAAGGTGCCCGGCTGAGGCCCGCACGAAAGCCGTGATGAAGCAGGCGGTGAATCATCAGTACGGACTGATGTCGCCGCAGCAGGCGGCCGGCCTGAACGGCCGGTCGCCTCTGCAGGCTCGTCGACCCGACCGGCGGCCGATCTTGGAAATGCCTGATGCCTTCAATCGATCTCAGCGAAGTGACGTTCAACCAGTGAAGGGACAATCACATGAGTCAAACAGGCACCAGCATGAAACAACAGAAGCATGATGCAAGCGCAACGAGAGTCGACATGAAGCTCGAGGTCGACATCATCCCCGTGTCCAACGTCGAGCGATCCAAGCTGTTCGTGGCTAGTGTAGTGTTGCGTTCTGTTTGGAACGGCTTGGGTTCTTTGTTGTGATGAGCGACGTACTCGTCGATGGCTTTGACCAGCTCGGACACGCTGGTGAACACGCCTCGGCGCAGACGCTCACCACCCCGAGTCGCAGTACGGCGACGTGCCGACGATGCTGCTTTCCGGCGGCAAGGTGCTCGCCGGCTCCCTGAGCACGAGCAAGAGCTGGATCTGTCGTGGGCCACGACATCGGCACGATGGTCGCGTATGCCTACGCGGCGCGCTATCCGGACAAGACAAGCCGCCTGGTCGTGATGGACTCGCCGGTGCCCGGCATCCCGCCGTGGAACCAGATCGTGCGCCTGCCCGCGTTGTGGCACTTCAACTTCGGCGGCCCGGACGCC
>VBCK01000204.1 GCA_005882215.1 Betaproteobacteria bacterium | reverse complement strand
GACCCGTGCCGACAACGCGATCGCGTACATCACGCCGAACTTCGAAGGCCTGTACGCGGTGCTGGCCTACACAAGCAGCCTGATCGGCCAGGAAGTGGCTGGCAATGGCAGCGGCGGCAACAGCACCAACTGCCCCGCCAGCGCCAGCGGTACGTATGACACCCGCCTGTGGGTAATCCAGCCCAACTACGTTCAGGGTCCGTTGTCGGTGACGCTAAACTATGAACATGCCACGGCGCACAACAGCCCGTGCGATAACAAGATCAATATCTACGTGGCCGGCGCCTCGTACGATTTCGGCGTGGCCAAGCTCACGGGCTACTGGGAGCACGTGAAGACCGACACCACCGCCGGCACGCCCACCAGCGGCGCTCTGTCGGACCAGAGCAGCTGGCTGATCGGCGGCAACGTTCCGATCACCGAGAATGACAGTGTGCGCGCCTCGTACGTCGACTACACCGACCACACCGCCGCCGCCGACAGCTGCCGCAAGTGGGGCATCGGCGGCCGGCACTTCCTGAGCAAGCGCACCAATTTCTACGCCGACTTCGCGTCGATCAGCCAGCGCGACAAAGGCCACTGCACGATCTACCCGACGCCGACCGGCGCCTCCGCCGATTCCGGTGCCGGGTCGAACGAGTTCGGTGTGGGTACGCGCGGCTTCGACGCCGGCATCGTGCACCGCTTCTGACGGCAAAAGCCTCTCGAATCGAAACGGGCGCCGCTGGCGCCCGTTTTTTTTCGCCGGCGTTCGAGCCGGCGCCGTTGACGTTCTGGAGGCTTCTGGACTTACGCGGAGAACGACGACCCGCAGCCGCAGGTCGTGGTCGCGTTCGGATTCTTGATCACGAACTGTGCGCCCTCGATGTCTTCCTTGTAGTCGATCTCGGCGCCGACCAGGTACTGGTAGCTCATCGAGTCGATCAGCAGCGTGACGCCATTGCGCTCCATCGCCGTGTCGTCCTCGTTCACGACCTCATCGAATGTGAAGCCGTACTGGAATCCCGAGCAGCCACCGCCCTGCACGAATACGCGCAGCTTCAATGCGTCATTGCCCTCCTCGTCAATCAGCTGCTTCACCTTTGCGGCGGCGGCGTCCGAGAAGATCAGCGGCCCCGGCGTCTCGACAGGGGCGTGCGTGTGGGTGGGCGTTTCGACAGGGGCGTTCATCTGGATGCTCCCGAAGGCATTTCGTCACCATGAATTATGGGGCCAGCCAGGGCATAGTCCCAACCCCATGATTTCTAAGCTATTTCGAAAGGATTATATCCGGCCGCGTGGAGGTGGCGGCCAGCTTCAACGGCGCAACCCGGCCCTCGGCCGGAATATGGACCATCAAGCCCTCGACCACCGCGCCGTGATGCATCTCCAGCGCGCGGTACTGAACGTCGCCCTGCACGCGCGCCTTGGGTTGCAGTTCGATCAGCTCTGCCGCGTGAACCGGACCCTGGATCCGGCCGGCCACCACGATGTGGCTGGCGCGAACCTCTCCCTCGATGGTGCCGTGCTCGCTGATGACGAGGATTCCGCTCTTCTCGCCTTCGCTGCACCGGACCGCCCCACGCACGACGCCGTCGACGCGCAGGCCACCGGAAAAGCTCAAATCGCCGGTCACCGTAGTGCCGGTACCGATCAGGCTGCCGATCTCCTGCGTGATTGCCTTCTTACCAAACATACCTGCCTCCGTTTACGTCAACGGCCGATGTCTCCAAGGGCCGATGTTCAAAGACTGAAACTCTGCTGGGTCTGCGTCTCGCCGGCGGCCAGCACGCGGACCAGGACCGACTGGGCCACCGCGCCGGTCGGCAACGTGAAGGTGCCCTCGAGCCGTTGGTAGTGCCGAAAGGACAACTCGAACGCCTTGGTGCGCTCGGGCGTCGCGTCCGACTCGGGAATCTCGTAGATGAAGCTGCCACCCTTCTGCGTAAATCTGACCTCCAATTGCACCGAACCGGCGAAATCCCGTTCGGCCTTGCCGCTTTGCTGAATCAGCAGCCGGAACCGCATCCGCTGCGACTGCGGCTCGTCCTCGGGCTGCAGCCGGAAGCTGCGGATCACGATTCCCTTGTCGGCCTTGCCGGCCGGCAGCAGGCTGTCGTAAAAGGCCAGGTCGTCCTTCAGGCGCGTAGTCTCTTCTTCCAGCGCCCGCACCTGCTGCATCAGCTGCTCCTGCGCCGCGCGCTGGACCTTCAACTCTCCTTCGTACGAATTGGCCAGAGCTGTAGTGCGGTCCCGCTCGGCGGCTGCCTCGCGCAGCTGGGCGGCCAACTGCTCGTTGTGCACCACCAGCTCGCGCCGGTCCGGGCCGGCGAAGTCGCGGCCGTATTCGTAGATGGCCACCCCGGCCGCCGCAGCCATCGCCGCCGCCAGAAATCCGAGCAAGGCCCGCAGCGGCCATGGAAACGTCGAGCGCACCGTCACGCGCGGCGCGCTGACTGACAGGTTCCTCATCCACAGCTTCGTCCGCATGCGACGTATCAGCCTCTTTCGGTCATGGCAGCAGCGCGATCTGGGTCAGACCCTCGCTTTCCGGCCGGCCGAACGCGATGTTCATCGCCTGCACCGCCTGCCCGGCCGCACCCTTGACCAGGTTGTCCTCGACCACCAGCACGATCGCCAGATTCCTCGACGGCCGATGCACCGCGATCCGCGCGACGTTGGAGCCACGCACCGAGCGCGTGTCCGGGCAACTTCCAGCCGGCATCACGTCCACGAACGGCTCATTGCGATAGAAGCGCTCATACAGCTGCTGAAGATCCTGCTCGGCCGCCGCCTCGAGTCGCACGTACAGCGTCGCATGTATCCCGCGAATCATCGGCACCAGGTGGGGGACGAAAGTCAGCTGGACCGCGCGGCCGGCCGCAGCCCGAAGCTGCTGTTCGATCTCCGGCTGATGACGGTGCCCGGCCAGGCCGTACGCACGAAAGTTGTCCGACACTTCGCCGGCCATCAGCTCCGCTTCGACCTTGCGGCCTGCGCCGCTGACACCCGATTTGCAATCTGCGATCAGCCCGTTCCAGTCGACCGCACCGGCACGCTCGCGTTCGAGGCGGGCCAGCGGCAGCAGGCCCAGCAGCACGCTCGTCGGATAGCAGCCCGGTATCGCAATGATGCGGGCCCGCAGGATCGCCTCGCGTGCCGTCTCGGGCAGGCCGTAGACCGCCTCGGCCAGCAGTTCCGGGCAAGCGTGCGGGACTCGGTACCAGCGCTCGAACTCGGCGGCGTCGCGCAGCCTGAAATCGGCGCCCAGGTCGATGATCCGCGCGCCGCCCGCAAGCAGTTCTCGCGCCTGCGACATCGCGACGCCATGCGGGGTCGCAAAGAACACCACGTCGCAGCGTTCCAGGCGTGCCGCGGCTGGCTCCACGAACGTCAGCCCGACGCGGCCGCGCAGCGACGTGAAAAGCCGGTCCACCGGGGTGCCGGCCTCGCCGCGCGAGGTGATCGCGACGAGTTCGACCGCCGGATGCTGTGCCAGCAACCGCAGCAGCTCCGCGCCCGTGTAGCCGGTGCCGCCGACGATGCCCGCCCGAATTGTTCCGCCAGATCTGGATGCGCTCACCCGCTCGCTCCGTAGTGCCGGAATTAGACCGCGGGCAAGCCTCGCCTGAACGGCTCCAATCCGGACCTTTACCCGGCCATTTTCAGCCGCGGCCCGGCCAAGCACGGATCAACGGCCACCTGAGGGGCAAAACCCCACCCTGGCAGTATATGCGGCGGCCAGGAGGACGGCCGAACGCCGCCGGAAACCGCGTTCGTCCGGCCGAACTAATTAACTCGCGTGAGTGGTGGGGTCGGAAACCGGCGCGTCAACCGGCGCAAAGGCGCCGCCTGCGGGGAGCGGAGTTGCACCGAGCAGCGGCACGATACGAGGAACAAACCGGGCACCGCAGACCGAAAATCGGCCCGCGCAGCCGCTCTTCGCGGCTAGCGCTTGGAGAACTGCTTGCGGCGGCGCGCCTTGCGGAGCCCGACCTTCTTGCGCTCGACCTCGCGCGCGTCGCGCGTGACCAGGCCCGCCTTGGACAGCACCGGCTTGAGGGTTTCGTCGTAATCGATCAGCGCGCGCGTGATGCCGTGGCGCACGGCACCGGCCTGACCGGACTCGCCACCGCCGTCCACGTTGATCTGGATGTCGAACGTCGTCAGATGGTTGGTCAAGGCGAGCGGCTGGCGCGCGATCATGCGGCCCGTTTCGCGGTGGAAGAACTCGTCGATCGCGCGACCGTTGACCGTGATGTCGCCTTTGCCGCGTTTCAGGAACACGCGCGCCACCGAACTCTTGCGGCGGCCGGTGCCATAGTTGTGCTTGCCGATCATCCGAATGCTCTCCAAACCCCGTCAGGGCCGCTCATACGCTCAGTGCCTTCGGCTGCTGCGCCGAGTGAGGATGCTCGCCGCCAGCGTAGATTTTCAGCTTCTTGATCATCGCGTAGCCGAGCGGACCCTTGGGCAGCATCCCCTTGACCGCCTTTTGCAGCACGCGCCCGGGAAAGCGCTGCTGCATCTTCGCGAACGTCGTCTCGTAGACACCGCCCGGGTAGCTCGAATGGCGGTAATAGACCTTGCCGGTCGGCTTGGCGCCGGTTACGCGCAGCTTGGCCGCGTTGACCACGACGATGTAGTCGCCGGTATCGACGTGAGGCGTGTACTCGGGCTTGTGCTTGCCGCGCAGGCGCAGTGCGATCTGGGCGGCCAGGCGGCCCAGGATCTTCTGGTTGGCATCGACCAGATACCAGTCGTGCCGCACTTCGTGCGGCTTGGCCGAAAATGTCTTCCCGTTCATTTCCCGGTCTTTTTCCGCTCTGGAAAAGCTTTAAAGTATATCTGTTTCCGGCAACCAGCGGCAAGAGCCTCGTAGGCACCCTCGGAGATCGAACGATGGAATGCACAGTGCGCTGGGGTGGCCCTTCCGGCATGGCGTTCGTCGCGGAAACGGGCAGCGGCCATCTGGTCTGCATGGACGGAGCTCCCGACGGCGGCGGCCGCAACCTGGCACCGCGCCCGATGGAGTTGCTGCTGGCCGGCACCGGCGGTTGTAGCGCGTACGACGTGGTGCTGATTTTGAAGCGCGGCCGTCACGACGTACGCGGATGCGAAGTGGTCCTGAAGGCGGAGCGCGCCGCCGATGACCCGAAGGTCTTCACCCGGATCGAAATGCAGTTCATCGTGCGCGGACGCGGCCTGAAGCAGGATGTGGTCGAGCGGGCCGCGCGCCTGTCGCACGAGAAGTACTGCTCCGCCTCGGTGATGCTCGAGAAGACCGCGCAGTTTGCCTATACGGTCGAAATTGTCGAAGACCAGTAGGTTGCGATCAGACGTAGTACGCGGTGGTCGTCATCACGCGCGCGGCCAATCGCATCGCCCAGCGCGCGGGGGCCGGCAGTTGCACACTGCCCAGCTCGGTGGCGGCCAGGCCATGGCGGCGCTCGTCTTCCCTCATCTGGGCGACGATCGCGCGCGAGGCGTGGTCCTGGGCCGGCAGACGTTCCAAGTGGCCCAGCAGGTGCTGTTCGACCTGCCGCTCGGTCTCGACCACGAAGCCGAGGCTGAGCCGATCGCCCAGGCGCGATGCCAGCAGGCCGATCGCAAACGCGCCCGCGTACCAGACGGCATTTAACAGGCTCGTTCGGTCCCCGAGGTCCTCGAGCCGCTTGCGGGTCCATGCCAGGTGATCGACTTCCTCGCGCGACGCACGTTCCAGCGCCGCCCGCACCCGCTCCTGCCGGGCGCCGAGCGCCTGTGCCTCGTACAGCGCCTGCGCACAGACTTCGCCGACATGATCGACCCGGATCAGCGCGGCGGCGTGGCGGCGCTCCGATTCAGACAGGGCCACCGGTGGCGCGTCGGTGACCGCCAGCGGCGGATACGGCCGGCTCGCGATCGACTGCCCGCTGACGGTCTGGAGCGCGCGCTGCGCCGCAGCCAGCAGCCGATCCAAGGTAGATAGGTTCTGCATAAGTGCCACTTTGCAGTTTAGCCCGCCCAATGCCGCGATCGCTCGACCGCTCGCCGCCACTTCAAAAGGCGTTCCTGGCGCTCGTCGTCCGACGTCGCCGGTTCGAAGCGGCGATCGACGGCCCACATCGATGAGATTTCGTCCACCCCACCCCAGAACCCGACCGCCAGGCCCGCCAGATAGGCCGCCCCCAGCGCCGTGGTTTCGGTAACCGCCGGGCGCACGACCGGAACGCCCAGTGCATCGGCCTGCATCTGCATCAGCAGGTCGTTGCTGGCGGCACCCCCGTCGACCCGAAGCTCCGTAATCGCGCCGCCACAGTCGTCCTGCATCGCGGCCAGCAGCTCGGCCGACTGGAACGCGATCGATTCGAGCGCGGCGCGTGCCAGGTGCGCCCGCGTGCTGCCGCGAGTCAGCCCGATGATCGCGCCGCGCGCGTCGGAATCCCAGTACGGAGCGCCCAGCCCGGCAAAGGCAGGAACCAGGAATACGCCACCGGAATCCTCGACCTGTCGCGCCAGCGTTTCGACCTCGCGTGCCTCCCGGATCAGCTCAAGGCCATCGCGCAGCCACTGAACCACCGCACCACCGACGAACACGCTGCCCTCGAGCAGGTAGGTCGGCAGCGCCGCGCCGAGCTGCCAGCCGACGGTCGCCAGCAGCCGGTTGGCCGAGCCGTGCGGGTTCGACCCGGTGTTGGCCATCAGGAAGCAGCCGGTGCCGTACGTGTTCTTGGCCATTCCGGGTTCGAAGCAGGCCTGCCCGAACGTGGCAGCCTGCTGGTCGCCGGCATTGCCCGCCACCGCGATCTCGGCGCCCAGCAAATCGGCTCGCGCCCGGCCGACGATCCGGCTTGACGCGGTTACCCTCGGAAGGATCGAGCGGGGCACCCCGAACAGCGACAGCAGATGCTCGTCCCAGGCCAGCGCCGACAGATTGAACAGCGACGTGCGCGATGCGTTGCTCACGTCCGTGACGTGTTCGCCGGTCAGATTCCAGATCAGCCAGCTGTCGACCGTGCCGAAGGCCAATTCGCCGCGCTCGGCCCGCGCCCGTGCGCCCGCCACGCGATCGAGCAGCCATGCGATCTTGGTTGCCGAGAAATACGGATCCAGCAGCAGGCCGGTCCGTGCGGTCAAGTCCGGCTCGTGCCCCTGCTCGCGCAGGTGCGCACAGACGCCGGCGGTCCGCCGGTCCTGCCAGACGATCGCATGGGCGATCGGCCGCCCGCTGCTGCGCTCCCAAATCACCGTGGTTTCACGCTGGTTCGCGATGCCGAGCGCGACCACCTGGTGCGGGCCGACGCCGGCCGTACCAAGCGCCCGCCGCGCGCAGTTCAGCTGGCTCGACCAGATCTCGTTCGGGTCGTGCTCGACCCAGCCCGGCTGCGGGTAGTACTGGTGAAGCTCCTGCTGCGCGGTCGCCACGGGGCGGCCGCGGTGGTCGAACAGGATTGCGCGGGAACTGGTCGTTCCCTGGTCAAGTGCGAGGACGTATTGCATCGCGGATCATCATCGGCGGATCGGCTGTTCGAGACGCTCGATCATCGGCGCAATGGCCCGGATTTGCATCCGGCCGGCACCCTGTCGGATCCGTGCAGTGCAACATGCAGGCGGCAACCGCCCTTGCGGCATGCCGAATCCGCTCAAGACTGGAGGGGGGGTCGATTGTCCCCAGTGAAACGGCGGCATCCACCGCCCCTATGGAGTCGTGCCAATCCGGATGGCCGCCCAGATAAACCCCGAATACCCTGACCGTTCAACACCCAAACAACGAGGCCAGCCGCCGCCCGGCACCACGCCCGATCCGCCGATCGGATCGACGCCGCGAAGTGACGCGCTTTTCCCAATAATTCGCAAAAGGACACGACTTCGCTCAATTGTTTGCGTGCGTCATCCGATAATCATTCAGATACGTTAAAGCGACGTGGGGCAGTCGATTGACAGGCAGGGCTGGAGATAAAAATGCGGTTGCAGGTCAGGGAGCAGGGCGACGAGGTGCACATCGAGGTCAGCGGCGTGGCTGGACGGCATCAGCGCGTGCTGCAGGCGCTGACCGAATGCAGCCGCGGAATCTGCGGCCAGAGCGGTGAGACCTCGCTGCACCCGCAGGACGTGTCGGTCCGGGCCGGCACCGACGAGATCAGGATCCGCCTGAAGGGCCGCCGCGGCCTGCGTTTCGAGGCGCTGGCCATCTATCGATGCATGCGCCATGCGCTGGTCGAAGAGCGGGTCGCGCCGATCGCGAGCGCCGCAGCGCTGCCGGCCGCCTGAGCAAGTCACGAACAAAGGGGCTGCGAGGAGCTCTCTCCCAGCCCTTTCTTTCCTTTGACCGGCAAAAACGAGAGGAAGCGAACCTGCTACGGAACGACCTGGTCGATCCGTACGTCGACTCCGGAGCTTCCGACCTTCACCGGCGAGCTAAAGCCCTGCAAATCGCCGCTGGCGGGCATCGCATCGCCCGCTTTCGAGACGCGCGCGCCGATCACCACCGACGAGAAGTTCGACAGTTTCAGTGTGGGCATCATCGACATCGAGTCGTCGAGCGCGAACTCGAGCGGCAGGTCCTTTACCTGCCGTTTCAACAGCGCCAGCGGCATTCGCGGACCCTGGGTTGCGCGTGCAAACACGAACAGAGTATCGGTCGGCGCCACCTTGCCGGCCAGGGTGGCCGCCAGCTCAACCCGCCCTTTGACACTCGCCGCCGACGCGGCGGGCCCGCTCGCGACAGCGGCGGCCGGGTCGCGTGCAGCCGGCGCTGGGACCGCTGGGACCGCTGGGACTTGTCGCGGCGGGGTTGCCTCGGCGATCGGAGGCGCAGGAGCGGCGCCGCCGGCGAGCCGGCGCGCTTCATTCAGACCCGCCTGCAGCTGCTGGACGAACTGCGGATCCGGTGGCCCCGCCTTCAGCGCACGATCCCAGTAGCCGATCGCGGCCTTGTAGTCGCGCCGATCGAATGCTTCGCTGCCCGCCAGCGCTAGCGCCTTGATGTCCTTGGCGTCGATCGCCAGAGCACGCTGGATCAGCTTCATCGGCGCACCCTCCAGGCGCCTTTCCTGGGTCATCGCCAGCGCATCGGCATAGTCGGCGAGCAGGTGCGAGTCATTGGGCAGCAGCTCGGTCGCTTTTTGGTACGCCTTGACCGCTTCCGGGAATTTGCGGACGTAACTGTAGGAACGCGCCAGCATGGCCCAGCCCTCGCCGTCGCTCGGACTCTGTTCCAGGCGCTTGGCGAGCTGGTCGATCATCGCCTGCACCTGCTCCGGCGTGATCGGGTGGGGCGCGGCCTTGTCGCCGCCCTCAGCCTCCTGCGTGCCGCCCGCGGCCTGCGAGTCCGACGGCAGCGGGCCGATTGCGGCCGGTGTACCCAACGCCAGATACATCGCGATCGGAACCACCAGCACGAAGGCTCCGAGTCCGACGGCGGTCAAGCGGGCCGGACGCGATACTCCCGGTGTGAGAGAGGGCTGCCCGATGTCCTCGAGCAGCCGCCGCTCGAGGTCGCGACGGCCGCTGTCGAGCTGCTCGGCACTGATCGTGCCCGCGGCGCGATCGGCGTTCAATTCGCGCAGCTGGTCGCGATACAGCGAGACGATCGCACGATCGCGCCCCGTCGCGCGGGTACCGCCGCGCAGCAGCGGCGACACGAGGAACGAGATGGCCAGCGCCAACAGCAGTACGGCGCACAGCAGAAAGATCGTCATGACGGCTGGCCCTCGTCTTCGGATAGCAGAGCGAGCGCGCGCTTTTCCTGATCTTCGTTCAGCGGTTCGGCCGCCAGAAGGCGGCGGCGCCTCAGCAGCACCAGGTACAGGGTTGCAAGCCCGCCCACCAGCAACACGGCGGGGCCGAACCAGAGCAGCCAGGTGCTGGACTTCAGCGGCGGCCGGTACAGCACGAAGTCGCCGTAACGGGCCACCAGGTAGCGTTTGACCTGCTCATCGGACTGGCCCTTCTGCATCAGCTCCCTTATTTCCTGCCGCAGATCGACGGCCAGGTCGGCGTGCGAGTCGGCCAGCGTCTGGTTCTGGCAGACCAGGCATCGCAATTCTTCAGCGAGTGCCATCATCCGCTGCTCGATGACCGGATCCTGGCCGACCGGGGGCGCCTCACGCGCGCCCGCGGCAAATGGCGCCGTCAGCACGACGAGCGACCACGCCAGCAGCCGCCTACGCATTGAGCTTCCTGAGCAGTGGAACGATCTTGTCGTGCAGGATCTCGGGGGTGATCGGCCCGATCTGCTTGTAGCGGATCGTTCCTGTCCTGTCGATCACATAGGTTTCGGGCACGCCGTACACGCCGTAGTCGATGCCGACGCGGCCATCCGGATCGAACAGCGAGGCCTGGTACGGGTTGCCCAGCCGCTCCAGCCACTTGAGCGCCTCGTCGCGCGTGTCCTTGTAGTCCAGACCGTAGATCGGGACCATACCGGTCTTGGCGAACTCGACCAGCACCGGGTGCTCCTCGCGGCACGACACGCACCAGGAGGCCCATACGTTCAGCAGCCACACCTTTCCGAGCATGTCGTCGCGCCCGATGCTCTTGCCGGGATCTGCGACCTGCGTCAACCGGAATTCCGGCGCCGGCTTGTCGATCAATGGCGACGGCACCGTGTGTGGATCCATCCACAGGCCCTTCATCAGGAACCCGGTCAGCACCACGAAGGCCGCCAGTGGAATCAGATAGCGAAGGTAGCGCACGGCCCGACTTCCTTTATGCAGGCGCCGTCGCCGACAGGGTGGGCTCCGCGACGTCCCGGGCAGTGCTGCGCGCGAACCGGTAGCGACGGTCGCTCAATGCGAGTACGCCGCCGATTGCCATCACCAGGCAACCACCCCAGATCCAGTCGACGAACGGCTTGTAGTACACGCGCACGACCCAGGCCGTCGGGCTGCTCCCGTCCTGCTCTCCCAGCGCAACATACAGATCCCGCGTGAAGCCCCGGTTGATCGCAGCGACCGTCGAGGGCTCACCTTTCGAGACAACGAACTGGTGCTTCTCCGGAGACATCGTCGTCACCACGTGGCCATTCCGGCTCACCTCGAACGCGCCGCGCGCGTAGAGGTAGTTCTCCCGCGCGCCACTGGTGACGCCATTGAACTTGAACGTGTAGGGGCCCATCGTGACCGTGTCACCGATGTCCATCTGCACGTCCTTTTCCGACTCGTAGGTCTTTACCAGCGTCACTCCGGTGATGAACACCGCCACGCCCACGTGGGCGGTCAGCATCCCCAGATAGCCGAGCGGCAAAGCACGCAGGCGCGCGACCAGGCCGCTAACCGGCAGCGGGCGCAGTCGCGACCATAGATTGACCATCGTGGCGGCGAAAATCCACAGCGCCAGCCACAGCCCGAAGGCCGCCAGGCCCGACCAGCGTCCGAGCGCCAGCGGCAGAAGCAGGGCCGTGATGAGGCTGACCCCGAACGCCCACTTCAGCCGGATCCCGATTTCGGGCAGGTTC
>VBCK01000203.1 GCA_005882215.1 Betaproteobacteria bacterium | reverse complement strand
GCACGGCGCTCGCGCTCGGCCTCGGCCTGGCGCGCGATCGCCCGTACCATCGATTCGTTCAGGTCCACGTGCTTGATCTCGACGTTGGTGACCTTGATGCCCCAGGCGTCGGTCTGCGAGTCGAGGATGCGTTGCACGTCCAGGTTCAACTTCTCGCGCTCGGCCAGCATCTCATCGAGTTCGTGCTTTCCGAGCACCGCGCGCAGCGTGGTCTGTGCCAGCTGGCTGGTGGCGGTGAGAAACCTCTCGACCTGGATGATCGCCTTCTGCGGATCGACCACTCGGAAGTAGACGACCGCGCTCACCTTGACCGACACGTTGTCGCGCGAGATCACGTCCTGCGGCGGCACATCCAGCGTGACGACCCGCAGGTCCACCCGTACCATCTGCTGCACGCCGGGCACGATCAGCACCAGGCCCGGCCCTTTCACGCGCCAGAACCGACCCAGCAGGAACACGACCCCGCGTTCGTATTCGCGCAGCACGCGCAGCGCCGAGACCGCCAGCACGACGACCAGCAGCAGCCCCAGCCCGACGCCAAATTGCATTTCGAAGAACATCGTCAGCTCCGTGGCTGTCCGGCGGCACTCACCTCGAGCGTCAGTCCGTCAACCTTTTCGACTCGCACCGCCGTTCCCGCCGCCAGCGCTTCGCGGCTGCGCACCCGCCAGGAAGCGCCCTGCACCTGGGCCCAGGCGCCCTCCTCGTCCACCCAGGTCACCACGCCCCCGGCGCCGACCAGTCCCTCCCGCCCGCTGACCACCGGGCGGCGCCGCGCACGCACGGCGAAGCTGCCGAACCCGAAGATGATCGCAGCGCTGACGGCGGCCACGCCGGCCAGGAACGGGAACGGGATCGCAGCGGCGCCGGCGTCCCCGTTGATCAGCATCATCCCGCCGACCACCAGCGCCACAATGCCGCCCACGCCCACCACCCCGAAGGTCGGAAGGAACACCTCCGCGATCATCAACGCGGCCCCCAGCAGAATCAGACCGACCCCGGCCCAATTCACCGGCAACAGGTGCAGCGCATAAAGCGCCAGCAACAGGCAGATGCCGCCCGCGACGCCGGGAAGCGCAGCGCCCGGATGCACGACCTCGATGAACAGGCCATAGACGCCCAGCATCATCAGCACCAGGGCCACGGTCGGGTTCGACAGCACCGCCAGCACCCCGATGCGCCAGTCCGGCCGCACCGTCTGGACCTCGGCGCCGGCGAGCGCGAGCCGCACCTTGGACGCACCGAACGCGATCTGGCGCCCGTCCAGCTTGCGCAGCAGATCGTCCACGTCGTTGGCGATCAGGTCGATGACGCCGGCACGCAGCGCTTCCTGCGCGGACATGCTGTGCGCCTGGCGCACGGCGCGCTCGGCAAATTCCGCGTTGCGGCCCCGCAACTGCGCCAGGCTGCGAAGGAAAGCGGCCGCGTCATTGACCGCCTTCTCGTGCAGCGTATCGACCGGACCCGAAACGCCGCCGGAACGCCCGGGCGCGGGCGACTGGCCGCCCGGGTCGGGCGGCTGCGTGCCGATCGCAATCGGGGTGGCCGCGCCCAGATTCGACGCCGGCGACATCGCCGCGATATGGCTCGCATACAGGATGTACGTGCCCGCGCTGGCGGCGCGTGCCCCGGTCGGACCGACCCAGGTCGCCACCGGAACGGTCGAGTTCAGGATGTCCTTGATCATTGCGCGCATCGACGTGTCCAGCCCGCCCGGCGTATCCAGTTCCAGCACGACCAGCGAGGCGCCCTGGGCCTGAGCCTGCGCCAGGCCCCGCGAGAAAAACTCGGCCGTGGCCGGATTGATCATGCCGTCGAGCACCAGCACGACCACGTGCGGAGTCTGCGCATGTGCAGGAATGAACCAGCCCCAGCACACCGCCAGTGCGACGGCGGCGGACCGCACGATGCATCCGACTCGACCCAGCGCCGTTTTCATGTGGGTTCTCGCGCTGCCTTGGTCCGCGACCCGTTCCGTTTCGAATCGACCTTAGCGTTCCCGGATTCGATAGTTCTATTATGGGCCGGTCTTGACGTCGCGCGCCTCCAGTTCGGCCCAGCGCGCAAAGCACCGGGTCAGTTCGGCCTCGATCGCCTGCAGGCGCGCGCGGTCCTGCTGGATCTGCGCGGCCCCGCGCCGGTGGTAGTCGGCCGTTGCCATGCTGCTGTGCAGCTCGCGCTCCTCCTTTTCGAGCGACTCGATCTGGGCCGGCAGGCCGTCCAGGTCGCGCCGTTCCATGTACGACAGGCGCTGCCGCGCGCGCTTGGGCGGCACCGCGGCGCCCGGCGGCGCATCCGAGCCAGCCGCGGGTTGCTCGCGACCCGCGGCGGGCGAGCCCTCCGAAGCGCGCAGCGCGAAGGAGGGCCGCTGGACCAACCAGTCCGAGTAGCCGCCTGCGTACTCCTTCCACGCACCGCCTCCCTCGGCCACGAGCGACTGCGTCACCACGTTGTCCATGAACGCGCGGTCGTGCGTGACCAGGATCAGCGTTCCGGCGTACTCGGCCAAGGACGCCTCCAACAGCTCCAGCGACTCGATATCCAGGTCGTTGGTCGGCTCATCGAGCACCAGCAGATTGGACGGACGCGCAAACAGCCGGGCCAGCAGCAGACGATTGCGCTCGCCCCCCGACAGCGTGCGTACCGGGGCCTGCGCGCGCTGCGGCGAAAACAGGAAGTCGGCGAGGTAGCCGGTCACGTGCTTGCGCACCCCGGAAATCTCGACCCAGTCGGACCCGGGCGCGATGGTCTCGGCCAGCGTCCGATCCGGATCAAGCTGCTCGCGCAGCTGGTCGAAATAAGCAATCTGCAGGTTGGTGCCCAGTCGTACCGAGCCGGTATCGGGCGCAAGGGCGCCCAGCAGCAGACGCACCAGGGTGCTCTTGCCCGCGCCGTTAGGTCCGATCAGGGCCAGTCGGTCGCCGCGCATCAGTCGCATCGAGAGGCGCTCGACCAGCGTGAGTTGCCCGAAACGCTTGCCGACGTCGCGCAATTCCGCCACCAGGCGGCCAGAACGCGCCCCCGCATCGATCTGGATTCGAACCTCGCCCAGCCGGGAGCGGCGTTCGGCGCGGTCGCGCCGCAGCCGCTCCAGTCGCGCCACGCGCCCTTCGTTGCGCGTGCGCCGAGCCTCGACGCCCTTGCGGATCCACGCTTCCTCCTGCGCCCAGAACCGGTCGAAGCGTCGCCGCGCCAGGTCTTCGGTGGCGAGCTCCTCGGCCCGGCGCGCCTCGTAGGCGGCAAAATTGCCCGGGTACGAGCGCAACACCCCTCGATCCAGCTCGACGATCCGGGTCGCCACGCGGTCGAGAAAACGGCGGTCGTGCGTGATCACGACCGCCGCCCGGCCGCCCCGCTGTTCCTGCGTCAGCAGCGCTTCCAGATGTTCTATGCCGTCGATGTCCAGATGATTGGTCGGCTCGTCCAGCAGCAGCAGGTCCGCTTCGAACGCAAACGCGAGCGCGAGCGTGGCGCGCTTTCGCTCACCGCCGGAAAGACGCGACGGGTCGAGCTGCTCGGAAAGCCCGAACCGGTGCAGCTGCTCGATCAGCCTTGCCTCGACCCGCCAGCGCTCGCGCTCGTCGTGCGATTCGGACAGGCCGCCGCGCACCACCAGGGCTGCGCGCAAGGACGCGGCGGCCGGCACAGCGGGCTCCTGCTCGACCGTCACGATGCGCAGGCCGTCGCGTACGCGCAGCTCGCCATCGTCCAGCACCAGGCGGCCGGCGATCGCGGCCAGCAGCGAGCTCTTGCCGCTGCCGTTGCGCCCGATCAACCCGATCCGTTCGCCGGCGCTGATGGAAAGCGCGGCCTGATCGAGCAGCGGTGTGGCACCGAATGCCAGTTCGGCGCCGGTGACGCTGAACAATGTCATCCGATCCTCACAATGCCGATTATCGTTTAGCTCCCTGCCGGGGTGAGGGTTCTGACCGCCGATGGCGGATAATCCGCGCAGCCGAAGAACCTGCCGATGCTGCTGAGGGAGCTGAACCGAAGCAAATGCAAGACCTATCTGGTCGCCTGTGAGCGCGATCGGGTCGCGGTGCTGATCGATCCGGTCCGCGATCACATCGACCGCTATCTTGCGATGCTCGCCTATTTGGAACTGCGGCTTGAAGCGCTCATCGACACGCACACCCACGCCGATCATCGCACCGGATGCTTCGAGCTAGGGGATCTGACCGGGGCCCCGGTGCTGATGCACCGCAGCGCGCCTGCGCCCAGGGTCGACCGCCATGTTTCGGACGGCGACACGCTGACGCTCGGAACGCTGGCGCTGCGCTTTCTGGCAACGCCCGGACATACGCCGGACAGCGTCAGCATCGTGGTGGGCGATACGGTATTCACCGGCGACACGCTGCTGATCCGGGGCACCGGACGCGCTGATTTTTTCGGCGGCGACGCCGCGGCCCAGTACGACAGCATCGTCGGAAGGCTTTTCGCGTTGCCGGACCATACGGTCGTACTGCCTGCACACGACTATCGCGGCAACGCCGCCTCCACGATCGGCGACGAGCGGCGCTTCAATCCCCGGCTGGCGGGCCAGACCCGCGAGGGCTACGTGGCGTTGATGGCCAGCTTGCAGCTGCCGCTGCCGGATCGGATCCAGGAGGTGCTGCAACCGAATCAATCGGCGCTGGACGACGATGTGCTGAGGTTTCCGACGCTGGCTCAACTGAACGAGGTACGTCAGATACCGCCACGCGCCTTGAGCGACATGTTGGCGCGCCAGCCGCCGCCGCAGGTGATCGATGTGCGCGAAGACAGCGAATTCCGCGGCGAGCTCGGCCACATTCCCGGGGCGCTGCTGATCCCGTTGCGCACTCTGGCCGCCCGCGCCTCCGAGCTGGGATCGGGCAAGGAGAACCGGATCGTGGTGGTCTGCCGTTCCGGAGTGCGCAGCTCGACCGCGGCGGCAATTCTGACCAGCCTCGGCTTCGAAGACGTTTCGAACCTGAAGGGCGGAATGCTCGCCTGGCACGATTCGGGATTGCCGGTCGAACATGCCTGACGGCCGCACCGTTGTACTTGCAACGGTGCCTGCCGTGGCGGACTACCAAAGCGGACGCTTCTGAAACGGCGAGGCGCGGCCGGCTTCTTCTACAGCCCGGCCGGGGGCACGAAGGTGCCAGGCGTCGCGGTCTGCTGCAGCATCACGCTGGGCGGATTGTTCAAGACCAGGTCCGTGTAGCCATCTCCGTTCACATCGCCGGCGGCCATGAAGTTGCTCGACGTGGTCGCGTTGTAGGTGTGCGCAAGGCTGAAGCTGCCACGGCTGCTCGCCGTCTGCAGCAGCACTGAAACCTGCGACGGCGTATTGAACCCCTGGAAGCCGAACGACAACACGGCGATGTCCGGCAGCCCGTCGTGGTCCAGATCGGCGATGACCGGCTGTACGGCCCCGTCGGGCACCGTGATGCTGGAAGCCGCAAAGCTTCCTGCGACGATCTGGCGCATAACTGTCACGCTGGCCCCGCCGGACCCTCCAAACGGCGAATAGCCCGCGTTGGCCACCACGATGTCCGGCCGCAAATCCCCGTCCAGGTCGGCCACCGCGATACCCTGCGGGTTGATTCCGGCCGGCAGCAGCACCGGAGACAGGAAACCGCCGGCGCCGTTGTCGTACAGAATCGCGATGCCATCGGTCGTCGCCAGCACGATGTCGCCGCGCCCGTCCCCGTCCATGTCATGGATGGCGACATCGTTCGATCCTCGATTGGCGCCCAGGCTGAGCGAAACCGGCGCGGAGAAGGTACCCGGGCTCGTTGCGCTTTGAACGAACAGGATCGCGTGCGCGTCGCTGATGGGGCCGTCGGCGACCGCGATGTCGGCGTGCCCATCTCCGGTCACGTCTCCGATCGCAACCGCGTCGCCCCCGCCTGCCGTACCCATCGTCTGGGCGGTCAGGAACGCCCCTGGGTGGCTGGGGTCGTGCCGCAGAATCGAAATCGCGCCGCTGTCGGGCACGCCCGGCGCAGTGCTTGGAAGCGTGGCGACCAGGTCTACGTGGCCACTTCCGTCCAGGTCGCCTGCCGCCAGCGCCCAGGGATCGGGGCCGACTCGATAGCGCACCGGCGCAGCGAACGTGCCGGGCGCCGTCTGCAGATAGATCGCCACGTAGCCCGTATGTGGCGGTGGTCCGTTGATGTAGCTTTGGGCGATCGCCACGTCCAGGTTGCCGTCACCGTCGAAATCGGCAACGACGACCCCCGCGCCCTGCCAGAACGCTGGGAAGTTGTAGCTGTTGTCGTCGTAGCACGACGCCACCAGTAAACACCCCACACCGAGCAGGCCTGCCCGGAGTCGTGCGGAAAGCAAGCGCGTCATACGAGCCCCCGGTCCTGCGCTCGACACGATGATCCTACCCCCTCCAGCGACAGTCGGCCCCCCCAGTGTGTGCACATTCGGAAAAACCTGTATCTGATTGTGCGAACCGCGACCCCACCAGCTGCGCGGTTGGTTCCCATTCATGCTCGGTCGGTTCACAACAATGATCGCGCAATCGTGGTCGACTACACGTACTACGATCACGCCTCGATCCTGCCCACTCGAACGGAGGTTGCGATGTCCAACGTCCTGGTTCTGTACTACTCGTCCTACGGCCACGTCGAGACGATGGCCCACGCGATCGCCGAGGGCGCGCGCTCGACCGGCGCCACGGTCGACGTGAGGCGGGTGCCCGAGACGGCCCCGCTGGAAGTCGCGAAGGCCGCGCACTTCAAGCTGAATCAGGCAGCGCCGGTGGCGACCGTCGACGAGTTGGCGAACTACGACGCGATCATCATCGGCACTCCGACCCGCTTCGGCCGTGTCTCATCGCAGATGGCGAGCTTCCTCGATCAGGCCGGCGGCCTGTGGATGCGCGGCGTCCTGAACGGCAAAGTCGGCGGCGCGTTCACGTCGACCGCGACCCAGCACGGCGGCCAGGAAGCCACGCTGTTCTCGATCATCGCGAACCTGCTGCATTTCGGCATGACCGTGGTCGGTCTGCCGTACAGCCATCAAGGCCAGATGACGCTCGACGAGATCGTCGGCGGCAGCCCCTACGGCGCCACCACGATCGCCGGCAGCCAGGGCCAGCGCCAGCCCAGCGCGATCGAGCTGGAAGGCGCGCGCTTCCAGGGCAGGTTGATCGCCGAGACGGCCAACAAGCTCTTCTCAAGGCCGGCCGCCCGATAGCGAAACCGCCTCCTTGCCTTCGGCCGGACCCCCGACCCGTTCAAGCCTTGTTGGTGGGTCGGGGCGCGACCGCTTTGGCAAACTCTGAGTGGCGGCAGGGGATCGGATCCGATATCCTGGATAACACCAGAAAAAATCGGAGGGGGTTCAATGAGCGATCCCGCCGGTCCCCGGGCGCCGGTGGCCGGCCAGCCCACGGCCGGCGAGGTGGCGTTGTCCAGCCCGGCCATCCGCTCGGCCGCGCGATGGTTCTGGTGGATTGCCGGGCTGTCGCTGGTCAACGTGGTCATGTTCCAGACCGGAAGCAAGGGCAGCTTCGTGGTGGGCCTTGGCATCACCGCGCTGTCCGACGTGCTGTTCGCCAACAGCAAGTCCGTCGGCTTCGTGATCGACGCCATTGCGATCGGCTTTTTCCTCTGGATGGGCTCACAGGCCTCGCGCGGCAAACTCTGGGCGTTTTACGTTGGCCTGGTGGTCTACTCGCTCGACGCGCTGATTTATCTCAACGTCCAGGATTGGATGCCGGTCGCCTTCCACGGCCTGGCCATCTTCTTCATCGGCAGGGGCGCCTTGGCTCTGCGCGAGGCACTGCAAAAAGCCTGAGCGAGGCAGTTCGTCACCGCTCCGTGAGTTACTCCCAGTGGTACCGCACTTTGTCGAAGCAGAAAACAGGATCGAGCACCGGGCCAGCATCTGGGTGCAGGTTCGGCCACTGAGGGAAGAGGTTGCGAGTGCCACGATCCAGGGCGGCGCCGCAGCCGCAAGCGCCCTGGGCCTGGCCTACCTGGTCGCGCGAGCCTGGCCCCGACAGGACGCCCTGGGGGTTACGGCGCTGGTCGTCTACGGCGCTTCGCTGTTCGTGGCCTTCCTGACGTCCGCGCTCTATCACGGCGTACAGAACGAACGCGTCAGGACGGTCTTGCGACAGATCGACCACTGCACCATTTTCGTCCTGATCGCCGGGACCTATACTCCGCTTGCGTTGCTGCCCTTGCGCCATCACGACGGCGTGCCACTGCTCGCATCGATCTGGGTCCTGGCCATTTGCGGCATCGTTGTGCGCCTCGCGAGTGAATCGCTTTATCGGCGCATCGCCATCGTCCTGTATCTCGCGATGGGCTGGGTGGGCCTCGGCTGGAGCGTGCCCCTGCACGAAATGGCCGGAACTGTCCCGTGCTTGTGGATGATTGCAGGGGGCCTGACCTATACCGGTGGCCTCCTTTTCTATCGGTGGCATCGCCTCCCGTTCAGCAACTCCATCTGGCATCTTTGCGTGGTTGCCGGCAGCGCCTGCTTCTTCCTCGCAATCACCCGCCTGCTGCCGATCTGATCGGGCAGTTGCCCTTGCCTGGCAACGCCGACCTCTGACGTTTGTCGGTCTATCGTTTGTCGATCTGTGCGCCGAGGTTTTCGTCACCGCACCGCCCGCGCATATCGCCCCAGCGACAGCACCCTCGGGCCGGGTGACTTTCGGCACTGTCGTCGGCCGCCGATCGAGCGCACAGTGCAGTCACTGATCGCGCTGTACCGAACCCACTCCACCGAGGCCCAAAATGAACATGAACCGCCGCAGCCACCGAGAAGACGCCCTGTTCTTGATCGCCCTGCTGGTGCCTGCGATGTTCGCCGGTGCCCGCTACGTCGAGTCCGACCGCCAGATGACCCAGATCGCGCAAGCCCAGGTGTCGTCGGTTGCGTTCGAAAACCAGGCCTCGACGCGCTGGCTCGTGGCGCAAGCAGAAGGTCGGGTCCGCTGATCCTGCGGGCCCCCGCCGCGCGGGGGCCCTGAGCACAGGTCGCAGACAGAAGCGAGGTTGTGGCTCATTAGTGCATCTCCTAGTCGATCGGCCACGGCATCGCCCGCGGCAATGTCGTCGCCACAGGGCCGTCGTGCTCCGGTTCCGGCGCCATCGTGTCCACGAGGCGCCACCATGGCTCAACGTCTTCCGCATGCGCCGGCTCGACCGGTTCACCGAGGCGCGGCATCACGAGTTGCGCACCCGCTTGCGGACCCAATTCCAACAAGGCCTCGGCAGGCTGGTCCCAGGCATGCATCGCGAGGCTGAACGTGCCCCAGTGCACGGGCAGGAAGGGGCCGCCGCCGAGCAGCGCCAGTGCCTTCAGGGCGTTCTGTGGTCCGAGGTGGATATCGCCCCAAGCAGGATGGAAGGCACCCACCTCCAGCATCACAAGATCGAACGGACCGAGCCGTTCGCGAATCGCCTGATATTCCGTCGTGAGGCCCGTATCGCCGCTGAAGAACACCGCGTGCCGCGGCGCACGGATGACGAACGAGGACCACAAGGTCGCATTGCGGTCTTTCAGGCTGCGCCCGGAAAAGTGCTGCGATGGCGCGGCCGTTACCGTGACCCCGGTGTTCGGCAACTGGTGAGATTCCCACCAGTCGAGCTCGACGATGCGCTCAGGCTGCACGCCCCAGGCTTCCAGGTGCGCGCCGACTCCGAGCGAAGTCACGAACGGCACGCTGCTCCTGGCGAGTTCGCGCATCGTCGGATAGTCGAGGTGGTCATAGTGGTCGTGCGACACGATCACGAGGTCCACCGGCGGCATCGCGCGAAGGCGAACGGGCACGGGCTGGAAGCGCTTGGGGCCGGCGAGCCGCGACGGCGACGCGCGCGGCCCCCAAACCGGATCGGTCAGCACGCGAAGGCCCTCGACCTCGATCAGCACCGTTGAATGGCCGAGCCACGTGGCGCGAAGGCCGCTGGCGGGCGGCCTGGCCCAGGTTTCGAGCGGGTTCATCGATGGCAGCGGCCCTCGCGGCACGCGCCGCTCGCCACCGCACAGAAACTCACCGAGCGTCGGCATCGACGCGTTCGGGTCGCGCAACCCTGGGATGACCGGCTGCACGTTGCGGAACCGATCACCCACCCAGAGCGGCGAAGCCTTGATGCGCTCCAGGCGCGCGCCTGCCGGTTTTTTGCCCAGTGATTTCATGCTGCGACCCCGCGCCCATGTTCTAACGAATGGCCGATGCCGACCAGGGGCCACCCGCCACTGCACAAGCCGCAATCTAACCTGGGCCGTTCGGCTGTGCTACGGCATCATGCGGCCATGGCCCTGAACGCAACGATTTACACCTTCGACATCGACCTGGCCGATGCCGACCGGCACGTTTATGAAAGCCTGAACCTGCGGGTGGCCCGCCACCCGTCGGAAGCGCCGGATTTCCTGGCGACCCGCGTGTTGGCCTACTGCCGCGAGCTCGCGCCGGGCATCGGGTTTTCGGCGGGACTGTCGACGCCGGATGAGCCGGCCATTCACGTTCGCGATGCGACCGGAGCGCTGCTCGCCTGGATCGACATTGGCGTTCCGGATGCCGCGCGCGTGCATCGGGCCAGCAAGGCGGCCCCGCGCGTCGCCGTTTACACGCACAAACCCGCCGAGCAGTTGCGCAGGACTCTGGCCGGCGAGCGCATCCATCGGGCCGAATCCCTGACGCTGATCGAGGTCGACCGGGACCTGCTGGCCGAATGGACGCCGCTGCTGCAACGCCGGATGAAACTCGCGCTGTCGTTCAGTGGTGGAGAGGTCTACCTGACGCTCGGGAACCAGACGCTGACTGGAACGCTGCGGCCGATCGGCCTGGATGAGACTTCTGCGCTATAGCCTTGGGCTGCGCCCGGAGAGCGGATAATCGGCGTCTGCAGCCTGGCCTCAGAAATTTTTACCACGACACGTCCGATCGCCTCGAAAGGAGCCAACATGAGCGACACCATCCGCAAGGTCGATTACTACTACGTCGTGGTGGCTGACAAACCAGGTGAGGGCGCCAAGGTTCTATCTGGGCTCGCCGCGCAAGGCATCAACCTGCTCGCGTTTTCCGGTTTTCCAAGCGCACGCAAGGGGCAGCTCGATCTCGTTCCTGAAGATTCCGCCTCGTTCAAACTCGCGGCCAAGACGCTGAAGCTCAAATTAAGTGCGCGAAAAACCGCATTCCTGTTGCAGGG
>VBCK01000202.1 GCA_005882215.1 Betaproteobacteria bacterium | reverse complement strand
ACCGACAAGACGGTCGATGCGTTGATGAAGCTCGATCTGCCGGCCGGCGTCGACGTCGAGATTAAGGTGCAGTAGCACAACCACAGCGTCCCGAATTCGGCCGGCCCTCGCTGCGCGCAGCGTCGACGCCGGGCATCCGTGCGGGTCGGGGCCTTCCGCGGCGCACAACCTTGGAAACGCTTATCGGTCAAATCGCCGAGAACTTTAAGGCTCGGCGATTTTTTTCAGTTGATTGAGGGCCAATCACACGGGACGCGCGGAAAGGGTATGCCAGGGCGAGGGAATGAACCTGAATTGCCATCTAAATGCGAGGTTTGTGTTTCATTATCACGTGTACCCTCATTCAGAGGTATGTTCCACGTCAACAACATCATCGAACGATCTCGCCCATGCGCGCACGCCACTGCCTGACCCCACAGTCCGTCCTGGTCCGCGCTCTGGCCGCAGTTCCGGTTTGCTTGGCTCTTTTCGCCTCCTTTGCTGCGCAGGCGCAGACCTACACGATTACCGATCTCGGCACCCTGGGCGGATCGTTCAGCGTTGCACTGAGCGTCAACTCGCACGGGCAGGTTATCGGCAATTCATTCACGACGGGCGACCAGGACCTTCACGCGTTCATCTACAGCGATGGCACGATGCGTGATCTCGGAACGCTGGGCGGCAGCAGCAGTTCTGCCGATGCGATCGACGATCTGGGGCGGGTCTTCGGAACGGCCTATACGGCGGGCAATACCTCGTCGCGGGCGTTTCTTTACGCCGACGGCAGGATGATCGACATCGGGCCGCTCGCGGCAACGTCGAACCACGCGCCCTCGGTCAATGCCGCCGGCGAAGTCGCCGGTACCGCGTACATCGGCGGGAACGCATCGCTGCACGCTTTCCTGTATCGCAACGGATCGATGCAGGACCTTGGAACCCTGGGCGGGCCGAGCAGCTTCGCTTACGCCGTGAACAACGAAGGCCAGGTCGTGGGCAGCTCCAATGTTCCCGGGGACGACGGCGCTCACGCGTTCGTGTACCGGGACGGCACGATGCAGGACCTGAACGAACTGACCGGGGCCGCCGAGGCCGGCTGGGTCCTGAATTCGGCTCGAGCGATCAACGCCTCCGGCCAGATCGTCGGTTTCGGAACGTACAAAGGCGAGACCGCCGCGTTCCTGCTGACGCCGACGGCCAGCGCCAAGGCAAACGTCCCGGCGCCCGAAAACGCGAACGCCCTGGGGATCGCTTCTCGCTAGCCCCGCCCGCCCGGCCCGGTTGCCGGGACAGCCCGTTACGGTTAGACTCGCACGCTTTTCTGTGCGTACCACCGCTGGCCAATCGTAGCCGGCAGAACGGGGAAAGAACATGGCGGATGCAAAGTCTCCGGCGGGGCCGGCGACTACAGCGTCGACCTCGCGCATTGCCGGCTTGGGTCTGCTCGGCCGCAAAGTCGGAATGACGCGCATCTTCAACGAGGACGGCGCGTCCGTTCCGGTCACCGTGCTCGAGGTGTCCAACAACCGGGTCACCCAGATCAAGACGGTCGACACGGATGGATACGCGGCCGTGCAACTGGCGCACGGCGCTCGCAAGCCTTCCCGCATCGCCAAGCCCCAGGCCGGCCATTTCGCCAAGGCCGGGGTCGAAGGCGGCTCGGTGCTGCGCGAATTCCGGTTGAAGGAGTCGACGGAAGCAGGGTCGGCGCTGGGCGGCGAGTTGAAGGTCGGCGCCACGCTGGGCGTGGACCAGTTCGAGGTCGGCCAGAAGGTCGACGTGACCGGGGTGACGATCGGCAAGGGATTCGCGGGCTCGATCAAACGCCACCATTTCTCGTCCAACCGGGCCTCGCACGGCAACTCGCTGTCGCACAACGCGCCCGGCTCTATTGGGATGCGCCAGGATCCCGGCCGGGTGATGCCCGGCAAGCGGATGGCCGGACACCTGGGCGACGTGCGGCGCACGACCCACAACCTCGTGATCGCACGGATCGATGCGGAACGCCAGTTGCTGCTGGTCCGGGGCGCGGTTCCCGGAGCACGCGGCGGCAGCGTGATCGTGCGCCCCGCGGTGAAAGCGTAGGGGCGGCCGGCCGGAGCTCGATATGGAACTGAAGACGCTGAACCTGAAGGTTCTGAACGAGAAGGGCGAGGCGATCTCCACGCTGGCGGCGCCCCAGACGTTGTTCGGCCGCGATTACAACGAGGCGCTGGTGCACCAGATCGTGGTCGCCTACCAGGCCAACGCACGGCTGGGTACGCGGGCGCAGAAGGACCGCTCCGAGGTGCGCCACTCGACCCGCAAGCCGTGGCGGCAGAAGGGGACCGGCCGCGCGCGTGCCGGCATGACGTCCAGCCCGCTGTGGCGCGGCGGCGGCAAGGTCTTTCCGAATAGCCCCGACGAGAACTTCTCGCAGAAGGTCAATCGCAAGATGTTTCGGGCCGCGCTGTGCTCGATCCTGTCCAAGCTCGCTCAGGATGACCGGATCGCGGTGGTGGACGATCTGACGGTGCCGGCGCCCCGCACCAAGCTGCTGGCGCAGAAGCTGAAGGCGATGGGCCTGGGGTCGGTGTTGATCATCACCGAGTCCGTGGACGAGAACCTGGGCCTGGCCTCGCGCAACTTGAAGAACGTTATGGTGGTGGAGCCGCGCTATGCCGACCCGGTGTCGATGATCTACTTCGACAAAGTCGTGGTGACGCGGCCGGCCATCGCCAAGCTCGAGCAGATGTGGGGTCAGGCATGAAACCGGAGCGTCTTTATAACGTGCTGATCGCGCCGGTCGTGTCCGAGAAGTCGACGATGATCGCGGACAAGCACAACCAGGTCGCGTTCAAGGTGGTGCAGGACGCGACCCGGCAGGAGGTCAAGGCCGCGGTCGAGTTGCTGTTCAAGGTGCAGGTCGACTCGGTGCAGATCCTGAACCGCCGAGGCAAGGAGAAGAAATTCGGTCGCACGCCGGGCCGGCGCGGCCACCTGCGCAAGGCCTATGTCTGCCTGAAGCCTGGCCAGGAGATCAACTTCGCGGAAGAGGTGAAGTAGCGATGGCGCTGGTCAAAGTCAAGCCGACATCCGCGGGCCGGCGCGCGCTGGTGAAAGTGGTCAATCCCGACCTGCACAAGGGGCGGCCGCTGGCCGCGCTGACGGAACGCAAGATCCGCGGTTCCGGCCGCAACAACAGCGGCCACATCACGACCCGCCACCAGGGGGGCGGGCACAAGCGCCACTACCGGGTGGTCGATTTCCGGCGCGACAAGGACGGCATCGCGGCCAAGGTCGAGCGGATCGAATACGATCCGAACCGCTCGGCCCACCTGGCGCTGCTCTGCTATGCGGACGGGGAGCGCCGCTACATCATCGCGCCGCGCGGCCTGGCAGTCGGCGCCCAGGTGCAGAGCGGCCAGGAGGCGGCGATTCGCGTCGGCAACACCTTACCGCTGCGCAATATCCCGGTCGGCACGACGGTGCATTGCGTCGAGATGCTGCCCGGCAAGGGCGGACAGTTGGCGCGCGCGGCCGGCACGTCGGTTCAACTGCTGGCGCGCGAGGGCGGCTACGCCCAGTTGCGTCTGCGCTCCGGCGAGATCCGCAGGGTGCTGATCGAGTGCCGCGCCACGATCGGCGAGGTCGGCAACGAAGAGAACAATCTGCGCCAGTTCGGCAAAGCCGGCGCGATGCGCTGGCGCGGCATCCGGCCGACCGTGCGCGGGGTCGCGATGAACCCGATCGACCATCCGCACGGCGGCGGCGAAGGCCGCACCGGCACCAAGCGCGATCCGGTTTCGCCCTGGGGCAAGCTGACCAAGGGCTATCGCACGCGCAACAACAAGCGCACCAACTCGATGATCGTGCAGCGCCGCCGCAAGTAGATTCCGAGAGCCGACCATGTCCCGCTCATTGAAGAAAGGCCCGTTCGTCGACGGGCACCTGTTGAAGAAGGTCGAGGCCGCGCAGTCCTCGAAGGACAAGCGCCCGATCAAGACCTGGTCGCGCCGCTCGACCATCGTTCCGGATTTCATCGGGTTGACGATCGCCGTGCACAACGGCAAGCAGCACGTTCCCGTCTACATCAGCGACCAGATGGTGGGCCACAAGCTGGGCGAGTTTGCGATGACGCGCACGTTCAAGGGCCATTCCGCCGACCGCAAGACAGCGGCGGCGCCGGCCAAGAAGTAGGCGGGTAAGGGGCTGACCATGTATGAAAAGATGAATTCCCTCATTGGCTGGGGGAGCGCGAGCGGGCCCGCCCAGCCCCCTCGCAGCCGATCCTCCCGCTTTTCTCCTGCGGGCTGCGGTGATGTCGAAGCTTGCATCGCTCATCTTGGGAAGGCCCGGTAATGGAGACCATTGCATCGATCCGCGGCGCACGGCTGTCGGCCCAGAAGGGCCGGCTGGTGGCCGACCTGGTACGGGGCAAGCCGATCGACAAGGCGCTCAATATCCTGCGCTTTTCACAGAAGAAGGCGGCGGGCCTGATCCGCAAGGCGCTGGAATCGGCCATTGCGAACGCGGAGCACAATGACGGGGCCGACATCGACCAGCTGCGCGTGACGCGCATCTGCGTCGAGCAGGGGCCCACGCTGCGCCGCTTCGCGGCTCGTGCCAAGGGGCGCGGCGCGCGGATCTGCAAGAAGAGCTGCCACATTTATGTCTCAGTCGGCGACGGCAAGAACGAGTAGGTGACGCATGGGTCAGAAAATCAACCCGACTGGCTTTCGACTGTCGGTCTCGCGCAACTGGAATTCGCGCTGGTACGCCAGCGGCCGTGACTTTCCGCGGATGCTGGGCGAAGACCTGCAGGTACGCGAGTTCCTGCGCCGCAAGCTGCGCAACGCGTCGGTCGGTCGGATCCTGATCGAGCGGCCGGCCAAGAATGCGCGCATCACGATCTATTCGGCGCGGCCCGGCGTGGTGATCGGCAAGAAGGGCGAGGACATCGAGGCGCTGAAGGTCGCCCTGCAGAAAATGATGGGCGTGCCGGTGCACGTGAACATCGACGAAATCCGCAAGCCGGAGCTGGACGCACAGCTGATTGCCGACTCGATCACCCAGCAGCTGGAGAAACGGATCATGTTCCGACGCGCGATGAAGCGCGCGATGCAGAACGCGATGCGCCTGGGCGCGCAGGGCATCAAGATCATGAGCTCGGGGCGGCTGAACGGCATCGAGATCGCCCGCACCGAGTGGTACCGCGAGGGCCGGGTGCCCTTGCACACGCTGCGCGCCGATATCGACTACGGCCTTTCGGAGGCCAAGACCACCTACGGCGTGATCGGCGTGAAAGTCTGGGTCTACAAGGGCGAGACGCTGGGCCGGGGCGAGGCCCCGGGCACCGAGCCGTCGGCTCCGCCGCCCGAGCGCGAGGAGCGCCGGCCTCGCCGCCCGGCCGCGGAGCGGCCCGCTGGCGCGCCGGCCCGTCCGCCCGCCGGCGGACGTCGCCCGGCCCCGCGCAAGACGGCCGAGCCCAAGGCAGAAGGCGACGCCAAGGCGGCCGCTGCCCCGGCCACCGAGGCGCCGCCTCGCGACGACGGCGCACCCAAGACGGTCAAGCGGGTTCGCAAGGCGCCGACGAAATCTGCCGACGGCAAGCCCGACGAGCCCAAGGCGGACGAGAACAAGGGCGACTGAGTCCGGACTGGCCGCGCGGCGCACATGGCGCGGTCGGCCGAGCAGGAGACGATGGATGCTGCAACCGGCACGACGCAAATATCGGAAGGATCACAAGGGGCGCAATCGCGGGCTGGCGACGCGCGGCGCACACGTTTCGTTCGGCGACTTCGGGCTGAAGGCCACGGAGCGAGGTCGTTTGACCGCGCGCCAGATCGAGGCTGCACGGCGCGCGATCACGCGCCACATCAAGCGCGGCGGCCGCGTCTGGATCCGGATCTTCCCGGACAAGCCGATCTCGCAGAAGCCGGCCGAGGTGCGGATGGGCAACGGCAAGGGCAACCCCGAGTACTGGGTGGCCCAGATCCAACCCGGCAAGGTCCTGTACGAGATGGACGGTGTCGAGGAGACCGTGGCGCGCGAAGCCTTCCTGCTGGCGGCCGCCAAGCTGCCGCTGAAGACCGTATTCGTCTCGCGCCAGCTTGGCCAATGAGCGGCCGGTAACGAGCGGCCAGTAACGGAACCGTGATGCAGACCAAGGAACTTCGCACCAAGGACGGCAAGGCATTGGCCGAGGAACTGCGCCAGCTGTTGAAGGCGCAATTTTCAGCGCGCATGCAGCGGGCGACCCAGCAACTGCAGGATCCCAGCCAGTTGCGCAAGCTGCGCCGCGATATCGCTCGGGTGCACACCGTGATGGCAGAAAAGGCAACGAAACGATGATGACGACGGCTTCCGGGACGGCAGATTCGGTGACGACAGCGGGGCCAGCGGTCAAACGGACGCTGGTCGGCCGTGTGATCAGCAACAAGATGGACAAGACCGTGACGGTGCTGATCGAGCGGCGCGTCCGTCACCCGGTCTACGGCAAGTACCTGCTTCGCTCGACCAAGCTGCACGCCCACGACGCCAGCGACACGGTCGGCGAAGGCGACCTGGTCGAAATCGTCGAGACGCGCCCGCTGTCAAAGACCAAGACCTGGACGGTCACGCGGGTGATCGAGTCGGCCCGCAACCTGTAGCGGGCGGAACAAGGTCGAATCGCCCGGCAGCTTGCTTCCGGGTATGCAAACGCGATAGAATCTCAGGCTCTCTGCAGGCCTTTCCCGCAAGGTTTGGCCTGTCCTTCCCGAACGGGACCAAGACTGTCCGTGGGATGGCAGATTCGGGCAAATTCGAGCGCGGATCGCCGGCCGGCGGGACAAGTTGGGACGGATCATGATTCAGATGCAGACGATGCTCGATGTCGCCGACAACACCGGCGCGCGGGCCGTGATGTGTATCAAGGTGCTGGGCGGCAGCAAGCGTCGCTATGCGAACATCGGCGACGTGATCAAGGTGACCGTCAAGGACGCCGCCCCGCGCGGGCGCGTGAAAAAAGGCGAGGTCTACAGCGCGGTGGTGGTTCGCACCGCGAGCGGGCTGCGCCGGCAGGACGGCTCGGCTATCAAGTTCGATCGCAACGCCGCGGTGCTGCTGAACAACAAGCTGGAGCCGATCGGCACGCGCATCTTCGGGCCGGTCACCCGCGAGCTGCGCACCGAGCGGTTCATGAAGATCGTCTCGCTGGCGCCGGAAGTGCTGTAGTCGAATCCTCGAGGGCGCTATGCAACGGATCCGTAAGGGCGACGAAGTCGTCGTTATCGCGGGCAAGGACAAGGGCAAGCGCGGTGTCGTGCTTGCGCGCGTGGATGAGCGACGGATCACGGTCGAGGGCATCAACCAGGTGAAAAAGCACGTGCGTCCCAACCCGATGAAGGGCGTCACCGGCGGCATCGTCGACCGCACGATGCCGATCGATCAGTCCAATGTGATGCTGTTCAATCCGACCACCAGCAGAGGCGAGCGGATCGGATTCAAGACGGTCGACGGCAACAAGGTACGGGTGTTCAAGAGCAACGGCGCTCTGGTGGGCTCCAAGGGATGACGGAGCAGCGGATCAGACGGAGCGGAAGATGAAGCAGGCAGGCGCGAAGGCGGACGGCAAGGGAACCGGGAAGGCAAGCGGCGAGGCAAGCGGCAAGGCAGCCGGCAAGGCGGCCGGCAGGGCAGCCGGCGAGGCGAGTGGCGGCAAGGCAGCCGGCGAGGCAAGCGGCAAGGCAGCTGGCAAGGCGACCGCCAAGGCAGCCGGCAAGGGAACCCAGGGAGCGGCCGGCGCCACGGTGGCGCGCTTGCAGACGCTGTACCGGGAGAAGGTCGTTCCTGACCTGAGGCAGCAGTTCTCGTACGCCACGACGATGCAGGTGCCGCGGATCGTGAAGATCACGCTGAACATGGGCGTGGGCGAGGCGGTGGCCGACAAGAAAAACATCGATGCGGCGGTGGCGGATCTGACCCGGATCGCGGGCCAGAAACCGGTGGTCACGCGCGCGCGCAAGGCGATCGCCAATTTCAAGATCCGCCAGGGGCTTCCGATTGGCTGCATGGTGACGCTGCGCGGCAGCCGGATGTACGAATTCCTCGACCGGCTGATCACGATCGCCTTTCCACGGATGCGCGACTTTCGCGGCGTCTCCACCCGCGCCTTCGACGGCCGCGGCAACTACAGCATCGGTTTCAAGGAGCAGATCATTTTTCCCGAGATCGAGTACGACAAGATCGACAAGATCCGGGGATTGAACGTCAGCATCACGACGACGGCCAGGTCCGACGACGAGGCCAAGGCGCTGCTGACGGCGTTCCGCTTCCCGTTCCGCAACTGAGCGAAACTGAGCGCAACCGAGCGAAACCGCGCACAACTGTACGAGGTGCCCATTTGGCGAAGCTGGCCCTGAAGAACCGCGCGAAAAAGCGCGAAGCAATGGTGAAGAAGTTTGCCGCCAGGCGCACTGGGTTGAAGGCGCAGATCGACGACCCGACCCTGTCGATGGAAGATCGGCTGGAGGCGCGGCGCCGCCTGCAGGCGCTGCCGCGCAATGCCAGCCCAACGCGGCTGCGCAACCGCTGTGCGATCACGGGCCGGCCGCGCGGCACGTTCCGCATGTTCGGGCTGGGCCGCAACAAGCTGCGGGAAGCAGCGATGCGGGGCGACATTCCGGGCCTGATCAAGGCCAGCTGGTAGGGCGGGATTGCCAAAATGAGCATGAGTGATCCGATTGGGGACATGCTGACCCGCATCCGCAATGCACAGCGCGTCGAGAAGCCCGACGTGGCGATGCCTTCGTCGAGGCTGAAGGTGGCGATTGCGCGGGTGCTGCAGGACGAGGGCTACATCGAAGGGTTTCGGGTCGATGCCGGCAGCGGCGGCCAGTCCGAGCTTCGCATCGGGCTGAAGTACTACGCGGGCCGCCCCGTGATCGAGCGGCTCGAACGGGTGTCGCGCCCGGGTCTGCGCATCTACCGCCGGCGCGACGCTCTGCCCGAGGTGATGAACGGTCTGGGCGTGGCGATCGTCTCCACACCCAAGGGCGTGATGACGGACCGCAAGGCACGCGTACAGGGCGTGGGCGGCGAGGTCATCTGCTACGTGGCCTGAGGCCGGAGATCCCAGATGTCCAGAGTTGCACGCATTCCGGTGAGCCTGACCAAGGGTGTAGAAGCCCAGGTCGCGGCCGGCCAGATCGTCGTCAAGGGGCCGCTGGGCACGCTGAAGCAGGCTCTGCACGAGCGGGTCCACGTCAAAGTGGCCGACGGCAAGGTCAGCTTCGCGGCGGCCGATGCCTCGCGTGAAGCCAACGCGATGAGCGGGACCTTGCGGTCCCTGGTGGCCGGCATGGTCGAAGGCGTCAGCCGTGGCTTCGAGAAGCGCTTGAGCCTGGTCGGGGTCGGATACCGGGCCCAGGCCCAGGGCGACAAGATCACGCTGTCGGTCGGGTACTCGCATCCGGTCGAGCACAAAATGCCGGCCGGCGTGAAGGTCGAGACTCCGAGCCAGACCGAAATCGTGGTCAAGGGCGCCGACAAACAGAGGGTCGGGCAGATCGCGGCCGAGTTGCGGGCGTTTCGCCCGCCCGAGCCCTACAAGGGCAAGGGCGTGCGCTATGTCGGCGAGACCGTGGTTCTGAAGGAAACGAAGAAGAAGTAGGCGCATCGAAGGCTGCAGCGATGATCGACAAGAAGCAATCCCGCTTACGCCGCGCGCAGGCGACCCGTGTGCGCATTGGACTGCAGCGGATGAACCGGCTGGCCGTGCATCGGACCAACCTGAACATTTACGCGTCGGTGCTGTCGCCCGACGGCGGTCGGGTGCTGGTGTCGGCCTCCACCCTCGAGCAGGAAGTGCGCAACCAGTTGACCGGCACGAAGAGCCGCGGCGGCAACGCCCAGGCCGCCAAGCTGGTCGGCACGCGGATCGCTCAGAAGGCGGTTGCGGCCGGCATCGACCGGGTCGCGTTCGATCGTTCCGGGTTCCGTTACCACGGTCGGGTCAGGGCGCTTGCCGATGCGGCGCGCGAGGCCGGGCTGAAGATCTGAGGACAACGATGGCCAGAATCCAACCGAAGAGCCTGGGCGAAGCGCGCGACGATGGTTTGCGCGAGAAAATGATCGCGGTCAATCGGGTGACCAAAGTCGTCAAGGGCGGGCGCATCCTGGGTTTTGCCGCGCTGACGGTGGTCGGCGACGGCGACGGCCGCATCGGCATGGGCAAGGGCAAGGCGCGCGAGGTCCCGGTGGCGATCCAGAAGGCGATGGAACGCGCACGCCGCGGCATGAGTCGCGTGCCGCTGCGCAACGGCACCTTGCAGCATCCGGTTCACGCCAAGCACGGCGCCGCCCGCGTGATGCTGGCTCCGGCTGCCGAGGGAGCCGGCGTGATCGCCGGTGGCCCGATGCGGGCGATATTCGATGTGATGGGCGTGCGCAACGTGGTCGCCAAGTCGCACGGATCGACCAATCCGTACAACATGGTGCGCGCCACTCTGAAGGCGCTGCAGGAGTTGCGCACGCCGGCCGAGATCGCCGCCAAGCGGGGCAAGTCGGTCGAGGACATCACGGGCGGGGCGAAATGACGAAAAAAGCGGTCACGGTGACGCTGGTCAAGAGCGTTGCGGGTACCCGCTCCGACCACCGGGCCACGGTTCTGGGCCTGGGTTTGAAACGGATCAACCAGTCGCGCCAGCTCGAGGACACACCGGCTGTGCGGGGCATGATCAACAAGGTCGCCTACCTGCTGAAGGTCAGCTGAGGCGGGGTAGCGACCAGCGATTGCGAAAGCGGCCAACATGCGACTGAATTCGATCAAGGCGCCGGCCGGCGCGCGCAGCCCCCGGCATCGGGTCGGCCGCGGCATCGGCAGCGGCTGGGGCAAGACGGCGGGGCGCGGCCACAAGGGCCAGCGGGCCCGCGCCGGCGGCTATCACAAGATCGGCTTCGAGGGCGGGCAGATGCCCTTGCATCGGCGCCTGCCCAAGCGCGGCTTCAAGTCGATGTCGCGCCGCTTCGTGGTGACGGTGCGGCTGGGCGACCTGCAGCGTCTGACGGCCGAGACGATCGATCTGACGGTGCTGCGGCAGGCCGGGCTGGTGCCGGTTCTGGGCCGGGCCGCCCGGATCGTTCGCACCGGCGACATCAAGCGCCGGGTCACGGTGCAGGGCGTGGGCGTCACGGCCGGCGCGCGCGCCGCGATCGAGGCGGCGGGCGGTTCGGTGGCTGCCTGATTTCCAGTTCGAACTCGAGGCGAATCGTGTCAACGCAAGCCGCAACCCTGGGCAAGACCGGAAGATACGCGGACCTGAAGCGCCGTGCGGTGTTTCT
>VBCK01000231.1 GCA_005882215.1 Betaproteobacteria bacterium | reverse complement strand
CCGACTGAACGCCTTCCTACGCGAAGGGTTGACCGAAGCAGGTCGAGTTGGGCGATTTTTTCAACACGCTGCTAGAGCTTCGCGAGGCACGACGCATCATTCGCGAGCACAACGACAACCTCGACGATTTTACGTTTACCAGGACGTGGGAAAAGCGGTCAGTCGGACACATCTTGAGCACTAGGGAGTACACCGTCACCGTCTCGCGCGGGAAGGTTTCGCCAGTGATCTATGCGGGCGGGCGAGGGAAGAATTGGGTCGTCGTCTTTGCGCACGACCTAGGCGTGCATCGATTTGCGGAAGGTACTGCTGACGATGCCGACGCTCTCTGACCGCCCCGCTTTCGCCGAACGCCCAGCTCCCGCGGAATCTTCTTCGCGTGCGTGGGCGCTCGAGGAGGCGCTGACGCGATTCGGAGCGCCGGAGATCTTCAATACCGACCAGGGGGCGCAGTTCACCGACTCGAACTTCACCGAGCGGCTCAAGGCGCACGGCGTGGCGATCAGCATGGACGACAAGCGGCGTCGGATCGACAACGTGTTCATTGAGCGGCTGTGGCGCACGGTCAGGTGCGAGGAGGTGTACCTGAAGGCCTACGCGTTGCAACGTCGTCAAAACCAAGGAGTAAACAATGTCCAGAGAGCAATCCTTGCGCAATGGCGCAGCCCTTATGGTGTTAGGTGCTCTGATATTCTTCGTGTACGCGGTCGTGTTCTTCTTTCGAGCGTTCGCGAGCGGTGGATTCGAGGTCGGTGTCGAGACGTTGAATGGCGTTACGCCGCAGCAACTCGACGGGCTTAATCCGGCGATCATGGGCTACATCATGCACCTCCACGTGGCGATAGCCGGATTCATCGCGGCCACAGCGGTCGCCGTCGGCGGCCTGGCCTGGTACGGCGTCCGCAGCGGCTTATGGTGGGCATGGATAACGGGCGTGATCGTGCCCGTCTTGGGATTGGCCGTGGCGTTGCCACTGCACTACATGGGGCGTTTCAACTACGACTGGGTGAGCCACCTCGGGCCGATTTACCTTGGGACGATTATTTACGTTGTAGGGGCTGTGGTGGCGCTGATCGGGCTGAGCCAAGCGACGCCAGGCACAGTACAAGCCGCGCGCTAGACGCCGCGACGGGCAGCTGGTCGCTTATTCGGGCGGCGCGCCGGCATAGAGCTCTCCAAACTGCGGGACCGGAGGCTCAAAGCGCTGGCGGCAGCGTAATTTGAACGGAGGCACCATGGCAAGAATCGTAAAGAGATCGCGGAGCGGCCCATACCCAGTAACAATAGGCGGTGAAACTAAATACATTTGCGGCTGCGGGCTATCGAACACCCAGCCCTTTTGCAACGGCACCCATAAGAGTTCTCGCGAGGAAGACCCCAGCAAACTCTATTGGTACGACGAGCAAGGCAACCGCTTCGAGACCACTGACAGTTTCGAAGGTATTCGCTGTCCACAAGAGTGAAAACGGAAGCCACGACTCGCGCAGCGTTTTGTATCGGCGTGCCGATTAGGAAGCGAAGCGAATTACGTAAACGTGGTTGTTGCTAATTGTGGTTTTAGCCATGCGGACAGCGAGTCAGGCTGCTAATGCACCGGCTGTTCCCGTTGGCATCCACCTTCGCAGGCACACCGTGCACGGAGGGGGAGGTCGCCTTCGAAGGCGACGTAGGGACGCAAGATCCGTTCTTTACTACGGTAACAGTCGTGCCCGCCAATCTCTCGCCCGAATACAAGGCGGCTGAGGCCGCCTTCCGTAAGTCCCGCGACCCGCGGGAGCGCCTTGAGCGGCTGCGGGAGATGCTGCGTGCCATCCCCAAGCACAAAGGGACCGAGCACCTCCAGGCAGATATCAAGGCGCGCATCAAGGACCTTGGCGAAGAACTCGAGGGTGCCAGGAAGGGCGGAGGACATGGCGGCCCGGCGCTGGTGATCCGCCCCGAAGGCGCAGCGCAGATCGCGCTGATCGGACCGCCGAATGCGGGCAAGTCCTCGCTGCATGCGCGGCTCACGGGATCGGGGGCGCGTGTCGCGCCGTATCCGTTTACGACCCAGTACCCCCACGCAGGCATGATGCCGCACGAGGACGTGCACTTTCAGCTTATCGACCTGCCAGCGATAGCACCCGAGCATCCCGTGCCGTGGCTTGTAAGCACCTTGCAGACGGCCGATGCGGCCCTACTCGTGGTGGATCTCGGTGAGCTCTCGTGTCTCGAGCAGCTGCAGGCCGTACAGTCGGTGCTGGAGAAGAAGCGCGTGACGCTCACCGAGCATTGGGAGGCGACGGGAGCATCAGACGGCAGCGCGGCTAGAGCCGACGACGACCCATTCGCACTGCGGCTGCCAACGTTGATGCTCGCGAACAAGGCCGAAGGCATCGCCAACTTCGACGCCGAACTCCAGGCGGTTCGCGAGCTGACGGGGATGCGATATCCCGTGTTCGCCGTTTCCGCGACCACAGGTCGAGGTCTGGGGGAGATCGGGCCCTGGCTTTTCCGGAACCTCGGCATCGTGCGCGTCTATACCAAGGCGCCTGGGCATCCTGCCGACAAACACCGGCCGTTCACGCTTCGCCGTGGCCAGACCGTGGGCGACCTCGCGCGACTGGTGCACCAGGATCTGGAGCGCTCACTTCGATACGCACGCATCTGGGGTCAATCCGGATTCGAAGGACAGCAGGTCGGGCACGAGCATCGGATCGCGGATGGCGACATCGTCGAGCTGCACGCGTAAGGCGCGGTGCAGCGTTCGCTGTTGTGTGTACAAGAAATCACACGTCGGCATCGACAAACGCGAACAACGGCCCGCACTCCAATCCTGGTTGACGCGGCCACCACAGAAAGCGCGGAAGCACCTCACCTGGACAGGCATAGCACTACAAAATTGTCGACAGTGCCATAAGAAGTCGTGGCACGTAGGCCGGCGTCGGGCAAATCGCCCGGATCAGATCGAGCACCTGTGCGCGCTCCTCAGGTAGCACGCGCAGCAGTAGCCGCACGACCCACGCTCGCTCAGCATCAGCGGCCGCTGCGGTAGCGTTGGAAGTCCCAACGAAGCACCGGTCGCTGACCCAACGGGCACATCGGCGGAGTCCGCGAGCGGACTCCGCGCTCGATGCGCCCATTCAGTGTGCGCGGCAATCAGTCGTGATTCGACGGCGTAATCGTCCCGAATACGCCATCCTTCTCGCCGTTCGGGCCTGCGGTGAAGAAAAGCGTGTCCGGGCTGGAGTTGCGGCCGCCACCCAGCGACACAGTCCAAAGGCCGTCGATCGCGATCGCTTTGCCGTTCTCGTCCTCGAGTGCGTCGAGAAAGCGCCCGTTCCTGTCGTACGCATTGATCCGCCCATCCCCGAAGTTGCCGATCAGAATCGCACCGCTGAATGGGCCGAAGTTGAAGGAAGCCGGTGTGACCGCCCAAGGCGAGTTCAGATGCCCGTGGCTTGCAAACCGCCGCAGCAGGTGGCCGTCCGTATCAAACACATCCACGAAGCCGTTGCCGGCGCCCGCCACGTCATCATGCTTCTCGGCGTTCTGCTTTGCGAAAGTCACGAACAGATCGCCATCGATGTTCTGCATCCCGAACGGCGCATATCCCGCCGGAATAGCGGGGTCGGCGAACCCGCCATCGGTGGTTGTCAGCACATAGGTGCCCCCAGGGCCGGTTGGCGCAAACACGTCGATCGTGCCGGCGCGGAAATTGGTCGCGAAAAGAAATGCGCCCTTGGCATTGACGGCGAAGACCAGGGCCTTGTACACGGCCCCTGCGCCCGCCATTGGGTTGGCCGAGTTGTCGGCGGCAATGACCGCGGCATTGGGGGGCGTGAGACCCCCGCCCCAGGCTGAAATGGTTCCGTCTTCGGTGGCGAAAATGAACGCGGCCTGAATGGTGGTTCCTGGAACGAGGAATCTCGCGGAGGGGTTCCACACGATGCCCGTCGGCGCGGCGGGACTTGGACTCGGGGGGTTGTTCGGATCGACGTGGGTGCACGCGGCCGCCGGCACGATGTTTCCGGGCAAGGGGATCTTCACTTGCAGCGCAACTGCGGCGCCGGTCCCGTCGTATAGCGTCGAACAACCCGTGGCATTGTCGTTGACCCAAAAGGGGCTGCCGGCGGGCGAAAACGCGACTCCCCAGGCATTCTGAAGGACCGTGTCTTGATGTGCAGCCGCCCCAGCGATATCCGAAACGAGGGGAGTGACGACATACGAATTGCGATGATCGCCGTCGGCACGCACGGCGGTTGTGAAAAGGGTCGAAATAGCCATGATTGCGGCAGGTGCAAGCTTGCCAACGATGCGGTTCATCGAGGAACTCCTCCCTACGGGTAGGTTCAGTAGGTGCCCCGAAATACAGGAGCGGTTCAAAGATCGCATGGCGGATTCTGGGTAATGGTCCTCTACGAGCGTTTGGCGCTCGCCTATCTGTCGGCGAGATGATCGCCCATCAGAGAAAAGGAGGATATGCCATGAATGACGCGAGTTCTCAAAACAAAGGCGCAGTTCTGCGTTTCCCCGTTCTAAGCTCCGTTTTCGTGCTTGCATCCGGCCTCGCGCTGCCAGCCTTGGTGTCCGCGGCGACGGTGGCGAATCCGCTCTGTCCGAATAACACCGCGTTGTTCAATCCGGACACCGGCCAAGACATTGTGATCC
>VBCK01000031.1 GCA_005882215.1 Betaproteobacteria bacterium | reverse complement strand
CGTGTTCCTTGGCGGAGACGACGATGCGGAAACTGCAGATACGGGATGCGGAGGTGATGAAGATCGCCATCCAGCAGGAAATCGGTCGGTCGGAGGAGTCGCGTTACGACCACCGGCTGCACGGAGTGCTGCTGGTGGCGAACGGCCAAAGCTGCCACGGGGTGGCCGAATTGTTTGGCGAGGACGCCACGACCGTGCAGCGCTGGGTGCGGCGCTTCGAGCAACGCGGCTTTGAGGGGCTGCACGACGGGGAACATACGGGTCGGCCCCGTTCGCTGGACGAGCGGCAGTGGCGGCAGCTGCAGCGCGATTTGCGCCGCGACCCTGAGCAGTTTGGGCATTCCCAGGGCCTGTGGGACGGCCGCCTGCTGAGCGGGCACCTGAAGAAGCACTACGGAATCGAATTGGGAGTGCGCCAGTGCCAGCGCCTGTTTCATCAGATGGGGTTTCGGTTGCGCAAGCCCCGGCCGCAGGTAGCCCAAGCCGACCCGATCCGGGTTGCGGCAGTAAAAAAAACTGCGCCGACTGGCCCGTCGCGCTGACCTGGATCTGTGGAGCCTGGACGAATGCCACTTCCAACAGCACGGAACCCGCACCCGGATGTGGGTAGCGCCCGAGGACAAGGATCCGGTTGTGCTGCACGCGCCCACGCGCAAATCGATCGCCTGCTTCGGGGCGGTGCACCTCAATGGCGGGCAATTCGTCTGGTCGACCTCGCCGAAATTCAACGCCGACACTTTCGAGTGGTTCCTGCGTCAGCTGCTGCGCCATCGCCGGCGCGGCAAACGCATGGTCGTCGTGGTGGACAACGCCGGCTATCACCACGCCCGTCAGTTGCAGCCGTTCCTGCACCGCGTCCGGCATCTGCTGACCCTGCTGTTTCTGCCGCCCTACAGCCCGCAGCTGGCTCCGATCGAGCGTGTCTGGAAGCTCGCTCGCCGGCTCGCCACGCACAACCACTACTTCGCCACCCTCGCGCAACTGGTCGCTGCCGTCGTGCACTGCTTCCAGCGCTGGCGCAAGCCGAATCGGGTGCTCCATCGTCTATGCTGCAATATTTAAGACGCTGTGTTTAATTGCGCCGTGTTCGCGTCGCATGACGGATTGAGATTTCAACCGTAACCAGGCGCACGTCGTCGTGCAATCAGCCGGAAGCCTCCGTCTCGCCCAATGCGCTCGTGGCGGTCGCGCCCCAACGAATGCAGGCGGTGGCGACACCCGGGCATTCCCGATCATGCAATTTCGACCGGAGTTGCATCATGGACGAGTCAACCAAGCGATCCATCCCGCCGCTCTGGTTGGCGGCGGCACCGTTGATCCTGAAGGCCGGAGTCGTGTGGCTGGCACTTGCGGGGGCGGCCGCGATCGCGGACACGCACGAAGCCACCCAGTTTTCCGTGCCGGCCGGCTCGCCAGACGAGTACATGCAAGCGGGCGCCGCGTTTGCACGCAAGCTGGATCGCTCGAGGTTGGATGTCTACTGCGGGCAGTGGACCGGACGCCGCCTTCAGGCGACGGCCGACGGTCGTGAAATTCGGCAGGCGGCCAATAGCCGCCGTTCGGTCGTATCGCCCGCGCAGGCCGCGCCCTAGGGTGCTTGCGGAGCCTGAAAAGTGTGCTTATAGTCGAGCACATGCACTCCCAACAGCACGGCCAACTCGTTCATCTCACCAGCTTTCTGCTGGCCGGCCTGCTGCTGCGCCTCGCGCGCACATAAACTAAACCCACATTCGCAGTACCCAAGCCCGCCGGAAACACCTGGCGGATCTGGCGATACCTACGTTGCGTGCCCAGCCATGATCAGGATCCCGTCGCAAAAGTACCGTCCCTTTGCCCCGGTCGCGTTAGCCGACCGGACCTGGCCGAACCAGGTCATCACCCGTCCGCCCGTCTGGTGCAGCGTCGACCTGCGCGACGGCAACCAGGCATTGATCGAACCGATGGATGCGGAACGCAAGTTGCGCATGTTCATGCTGCTGCTGAAGTCCGGGTTCAAGGAGATCGAGATCGGTTTCCCCGCGGCATCCCAGACCGATTTCGATTTCGTGCGCAAGCTGATCGACGAAAAGCTGATTCCCGACGACGTCGCCGTGCAGGTGCTGACGCAGGCGCGCGAGCCGCTGATCCGGCGTACTTTCGAATCCCTGCGTGGCGCGAAGCGCGCCATCATGCATCTGTACAACTCGACCTCGACGGTGCAGCGCTGCGTTGTGTTC
>VBCK01000201.1 GCA_005882215.1 Betaproteobacteria bacterium | reverse complement strand
GCTTTGATCGCCTATTGGCGCGACGGGTACGACGTGCGCAAGTTCGAAGCTCGCGTCAACGCCTTTCCGCAGTACCGCACGAGTATCGACGGGCTCGGGGTTCATTTCATTCACGTGCAGTCCCCTCACCGCGATGCGCTGCCGATCATTATCACGCACGGATGGCCAGGATCATTCGTGGAGTTCATGGAGATTATCCGGCCTCTCAGTGATCCCACGCGCTTTGGCGGGCGGGCGGAGAACGCGTTCCATGTCGTCGTCCCGTCGCTCCCGGGCTTCGCTTTCTCCGACAAGCCGACCGAGACAGGTTGGGATCTAAATCGGATCGCCCGCGCCTGGGCAACACTGATGCAGCGTCTCGGCTACAACCGCTGGGTCGCGCAGGGCGGCGACTGGGGTTCGGGCGTGACGCACGCCCTGGCACATCAGCGGCCGCAGGGACTGATCGCAGCCCACGTGAACTGGCAATTCGTATTCCCGGCGAAGCTTCCCGAGCATCCCACACCTGCGGAACGCAGGGCGATTGACCGTGCGTCGTGGTTTGGAAGCGACCAGAGCGGCTATTTCCGCGAGCAAGGAACGCGCCCGCAGACAATAGGCTCCGCGCTCGCCGATTCGGCCGCCGGTCAGGCGCTGTGGATCTACGAGAAGTTTCAGGCATGGACGGACAATCACGGCAATCCCGAGGACGCGCTCAAGATCGACGCCATGCTCGATGACATCAGCCTCTATTGGTTCACCGATACCGCCGCATCTTCTGCTCGCATCTACTGGGAGGCCATGCGCTCCGGATTGGCGGGCTTTTCGGCAGGGCGAATCGAACTGCCAATGGCTGCGTCGGTATTCCCGCACGAAATATTCTGCCCGCCGAAGGCATGGGCCGAGGCCTTGTGGCCGAACTTGTTTTATTGGAACGAGCTCGACAAGGGCGGACATTTCGCCGCGTTCGAACAACCAGCGCTCTTCACGGAGGAGCTGCGAAAGGCGTTCAGGTCCCAGCGCGCCTAGCGTTGACGCTCATTGAGAGGAATACATCATGCCAGCATCTACGAAAGTCGGTCTCGACGCTCTTCTGACACCGGAGAATTGTGTCGTACTCCTCATTGACCACCAACCTTTCCAGTTGGTAAACGTGAACAGTCACGAGCCCACAATGGTGATCAACAACGTCACAGCTCTAGCCAAAACCGCGAAGGCGTATGGCATTCCGACGATTCTCACCACAGTCAATGAGGAACGCGGGGGTGTAATTTTCAAGCAGGTCCAGGCAGTTTTTCCGGATCAGAAGACGATTAACCGCACTTTCATAAACTGTTGGGAGGACCGCCGGGTCGTCGAGGCGGTGAAGAAGACGGGCCGGAAGAAGCTGGTCATGGCCGCACTCTGGACGGAGATGTGTCTTGCAATGCCCGCTATCCATGCGATGGGTGACGGCTACGACGTGTACGTCGTCACCGACGCCTCGGGCGGCGTCTCCCCTGAAGCACACGATATGGCAATCCGCCGCCTCGTGGCTGCGGGGGCCCAACCCATTACCTGGCTTGCCTTGGCGGGAGAACTTCAGCGTGATTGGGCGCGCACAGAGCGCCTCGGAGAAGTCGCTCAGGTTCTGATCGACCATGCCGGCGCTTCTGGTTCTGCACTCGTGTGGGAAACGCAGTTGCTAGGTGCCCCCCAAGGCAAGGGCGCCTAGGAGCTTCCTGCAGACGCGGCTAAGCTCATCTCGCCGGTGGCCTGTTGCAGCTCGTCAATTTCGGCGCCGGTCCGATGAGCATTGACGCCACACGCAAGCCGTCACACTCCTGAAGGAAAGATAGATGAAATCCGCCACTGAACTGCTTGAAGCCTACCTGAACAACGTAAGGACGCCCAGGGTATCCGCGTCTCAGTTTGCCGAGGACGGCGTGCTCGAACTGCCATGGGTCAAGGCTTATGCCCAAGGGCCTGCCGCGGTCGAAAAACTGCTCGCGGGTCTACTCGCCAAGATCCCCGACTTTCGCTTCAAGAATCTGACCTACTTTATTCAAACCCCCGACAAGGTAGCGGCGGAATACCAGGTCGAAGCTCTGGTCGTCGATACGGGCAAGATCTATCAGCAGACCTACGCCGGCGTCCTGCACGCCGAGAACGGCAAGATCAAATTGCTCCGTGAGGCTCTCGACACGCTGGCGGCCTCGAAAGCCTTCTCCAAGGACTGAAATGAAGCAGCGGCGGATAGCGCTGATTCACGTCCAGGCACAGCAGGGTGCCGGCCTCGGACCCGTGGTCAGAAGGAACAACGTATATCCCGGAGAAGGTTAATGAATCGCGACTCAGACGACGGAACAAGAGGGGCGCCCACGCCCGTGTGTTCGCGCCGAAGCTTCATGCGCGTTGCTGCCACATCAGGCGGCGCAGGGCTCTTGTCAGCAGGTCTCTTGCCGATGATCGTCCGGGCGAGAGTCGGCAGCCCTTCCCAGGTCGTACTCCCGCCCGCAACACCGGAGATTCGGCCCTTCAAGGTTCATGTACCACAGGCGGTGTTGGAGGATCTCAAGAAGAGACTCAGCGATACTCGTTGGCCCGACAAAGAGCCGGTGACTGACTGGTCGCAGGGCGTACCGCTCGCGAAAGCGCAAGCGCTGGTTGAATATTGGAGCTCTCAGTACGATTGGCGCCGTGTTGAGGGAGCACTGAATGCGCGGCCGCAGTTTCGCACGGAAATTGACGGGCTTGGGATTCACTTCATCCACGTCCGATCAAAGCATGGGAGCGCTTTGCCAGTCATTCTGACGCATGGTTGGCCAGGATCGGTCGTCGAGTTTCTTCAGGTCATCAGCCCCTTGGTGGACCCAACCAGCCACGGAGGTAAAGCTGAGGACGCCTTTCACGTTGTCATTCCCTCGCTTCCTGGGTTTGGATTCTCAGACAAACCGACGGAATCTGGATGGCGTCTCCCCCACATTGCCAACGCCTGGGCAGAGCTGATGAAGCGCCTGGGCTACAGCCGCTATGTCGCGCAAGGTGGCGACTGGGGCGCGGGCGTTTCGAGTTGGATGGCCAAGCAACAGCCGTCCGGTCTCATCGCGGTTCATCTGAATCTTCCTATCCTCTTTCCGCCTCCTCCGCCGCCGCCAGGGGGCTATACCGCGGAAGAACAGGCCGCGCTTGCCCAGCTGGAGAGGTATTCCACGGATGCCTCCGGCTATGCGTCCATCCAGGGGACTCGCCCACAGACGCTAGGGTACGGTCTTGCCGACGCGCCGGTTGGGCAGGCGATGTGGATCTACGAGAAGTTTCAGGGCTGGACCGACAACAAAGGTGATCCCGAGGAGGCCATCTCCCTCGACCATATGTTGGACGACATCACACTTTACTGGTTGACCAACACCGCCGCATCTTCGGCGCGGATCTACTACGAGAGTTTCAGAAAGGATTTCGTCCGAATGCCGCTCGAGCTTCCTATTGCAGTCAGCATCTTCAAGGGAGACATGTTCACGCCACCGAAGGTGTGGGGCGAGCGAACCTACTCGAAACTCTTTTATTGGAACGAGGTCCCCAGAGGCGGTCATTTCGCTGCGCTGGAGCAGCCTCAGTTGTTCGTTAGCGAATTGCGTAAGGCGTTTCGTCAGGTGCGGTGAGACGTAACGGAATCTCAGGTATCAGCTACACAGTCGTAACCCTAGTTCATATTTCAGCGACGAATTCAATGCCAGATTCCGGAGCCTTCGGCTGCCAGTTTCTTCCGCCGCGCCAGCTCCGCGTCGGACGGATCCTCAGCGGCGATCGTTCGCATGCGAATCCAGCCGCATTGCTTCGCTGTAGTCCGCGTTTGCGCGGTCGTTGTCGCCTTTGGCCTTCCATGCGTCGCCGCGACCGTGAAAGGCTTTGCCATCTTGAGGATTGAGTCGGATCGCTTCGTTGTAATCCGCGATTGCGCGATCATCGTCGCCCTTGTCGTGCCATGCGCCGGCACGGTTGTAGAAAGCGCTTGAGCCTTGAGGATTGAGTCGGATCGCTTCGTTGTAGTCCGCGATTGCGCGGTCGTAGTCCCCCTTGAATTTCCAAGCTACTCCGCGGCCGTTGAAGGTGTTGGCGTCTTGAGGATTGAGTCGGATCGCTTCGTTGTAGTCCGCGATCGCGCGGTCGTAATCACCCTTTCTCCTCCATACCATGCCCCGGTTATGCACGAACTTTGCATTCTGAGGATCGAGCCGGATCGCCTCGCTGCAATCGGCGACCGCCCTGTCGTTGTCGCCCTTGATCAGCCAAACGCCACAGCGGCTGGCGAAAGCGCGCGCGTATTGCGGATTGAGTCGAATCGCGTCGCTGTAGTCCGCGATTGCCCGGTCGTTGTCGCCCTTACTTCTCCATGCATCGCCGCGATCAAAGAACGTTGCGCTAAGGACTGGCGTTGGTAGCGACCCAGAGGTGATCGCACGGGTACACGCGGCGATCTGATCGTCAATCGTTGCAGCAGAGTTTGCGCAGAAATCAGTATCGGGCGTCGACTGGGTCGATGCAAATGAATGCATCGCGAAGAACAGGATCAGCAACGCCATCAGACGCATTGACCCCTCCGTTTCGGTTGACATGACCCCGCGGCGGCTCCGGACGCTTGTCGGCGATTCTCCTGGAAGGGGCGGTCTGTTATCCGCGGCATCATAGAATTTTCGCGCGATAGTCTACTGGCAACCCGCATCAGCGTTTCAACGGCCCGTGTTCGAATTCAGCAGGCGCTGAATGAAACGCCACTCGCCCGGGCTGACCGGCGTGATCGAAAGCCGATTGCCCTTCTGCAGCACGCGCATGCCGGCGAGCTCGCGGTACGCGCGCAGATCGATCAGCGCCAGCGGCCTGGTCTTTCGCAGCGCGCGCACGTCCACCATCACCCAGCGCGGCGATTCCGCGCGTGAGCCTGGGTCGTAGTAGTCGCTCTTCGGGTCGAACTGCGTCGGATCCGGGTACGGCGCGCTGGCCACCTCGGCCAGGCCTGCGATGCCCGGCTGCTCGACGCCTGAATGGCAGAACAGCACGCCGTCGCCGATTTTCATGCGGTCGCGCATGAAGTTGCGTGCCTGGTAGTTGCGCACGCCGGTCCACGGAACGGTCGCGCGCGGCGCCGCCAGCGCATCGTCCACCGAGCACTCGTCCGGCTCGGACTTCATCAGCCAGTACGCGGTTGCGATTGTGAAGCCTCGACGCTTTGAAGAAGAGCGACGACTCTACATTGGCTGGGGGAGCACGAGGGGGCCAGCCGAGCCCCCTCGTTATCTTCCGAGCGACGACTTTACATCGGCTGGGAGCACGAGGGGGCCCGCCTGGCCCCCTCGTTATCGAGAGATCCCGCTGATCGAAGCAGGATTCGTGAATAAGCCCCCGCGCGTGCCGCCCGGCCTGATGTCCTGAACCATCGGTTCAGGGGGGTCGTTGTCCGCGACGTTTAGGTTCAGCAGACGCGTGCCGATCGCACCGCGACGCGAGCCCAACAACCTTGCGCAATGCGCATCGGTTCAAGGAACTAAGAGGCCTTTGCGCGTACACCGCAGGGAATTTTCATTCTAACGCGCCTGCAAGGCGCATTGAAATGAAAATGCCCCCTCAAAACAGTCTTTCCTGGGGCGTCAACATTTCGCTCGCCAGGTCATTCAGTTCACGCAGCCGGCGCCGCAGGTCCGCGACCGGAACCCCGTCTGCGTTTCGCATGCCGAACAGCTCCTGGGCGAGCTGCAGCGCCACCAGTACCGCGATCCGGTCCGCCCCCAGCACTTTGCCGCTTTGGCGCACGCTGGCCATCTTCTTGTCGACGTACTGGGCGCACGCAAGCAACTCGTCGCGCTCTTGTGGACGACAGGCCACCCGGTACTCCCGCCCCAGGATGGTCACCGTCAGCTGCTCCATTGTCACTTCAGTGACCGTTTCCTCGCAATTCGCCAGGCAGTTCCTCGATCAGCGTGTCCAGCCGGCGAGTCGCCGTGACCACGCGCTCGTTCAGCGTCGCCAGCTCCGCCTGAGACTCCGCCAGCTGACGGCGCAGGCTCTGGTTCTCTTCGCGCAGCTGCCGCACATGGGCGGCCAGCTCTCGCATCCGGGCGTCGAGTTGATCGAGCTCTTCGAGCATACAAACGATGGTAGCACCGGCGGGCGCCCCGATACAGTCTACGCGCCCGGCGGTCCGCCCGGGCGCAGCCGCGGGTGCGACGCGGGCACGTCGAGCAAGCTCAGTTCGCCGTAGCCGAAGCGCAGCTTGAACCACGTCTCCTGGTCGAGACCTTGCAGTTGCGCGGCAAGGATCCTCATCACGCCGGCGTGCGTCACCACGGCGAGGTCCTCGTCGTCCGCGCCGATGTGTTCGACCAGGAAGGCCGTGACCCGCTCTCGCAGCGCGCCCACCGATTCGCCACCCGGTGGTGCGTAGGTGAGCGGCGCAGCCGCCCAGGCGTCCAGTTGGTCGCGCGGGATCTCGTTCCAGGACCGCAGTTCCCAGGCGCCGAAATCCATCTCGCGCAGCCGCCGGTCGTAGCGGGGCGCATCGTGCAGGGCCTCGGCCAGCCGCTGGCACCGGAGCAGCGGGCTGCTGAACAGCCGGATGCGCGCCGGCAGGAGTTCACGCAGCCGGGCCGCGCAATCGCGTACTTCGTCGGCCAGGTCGAGGTCGGTGGCGCCGTAGCAGGTGCCGGGTTCCACCGCCGGTCGCGGATGGCGGATCAGGAAGACGCGCACAGCAGGCCAACGTAGAAGGCGAGCTCGGCCAACTGCTGCGTCGCGCCCAGGCAGTCGCCGGTATAGCCGCCGATGCGGCGGACGAAATAGCCGGCGGCCAGGACGGTCACTGCAGTGGCCAGGCCGATCCCGATCCAGACCCTGGAGCCGGCCAGCAGCAGGCACGGCGTCAGGCCGAACAGCGCAGCCAGGGCGAGCTCGGCGGGCGAGAGCCGCCGAGTCAGCGACTTGGACTTGGCGCTGTCGTCCTCGCGCACGTAGTCGAGCGCCCATATCAGCGTGGTCGAAGCAAAGCGCGACAGCGGGTGGCCGGCCACCAGTGCGAGCGCGAGCATCCGCCGTCCGCCCAGCGCGTCGATCTGCGCCAGCGCGTTGAACTTGGCCAGCAGCATCAGCGCGACGGCAATCGCGCCGAAGCTGCCGATGCGCGAGTCCTTCATGATTTCGAGCACGCGCTCCCTGTCGCGTCCGCCGCCGAAGCCATCGACCGCATCGGCAAAACCATCCTCGTGGAAAGCGCCGGTGACCAGCAGCGTCGCTGCCATGCCGGCCAGGATCGCCAGCGAAATCGGCAGCCATTGAGCTGCGGCGACGGTGACCGCGGCGCCGATTGCGCCGACGATCACGCCGACCAGCGGCAAATAGCGCGCGGCCTGCTCGAGCTGCTGCTGCGAGTGGCCGACCTGGCGCGGCACCGGCAGCCGGCTGAAGAAGCGCAGCGCGGCGAAGAAGACCGCGAGCTCGCGGTTCATGCGCGGTTCGAAACACCCGCCGATTCGAAGCTCGCCATCTCGTCGAGAAAGGCGCAGGCGGCTCTTAACAGCGGGTAGGCGAGGGCTGAGCCGGTGCCCTCGCCCAGGCGCAGACCCAGATCGAGCAGCGGCTCGGCGTTCAGATGATCGAGCTGGCCGCGATGGCCCGCTTCCTCGGAGCAATGGGCGAACACGCAGTAGTCGCGGATCGCCGGCTGCAGCCGATGCGCGACCAGCAGCGCGCTGGTCACGATGAACCCGTCGATCAGCAGGATCATGCCGGCCTCGGCCGCAGCCAGCATCGCACCCGTCAGCATCGCGATCTCGAAGCCGCCGAAGCGGGCCAGGATCTGCAGCGGCTCGTCGCTGCGATCTTCCCAGCGCGCCAGGGCTTTGGCCAGCAGATCGCGTTTGCGCGCCAGGCCGGCGTCGTCCAGGCCCGTGCCGCGCCCGATGCAGGCGTTCAGCGGCAGTCCCGTCAGGCAGTGGGTCAGCAGGGACGCGGCCGCCGTATTGCCGATGCCCATCTCGCCCAGTCCGAGGATGTTGCAACCGCCGGCGGCCAGCTCGCGTGCCGCGGCCGCGCCGCGGCGCATCGCGGCGGCGCACTGCTGCGCGCTCATCGCCGCGCCATCCAGGTAGTTGGCCGTGCCGGGTGCGACCTTGGCATCGAGCAAACCGTCGCGCGGCCCGAACTCGTGATTGACGCCGGCATCGGCGACCACCAGCTCCATGCCCGCCTGGCGCGCCAGCACGTTGATCGCCGCACCTCCGGCGAGGAAGTTCTCGACCATCTGCCAGGTGACGTCCTGCGGATAGGCCGAGACTCCCGCCTTCGCCGCGCCGTGGTCGCCGGCACAGACCAGCACGTGGGGCCGGTGCAGCCGCGGGGTCAGGCTGCGCTGGATCAGGCCCAGGTGCAGCGCGAGCTGCTCGATGCGGCCGAGAGCGCCCAGGGGCTTGGTCTTCTGGTCGATCTTGTTTTGCAGCGCCGGCGCCAGGGCGCGGTCGACGGCGACGATGCGGAACTGCGGCTGATCCGAATGCATCCGATTCTTCCTTTCGATCGGGCGCCGCTCCGGCCGCACGCTGCCACGCGCCGGCGGAACGATCGCCACGGTTCTCGAAATCGGCTCGGCAGGTCTTCTGGCTTTCGGATCAATCGGATCGCCGCGCCTTCCCGGGGAGGTGATCCTCGCCAGTGGCTGTCTCTCGACTTGCGGCGGCCGTCCCCGATCACAGCGGCGGGCCCGCCACGGAATCGCACCGTGTTCCCTTGACCGAGCCCGCGCATTATCCCCCGCCAGCCCTTGCGGCGACATGAGCGGTCAGCCGAACTGTCGGCCGAACGCTCATCCGAACTGCTAGGCTCGGCGGCCATGGCGGAGTTGATCATCGGCGGGGCGCGTTCGGGCAAGAGTGCCCTGGCGGCCCTGCGGGCAGGGCAAAGCGGCCTAGCGGTCGTCTACCTCGCCACGGCCCGGGCCGATGACGCGGAAATGGCGCGGCGCATTGCCCACCATCGGCAACGCCGGCCCGCTCACTGGACCACCATCGAGGAGCCGCTGCGGCTGGCCGCTGCGCTGGGCCGACACGCCGCCGCCGACACCTGCATCCTGGTGGACTGCCTGACGCTGTGGCTGTCCAACCTGTTCTTCGCCGGTCGCGCCGCGGCGCAGGTCGAGGCCGGTGAGGCCGTCAGCTGTGCGCTCCTGACCGGCGAGACGGCCGCATTGCTGCAGAGCCTGCCCGAACTGCCCGGCCGCCTGATTCTGGTCAGCAACGAAGTCGGCTGCGGCATCGTGCCGGCCAACGCGCTGGCACGGGCCTTCGCCGACGAACAGGGGCGTTTGAACCAGAAGGTGGCGGCCGCCAGCGATCGCGTGACCCAGACGGTAGCTGGCCTGCCGCTGGAACTGAAAAGCCCGGCAGGCTGATCGATCCTGTCCTGCTCCTCGACGCCGCGTTTTCCCGTGCGCAACCTGCTGCTCTTCGTTCTGGCTGCCTGCGCCCTGCCTGCATGGGCCGATATCGACCTGCGCGATGACAGTGGTGCCGAGGTTCACCTGAAGCAGCCAGCCCGGCGCATCGTCAGTCTGGCGCCGCACATCACGGAAATCCTGTTCGCCGCCGGCGCCGGCGATCGGGTGGTGGGCACCGTGGACTACAGCGACTACCCGGAGGCGGCCAATCGGATCGCGCGGATCGGCAGCTACACGAACCTGGACCTCGAGACCATCCTCGCCTTGAAACCCGACCTGGTGATCGGCTGGCAAAGCGGCAATTCCCCGAGCCATCTGGAGCCGCTGAAGCGCCTGGGCATCCCGCTGTTCCTGTCGGAGCCGGACCACCTCGAGGACGTTGCCGCGAACCTCGAACAGTTCGGCGAACTGGCCGGCACCTCGAACGTCGCCGGGCCCGCGGCGGCGGCGTTCCGAGCCCGCCTGGCGGACTTGCGGCAACACTATTCCGGCCGTCCGCAAGTGCGCACCTTCTACCAGATCTGGGCGGAGCCGCTGCTGACCGTCGGCGGCAGCCAGATCATCGGCAGCGCGATCCGGCTGTGCGGAGGCGTGAACGTCTTCGGCCAGCTGTCGCCGATGACGCCGACAGTCTCCATCGAAGCGGTTCTGGCCGCCGATCCGGAGGTGATCGTGGCCAGTGGCATGGGCGAGTCCCGTCCCGATTGGCTCGACGCCTGGCGGCGTTGGCCGCAGCTGACCGCGGCCGCGCGCGACAACCTGTTCTTCATTCCACCGGACCTGATCCAGCGTCACACGCCGCGGCTGCTGGACGGCGCCGAGCGTCTGTGTCGCGACCTCGAAACCGCGCGCGAGCGGCGGCCGGCCGGGCGATCAGGTGGTTAACGGGCAGGCGCCGATCACAGGAAGTCGTAGCGGGCGCCGACGAAAAAGCTGCGGGCGTCGGCCGGGAAGTAGTAGTAGTCGTTGACGAAGGTCGAATACCCCGCGAACGGCGCATATCGGCGGTCGAGCGCATTGATCAACCGCGCCGTGACGGTCCACCGCGCGAGCGTCCATCGGCCCTGCAGATCGACGGTCGTGTAACCGGCCAGGGTGCCGAGCGTATTGGCAAAGTCGCCACTGTAACGGCGGTTGCCCACGGTGGTGGCGACGATCGTGTAGGCACCGAACGCGCCGTTGTTCGACGTGAGCTGGAGGGATCCCTTGTTGCGGGCGACCAGCGGGATCTCGTTGCCGGCGTAGCGTCCTGCTCGGAACCTCGCGTCGATGAAGGCATAGGCGGCATGCGCTTTGACGCCGGCGATCACGGTCCAATCGATTTCGGCCTCCAGCCCTTGACGGCGGGTCGGCGGCAGGTTCACGTTGGCGAACAGGGTGCCGTCGAAATCGATCTCGTCGGTCAGATCCATCCGGTAGGCCGACAGGCGCCCGCTCACCGGTGCGGCCGCGAAGCTCGCGCCCAGTTCGCCGATCCGGCCGTGCTGAGGCAGCAGGTCACCGGCGAAGACCGGATTGCCGGTGAAAGG
>VBCK01000030.1 GCA_005882215.1 Betaproteobacteria bacterium | reverse complement strand
TGACTCTCCGGCGTCCCGCTCGCCACCGGGCGGGTCGGGCATGCAGTTTATCGGCTTGCCCGCCCGGGTCCGCTTCCCCCGCACGGTCGCGATCGGGTGTAAGAATGGATCGCCTCGACCGACCAATCCGCACCCGACCGCAACGAGGCGTACACGATGCTGAATCGACGTGGATTTCTGATTGCGGGCACCGGCGCCATCGCCGGCGCCGGCGTGCTGGCGTTGATGCAGGCGACCCGCTCCAATGACGGGCCCGGCGGCGCGCCGGCCCCGCACTTCGAGGTCACCCACAGCGACTCGGAGTGGCGCGGCCTGCTCTCGCCGGAACAGTACCAGGTGCTTCGGCACGAGGCGACCGAGCGGCCGTTCAGCAGCGCGCTCGATCACGAGAAGCGTGCCGGCACCTATGCGTGCGCAGGCTGCGGCCTGCCGCTGTTTTCCTCGAAGGCCAAGTTCGACAGCGGTACCGGCTGGCCGAGCTTCTGGGCCCCGCTGGACAACGCGGTGGGCACCACGCGGGACAGCACGTTCGGCATGGTGCGCACCGCGCTTCACTGCTCGCGCTGCGGAGGGCACCTGGGACATGTATTCGACGACGGGCCGCCGCCGACGCACCTGCGTTACTGCATCAACGGCGTCGCACTGAACTTCACGCCGGCTGCCGCGTAGGCGCGGCCGGACTTTTCTCGGGGAGTCTTTCATGTCGATCCGCGCAAGCTCTTTCGGGCCTGTGGTCCGTTTCGTGATTCCGATGCTGGTTGCGCTGGCGCCGGCTCTTTCCTCCTGCGCCGAATCGGCCACCGTGGTCCCGGCTCCGACGCTGGACGAGCCGGCGGCTGCGGCAGTCGCGTCGGAAACCGCAGTGCTGGCTGGCGGCTGCTTCTGGGGCGTGCAGGGCGTGTTCCAGCACCTGAAGGGCGTCAAGCAGGTGCTGTCCGGTTACGCCGGCGGTTCGAAGGACACGGCCGAATACGAGACCGTCGGCACCGGCCGCACCGGTCACGCCGAGTCCGTGCAGATCACCTTCGATCCGCGCGAGGTGAGCTACGGCCGGATCCTGCAGATCTATTTTTCGGTCGCGCACGACCCGACCCAGCTCAATCGCCAGGGTCCGGACAGCGGCAGTCAGTACCGGTCGGCCATTTTTTCGATGAACGAGACGCAACAACGGGTCGCGCAGCAGTACGTCGCGCAGCTGGAACACTCCGGCGTGTTCCGGCGCCCGATCGTCACGAAAATCGATCCGTTCACCGGGTTCTACCCGGCCGAGGCCTATCACCAGGACTTTGCGACCTTGCACCCGGATCATCCGTACATCTCGTTCAACGACCTTCCGAAGATCGAGAACCTGAAGCGGCTGTACCCGGACCTGTATCGGGCTACGCCCGTTCTGGTCGGCTCGAGTCACGCCGGGCGTTAAGGAGCCACGATGCGTGCTGCCATATCTACGACTGCGCTGATGGCCCTGGCCTCGGCCGCAGGCGTCGCGGCTCCGACCGCGGGCGCCCCGGGCTCGATCTGCAGCGCAGTCAGCCCGCCTTACACGGTTGCGCTGGTGGAGCTGTACACGTCGCAAGGCTGCTCCAGTTGCCCGCCGGCCGACCGGTGGCTGTCAAAGCTGCAAGGCGGTCCGGCGCCTTTGCGTGCGGTTCCGCTTGCGCTGCATGTGGGCTACTGGGACTACATCGGATGGAAGGATCCGTTCGCACGCCGGGAATTCAACGATCGGCAGCGACGCCTGGCCGCGCACAACGGCAGCGGAACGGTGTACACGCCGGAAGTGTTCGTCGGAGCCAGCGAGCTCGCCGACTGGGGCAGTCCGGATCGCGTCGCGGCGGCGCTGGCCGCGGTGAACGCGCGTCCCCCGCAGGCCAGCATCGAACTGCAGGCGCACTGGGTGGCGGCGGCCGCGGCCTCCGTGCCGGCGGCGCAGCAGCTCGCGGTGCAGGTCCGCTGGTCGGCCGACCGCTCGGCGCGCGATCCGCAGCTGCTGCTCGCCGTCAAGCGCGGCGGCTATTTGACGGACGTGCAGGCCGGAGAGAACCGGGGAGAACAGCTGCGCAACGATCACGTCGTGCGCGCCTGGGGTGGACCCTACGGCCCGGCGCGCCAGCCGCTCGCGACCGAACTGACGGTTCCGGATGCGCCCGGCGATGCGGCCCTGGTGGCGATTGCGCAGGATGGTGCCTCTGGTGCGGTGCTGCAGGCAGTCGAACTTTCGCTGGCCGCGTGCGAGGCGCCGGCAGATCCGGCCGCCGCGATTCGGCCAAAGGCGTCTGCGCGATGACGGACTAGCCGGGATGGGGTCCTAGCGCCACAATCAGAGGCAGAGGGAATGGAACCATGTCAACCGTGACGGCGTCGTCTGCACGGCCGGCGGCGGGCCGGGCGGGCCGTGGAAACGTCGTACAGCCGGTCTGGGTGCGCGTGACCCACTGGCTCAATGCGCTGGGCGCGATCCTGATGGTGATGAGCGGATGGCGTATCTATAACGCCTCGCCGCTTTTCTCGTTCCGCTTTCCCGACTCGATCACGCTGGGGGGCTGGCTGGGCGGCGCGTTGCAATGGCACTTCGCCGCGATGTGGCTGCTGGGCGTGAATGGACTGGTCTACGTGCTGCTGAACATCGTGACGGGCCGCGCGCGCCGGCGTTTCTGGCCGCTGTCGCCGCGCCAACTGGTGTCCGATTTTGGCGCCGCGCTGCGCGGCCACTTGAGCCATGACAATCCGGCCTACTACAACGCGGTGCAGAAGGCGGCTTACGTCGGCGCGGTCGCGCTGCTGGTTCTGATGGTGCTGTCGGGCCTGGCAATTTGGAAGTCGGTGCAGTTCCCGTGGCTGCGCACGCTGCTGGGCGGATACGAAACGGCGCGGCTGATCCACTTCCTGGCGATGAGCGGACTGGTGTTCTTCTTCGTCGTTCATGTAACGATGGTCGCGCTGGTGCCGCGGACGCTGAGGACGATGATCTTGGGCCGCTGATCGGGCGGCCATCGGAAGGATTGCGCGATGACACCACAGCAAGCACTGCCGCCTGAAGGCGGCCTGACATGGCGCGATCGACACGAGTTGCTGAAGGACGCCGGCCGGCTGCTGGCTGTTCCGGCCCGGCGCCGATTCCTGGGTGGCGGCGTCACGCTCGGCAGTCTGGCGATGCTGACCGGCTGCAACGTGACGGACTCCAAGGCGGCCGAATCGCTGTTGATGAGGATTTCGCGCTTCAACGATCGGGTGCAGGGCTGGCTGTTCGACCCGAACCGTCTTGCGCCGACCTATCCGGAATCGATGATCA
>VBCK01000200.1 GCA_005882215.1 Betaproteobacteria bacterium | reverse complement strand
CAAAGGCCTCGATCGATCCGGGCTCGGCGCCGAGTGCCGCAATATTGGTGAGGGTCGTCTCACCGACTCGAGCGCGCAGATTCGCGAGCACTTGATCGAAGTTCAAAGGGCTGCGGTGCGTCACGCGAACGCCTGCGAGGTTCATGATGAACACGACGCCGGTTCCGTCCGGTTTCGCGTACCACTGATCGATTTTTCCGGCGAGATAAAGACGGGCGGTAGCGCGAATCTCCAAGGGCAGGATGGGACCAAGCGCGGTCGGCGTCGCCTTGGCCGTCAAGCGACCGATCGCCAGAATTCTGGTAGTCGGGACTGAGGGCGGGGCCGCCGCCTCGCCAACGTGCTGCGGCTGAGCTCGCGATGCGGGCAGACTCATCGTCGCGAGGAGCGAGACTAGCCCGGCAAGAGCGGTCGCTTTCATGAATCCCATCGCACAGTACGCAGGTGCAGACGCACGATGACTTACCGACAACACGCAGGGCTTGGCTGAGTCCGACCAATAGCTTCTTCTGGCTGAGACCTCTGCTTTCCCTTGTGTTGTCGGCACAGGTTAATTCGGTGGCAATCAGCAGCCGGTTACGCAGGACGGCACAAACTTTCCCCCGTCGCCGAAGTTCTCAGACGCCGGGAATAAATCGGCATCTTTGTTGGTACCGCATGAAAAGCGGCGCAAGGGGACCTCTGGATTTTCGACGGGCCTGGCCCGTCTTTTTGCTGCACGACGATCAACGACGATTGACTGCGCCTATCTGGCGAACAGCAATATTCAATTGGATCTTCCCTGGGTGCGAGTTTGTAATCGCGCGGCCACACCTGGCCAAAACAAATCAACTTAGAGAAGGAGGCGACCATGACGCTGAGGGAACTGCGTTATCTGGTGGCTCTTGCGGATCGGGCCCATTTCGGACGCGCCGCCGAAGACTGTCACGTGTCCCAGCCCACCCTGAGCACGCAGATCAGGAAGCTGGAGGAATACCTGGGCGCCACTCTGATCGAGCGCAACACCAAGTCGATCTCGCTCACGCCGCTGGGGCAGCAAGTGGCGGAACAAGCACGCCAGATCGTGTCCCGGGTTGATGCCCTGCTGGTCTCGGCCCGTGCCGCGCGCGAGCCGCTGGCCGGTCCGCTTCAACTTGGCTTGATCCCCACGCTGGCGCCGTATTTCCTGCCCTGGTTCATTCCGCAGGTGAAATTCCGCTACCCGCGTCTGCAACTGGTGGTACACGAGGACCAGACCGAACACCTACTGGAGTGCTTGCGCAGCCATCGGGTAGACGCGGCGCTGCTGGCCCTGCCGCTCGACGGTGAAGACCTGGAGAAATTGCCGTTGTTCGACGAACCGTTCTGGTTCGCCTGTCCGCCGCAGCATCCGCTGGCCCGCTGCAAAGCGGTCACCGAGACCGACCTGCGCGACGAGCCGCTGCTATTGCTGGCTGACGGCCACTGCCTGCGCGGCCAGGCGCTGGCCGCTTGCGGGCGGCAGGGAGCGGACGACGACGGCCTGGACGACTTCCGCGCCGCCAGCCTGGAAACCATCTGCCAACTGGTGGCGGCTGGTTTCGGCTGCACTCTGCTGCCAGCACTGGCAACGCGCCTGCTGTCGGGCACCGAGCCGAGGTTTGCGATTCTGCCAATGCACGCCACCGGGGCGAGCCGCCGCATCGGTCTGGTCTGGCGTCGCGGCTATCCCAAGGCGGAGGAACTGTCCCTGCTGGCCGGCCTGGTCCGGGAGCAACCGCCGGAAGGCACGCACACCGTGTTGATGGACGAGAAGTCGCTGCGCTCGCGCAGGCACTGAACGGCGCCGCAGGTCGGGCTGAAGCCCCGAAACCCATGCTTCATCGTTTGCCGTAATCCAGCGCCACACCCTTGCGCTGCGCCAGGATATAAGCCTCCAGGGCGCGCATCTTGGGATCGTCCGGCGCCAACACCTTGCCGCGTACCGGATGCTCGATGCACCAGTTGATCATGTCGCGCAGCAGCGCCACGCGGCCGAGTTGGGGCTGGAACTTCGGATAGGTCTCGGGATGGGTATTGGCAGCGCGCGGGTGGCACATGTCGCAGGACACGGCGATCTCGCTGCCCAGTTCCTCGCCGCTGTGGAACACTTCGGAGCCGTACACCGCGAACTTGTAGCTCTCGTTGTCCCACACCTGCACGTCCTGCTGTGTAACCGCGCCGTAGGTTGAGGACTGGCCGGAGCCGACCACTTTGGAATTGTCCTCCGGCGGCACCACCTGATGCGCCGCCACTTCCCCGGCCACCCAGTCCTTGTTCGGATTTTTCGCCTTCCACTGCGCCATCAGGGCGTCGGCGATCTTCTGCCCTTCCGCCGCGGTTCTCGGTGTCTCGTTCGACACCTTCACCGCGGTCTTGTTGTCGCACAGCCTGACCTCCTTGCTCCCCGGAACCGGGGAGGAGCGCGGCTTGCTGGCGGCTTCGTCGGCGTAGGCACTGCCGGCCAAGGCGAGCAGAACCAGCGGCAGGAAAGCGGGGGGTTTCATTGCTGTTCTCCGATCAGTAGCTCGCCAGCTTCGGCGCCGCCGGGATATCGCTTTTGCCGCCGCTGCTCAGGTAGTTCGCCTTGACCTGCGTGGGATTGCGGTTCCACAGGTTGTAGAGCTTGTCCACCAGGCCATCGGGGTGCACGGTGGCGCTGCCGTCGCCGAGGCCGTCGGCGGGATTGAACGGATTGGGCCGGTTCATCTGCACCGTCAGCGCCGGCAGCCCCTGCGGCGCGTAGGGCCAGGGCCAGGCGGTGGACAGCATGCCGTGGAACTGGATGTTGCCGATTCGGTTGGTCAAGACCTGGTGGGTGTGGCCGTGCAGCACGGTGACCCGGTCGAAGCGCTGTAGGATGGCCTGCACGTCCTCCGCGTCGTCGGTCCAGAAGTTCCAGGGCCGGTACAGCTTGTACAACGGCGAGTGCGAGAACACGATCAGCGGTGTCGAAGCGGGCACCCTCTCCAGGTCCTTCTTCAGCCATTCGCGCTGTGGTGTGCCGACTTCGAAGGCGCTCTGCAGCGCGTTGTCCAGGCCGGCAACGGTGTGCATGCGCTCCGCCGGGCTCAGGCCTCGCGCCGTCCAGAAGTCCTTTTCCTGCACACTCATCAGCACCACGAAGTGAACTCCCTTGTGATCGAAGCTGTAGGTTTCCGGACCGAACAGCGCATTCCAGTGCCGGCCCATGTCGAAATACCAGTCGTGCTCGCCCACCATCATGCGCACCGGTGCCTTCAGAGCCTTGAGGATCTGCGCGCCCAAGTCCAGCTCTTCCTTGCGGCCGAGCTGGGCCAAGTCACCTCCGTACAGGACGAAGTCCGGCTGCGGGTCGAGGCTGTTGACGTCGTCCACCGCGCGCAGCAACTGGCGCACGAAGCGCTCGTTCGTCTTCCTGGCGTAGAGATGCGAATCCGAGATGTAAGCGAAGGTGAAGCCCTGCGAGCCGCCGCTTGCGTCGGCGTACGCTACGTTGATCGGCAGGAAGCTGTGGAAGGGGAAACCGACGCCTGCAGCAATGGCCGCCGCCGTCGCGCCGCCGGAGACCCTGAAGAATCCGCGCCGGTCGAGTCGCTGCAGGCCGCGGAACAGCGCCTCGCGCTCCTCCAGGTAGCGGGTCTCGGCGCTCTTGATATGGGGGATGTTGTTGTCGTTCATGTATGTGCTCCGCGTCACTTCAGGCCGGTGGAACCGATCACCCGAGTCTCGAAGGGCAGCACCCGCCGGTGCGCCAGCGCGGTGTCACGGAACGGCCGCTGTCTGGCCGCATGCGCCTGCTGCTCGTGCAAGGCCGTCTCGTTTTCCCTGGCAAAGCGCGTGTCGGTGAAGCTGAACAGGAAGGCCACCACGTCGTTGATCTCGTCCTCGCTCAGATTCAGCGGCTCGATGCCGCCGTCCAGGTAAGGATTGGTCTCGCCGCCCTTGTTGTAGTGATCCATCACGTCCCACAACGTGCGCAGCGAGCCGTCGTGCATGTACGGCGCGGTGATGCCGATGTTGCGCAGTTGCTCGGTCTTGAAGGCGCCAATGTCGCCGCGGTTCTTGGTCACGATGAAGCGACCCAGTTCCGACATGTCGGTCTGCAGTGCCATCTTGTCCACCGCATCGACGCCGGAGCCTCCCTGCAACGCGGCAAGTGCCTGCTGCGCGAGTGCCTCGAAATTCTGCTTGCGCGCCGACACGCCGATGTTGTGGAACAGGTTGTCGGTGCCGAGCGGGTTGGAGGCGTTGATCATGTGGCAACTGACGCAGCGCGCCTTGCCGTTGAACAGCGCGAAGCCGCGTTGCGCCGCCGGTGACATGGCCTTGGCGTCGCCGGCCGCGAAGCGGTCGAACGGCGCCTCGAGGAAGATCAGCGTGCGCTCGAAGCTGGCGATGGCGCGGCCCAAATCGTCGTAGCTGGGCGCGCGGCCATAGGCTTTCTGGAACAGATCCCGGTAGGCCGGATCGCCGCTGATCGCGGCCAGGGCGCTGGCCGCGTCCGGATGACCCATCTCGACCGGATTGAGGATCGGCAGCTTGGCCTGTTCCTCCAGGGTGGAGGCGCGGCCGTCCCAGAACATGCTCTGGAACAGGGCAGCGTTCATGGTCGTCGGCGCGCTGCGCCGGCCGAGATGGTCGCCGATGCCCTCGGAGACGTTACGATGATCGGTGAAACCACGGCTTGCATCGTGGCAGGTGCCGCAGGACACCGTCCCGTCCTTCGACAGACGCGTGTCGAAGTACAGCTTGCGGCCCAAAGCGATCCGATCGGCCGTCGGCTCGTTGCCTGGCGGCTGGTAGATTTTTGACCAAGCCACTGGGTCCACGCCGGGCGGGGCGCTTGCGGCATTGGTGACGAGTTGATCCAGCCGCTGCTGCTGCGCGTCCATTGCCATCGCACCGTGCTGACCGCCAGTGGGCGAGGCGGCGGCGATCAGCGCGCCGCCCGCGATGGCCAGGCAACCCAGCAGGGCAGTTCGGCGTAGAGCCGCGCCGGCGTTCCTCTTCATAGTTCCCTCCGCCCTTGGTCGAGCGCATGCAGACAATGCTGCATGCCGGACGGCGAGTCCAATCGAATGTGTAGATGAGGGCGATAGAGGGCGCGAATGTAGCGACGGAAGAGTCGTCTACGGCCGCGCATCTCGGCTGCCATGCGAAGCTCCCCACAGACGCAGCCGAAGATGCCGGACCACGTGTCGCTGAAGAAGAGGTGAAAAAAAGGAGTTCCGTAGGCCTGCCGGATTGTCTTGCTTGCCACAAAACCGACGCTGAGTGTGACGACTGCGAAGAGCTCCAATGGAAGCAAAAGGAGCACTCGACTGAGAACGGTTCGCCTGATGCGATACGGCACCGCCGCTTGGCGTATTCGCAACCGTCGAAAAAAGGGCCCTCGAATAAAACAATGCCTCGGGCGGTACTTGTCAGCTGAATCGGTGAAACGGCACCTGGGGGGGTTCGCTGAGATGGATCCTAAACGTTTGGCGGTCATCGCCCCGGCGAAGGCCGCAAGCAAGCGGCTCAACGTGGCGCACCATTACCGCGAAGAGATACTCGCCTCAACTCAACCGGAGGCGACTCGCCCGGCAAACGCACCGTCGGTCTCGTATCCTCCGACGGTCGGCGACTGGAAGCGGAGTCCTCGTCCGAACACGCTATCGACCGCGCGATTCCTCAAGTTTCCCGTCACTCAAGCTCAAGCTGGCTACGCGCCCCCGGCTCGCGGGCCCGGCACGGCACCGAGGCGGCCGACTGGGACCGCTTGGTGCGAACTCCTTGCGGGCCTTCTGCCCTGGCGCGAGCAGCGCTTCGCCAGGTGCGTCAGTCGCGAACTTCTGGAGCTGTACCGGACCGTGTCGGGCAGGCATGCGCGCCTGCGGGGACGCGATCTTTACCGACAGATCGTCATCGCACACAAACAGGCCGACCCCGATTCGGCCGATGCTCTGCTCGACCAGGCCGAGAAAAGCTACGCATCGTGGCCGACTCCCCGCACGCTGACGTTTTGCGACGTTGTGCACTTCATTGCCGTATCGGAATTTCTCGCCTCCCATGCCGACACGCCCTGGATTCAGGCTGACATGAGGCGCGAGGTCCAGTCACTGATTCCGCGCAATCTGTGATGCTCAATGGCACCGCCGGCGCGAAGTGGGGGCGACGCTGCCCGCTCGAGAAGGCGCGCATTGAGGTCTGAATCCGCGCTACAGATCAGAATCGTGTGACGAAGAGGTAAACGGCGACGCAATAGAGCAGGGGGAGCCAAGCTGCCCATGCGATCGCCGCGAGCGACGATATGAAAAGGGCACCCAAAATCGCCCACACGACCAACAGCGCGGGCGATCCAAAGCTCGTTACGCGCAGTAGCCTAGGCTGAACCGCTTGCCATTCGGGAGGCGCGTCACGGGGCGCATCGTTGGTTGGCGGTCGACCCTTCACAATGAATCGCGCGATATCGTTCCAATGCGCTTCGCGAATACCAGCCTTATGCGTTCCGACGATGAATTTGGCTTCGTGCAAGTCCGGATGACGCCTCTGTTGCCTATGTTCGTCGAAACCGTCGTATCCCGCACTTCCAATGTCGAATAACGCCTCCAATGTCTGAAAGGCTTTCGCGAAAATGGCGACGACCCAATCCTCGGTGGCTACATAATTGAGAATCTTGTCGACCTGGCCCGGCCGGTTTTCCGATTTGTCGGGCAAAAGCATGCTCCAGGGATAGTTGCAACGCACGACGCTGCCCACGAAAACGACATGATGGAATTTCGCGGCCGGATAGTGCAGCAAGGCGCGGGCCAGGAGATAGGTGCCGTTCGAGTGTCCGATATAGGAGAATTTCGCTTCCGGATAGAGAGCGCGCATCAACACGTAATGATCCATGAGCCAACACGTCTTCCAATGGCGGACCCACGGCACCACAAAGGGAAATATCGCGAAATATCCATAGGTTCTCGTGAAAGAGTGAAACACTCGGCTCTCGCGCTGGGCCTGTTGTTTGACGGCGCGCGCAATCTTGTGAGTCCAGAACCCCTTATCGCGGATGCCGTGGATCACGAAAACGACGTCGGTCACTCTTCCGTCTGGCGCTGCGGGCAGCGTATCCGCCATGTGGGTGCCGGCGATGGCAATCTTTTTGAGGTCGTTGTGACTGTCGCTGGCGGATTTCGCCAGCAACAGAAATCGCGCCTGATCTGTCAGGTTCAATTCTCGACAAATGTCCGTGAGAGGTTTGGCGTCCGGCTCTAAACCACCGCCGAGCGCGTCCTCCAGTATTCTGCGCTGGTCGTCTTCCGGCTTCCGCACCTTTATGGCTGCGTGATGTGTGGTGTCCGGCGTCTCGATCAGCACAAAGGATGCGTTGTCGCCTCTGTCGGCGACAATATCGACCGCGTCGTCCGGCGAAACCAAATCATCAGTGGCGCCCAGCATCTGAACCACCAAAATCGCAGGCAGAACCTCGCAAGAGGAGAATCGCCCCCCGCGACGGCTCAATTCGTGAGCCCGCGCCGAACGCTTTTCCGCTAGCCGGTCCGATCTCGTCAAGGCCAACCATTCGAGACGGGTTTGGACAATGAATGGCTGGCCCTGCCGCATGGCGTACAAGGTCGGGACGGGAAGCTGGAGCATCGCGACGATCGCGCAATACCAGGATCCGATCGTCCAGAAAGCCGCTTGAAACCAATCGCGCGCAATTTCAGGCGCCCATCCGCGACTCATTCCCGCTAATAAAATAATGCGCTCGATGCTTCCGGCCCACGTTCTTTCGAGCCCCTTCAAATCCCTCACGAAAGGGGCTCCGGCGGTCTCGCCGTGCACGACTATGGCAATCTTGCGCGCGATCACGGCCCCACAACTGTAACCGACCAGAATGAGGCGCTCGTAGGCGCCGCCGTCGCCCCGTCTCTCGCGGTTGGCGAGTGCGTTGTCAATTTCTTCAACGACCTCGCGAACGATTTGCTCGACCGGAGTCGTTCTGACCAGGGCGAAAAACCCGCCGTAAGGCAAAATAGGCGCAAGGATGTCAATATCCTTGGATCGCTCCTCGAGCGCCTTCGAAACTCCCTGCATGTCTTCTGGGGAGCCATGGGGGCCATGCAACACAACGGCCAATTCTCGCCCGCTTCCCCGTTTGGTCAGTTGGGATTGCATCAGTTCGCTCCTGAGCGATCAAATGCAGGAAACGTATGCGAGCACACCGGCTCCCGTCATTTCGGATGAATCTCCAGCCTGCCCTGAAAACAAGCTCCCTTTGCACCGGTCCTCACACCATACCGACTGGCGTGCCGGCTTATTCCCGATGGTCGCGAATTCCAATGAACGGGGAGAGTTTGAATATCGCGCCGGCACGTTACTTCCGCGCATTGAACCTTTTTGCTCCGGCATGGAATTGACCGCAGCGAGTTGCCAGGACCGAGCAACTCTCCCGGGACCTTGCGGCGCGACTCGCCGTCTCGATCGCTTCGAGAGGCGACGTTAAAGCGCGCACAGTCTCTTCGTTGTCGATTCTCTGAGCGGAGGAGTCACGCTATGATTGCACTGGGACGGATGAGTACGCACGTCTTGAAGGGCGCTACCGCAAGTATTCTAGTGGGCCTTCTAAATACGGCCTATGCGGAACAGCCACCGGCGCCATGCCACCCGAATCCGAACGCCGCAGACGACCGGGACGTCGTTGCCAAGCGGGGGGACATCGCCAACCTGCCAAAGCCGCTGAAGGACCGGCTCATCCGATTGGCCGACCGCCCGCACTCGATTCTGCCCCTACAGGTTTTCGCCGAGGCGGATCAGTCAAGCCAGTTATTTCAGTACTACTTACTGGATAGCACCGGCTTCGAGCCTAACGTTTTCACGAAAATATTTCCCGGAGTGAACGACAACGTGCAGTTGACCGCCACTGGCGCCAATTGCGGCCTGCCTACGGTCGGCGCCGTCCGCATCGTGCTGGAGCCCAAGCCGGGGCTTCCGACAGATCCCAACGACGCCAATGCCTTCATCGATGTCTTTACCGACATCTCTGGCCTATTTGTCATCAACAACGAAAGCGGATGGTATGAAGGATGGATGATCCACGACTTGACGGTGGCTCCTGTCAACAAGACTAGACGGGCCGATGGCCACGCGCAATTCGGGACCGTCCTGCCCGAAGACGTTGCTGTGCTTAAAGCCATGGGTAGCGGCAACAATGTCCCGGGACATTTTTTCACGGTCGACGGAGAAACTCCCCACGCTCCCAGCGCGTCCGACCACTTCCCCGACAAGCAGACCAACCTGATCTCTCTGTACCTCAGTATGGGTGCTTACAACGCTCTACAGCAGAGCGACCCGCACTCTTATTGGGAGTTCAACTACCTGGGTACCAACTGGATTCACCCCTTGTACGAACTGCCCTTCACCGGCGGATTCCCCGACAACAACGGAGTGATTGACGCATTGGACGACGGCGAGATTGGCAAGCTTCAGTCCATCGTTCCCGGCTCCGGGCCCTCCGGCGTTCATAACCGAGCCAAAGACGTGGGAGACAACCCCAACCTTCCTCGCGATCCTGACAAATTCGATGGAACCGTCGATGCGCAGCGGGAATTTCGTCAGCGCGGTGTACCCAGCGGCCTGGCCCATGAGATTTATCTGGACGTCTACGAGCGTTTGGCGTCATTCGAACCGGAGGTGAAGAAGTTGGAACACCGGCTGAACGATGCCTATGCCGCGGAAGTGGCGCGGGTCGACCTGAACGGGGACGGCATCATCTCGGCGGTGGAAGGCGATGTCGATACGCCGACGGACGGCTTTCCTGACAACCGTCGCTTGTACCTATCGCCTCTGTCTTTCAACCGCTTTGCGGTCACGCGAGAGATCAATGACGGATTGCTGGCTCCGCGCTTCTCGCCGAGTCAGCGCGCATGGGTGCTGAGCGGCACCTTGGTTGAGGTGGATCCCCCGGTATCGGCCTCTGCCGGCCGGGATGCAGACGACCGCTAAGTCCCGGAGCGATATCGCGCTGGAGAACCAGAAGGCCGTGGCGCTTGCGATGGCCTTCTGGTTCCATTCGCCTCCGCGATGGGCTTAGTTCTGCATCCCAGGAGGCGTAGTGGTTTCGGGGAATGGCCAGACCCCGTTCTCGAACTTCAACGCGAGGAAGCCGTTGTCATGGCATGTCGTCTCCAAGGTGCCATGCCTCGCGTCAAGGCGGAGCTGCGCACTGCACCAGTCCGGACCTCCGGCCTGTGTACCCGAGTTAATAAATGCGGTCGGGTTGAAGTGCTGCGAGCCGTAGCTCGGTGTGGTCACTCCCGGCGGATTGAAGTAGGCAATTTCCTTCGGACGCCTCGGATCGCGTATATCGAACACGCGCACCCCGGAGTTGAAATAGGCGCATGCGAGCGTGGTTGCATCGTGTTTGTTATCGACGCTGCAATAATGGCTTCCGTACGTGAAAACAGACAAGCCGACGATATCGGGCAGCACCGCGCTGCAATTTGCCGGATCGTGTGTTTCCAACAGCATGCGCGAGACGACTTTGGGATGCCTTTCGTCTCTGATGTCGATGATCCGCGCCATCGGGAACATGGGCAGACCAATGCTGCAGGCCGCCTGCACATTGGCGGTTGCATTTCCTCCGCCGCCGCCGACTTCATCGACCCCCACGAGATACTCTCTACCTTTGACCGTGATCGGAATGTACATCTGACTTTGGGCACCGTCGGGCCAAAACAGATGGCTCACTTCGGTGATCTGCGGATTGGGCATACGCGCCTGAACCTGGCTGACGTCGAGAATGAGGACGCCGTTGACGGGAGCAAGCGTACCGGTCACGCTCGTCACAGTCGGAACCGCTGCCTGCGACACATAGGCACGCTTTCCATCTTCACTGATCGCAAGGCCATGCGTCGTCACTCTCCAGGACGCCGGATATATCTGCGGTACTGTCCACGTCGTTATGAGCTGCGGGTGGCTCATATCGGTGATGTCGGTCGCCGTGTATTTCTTCGGCGTTCCGCGGTCGCCGCTGTACCAAGTCAGGCCATCGGGAGACACATTGCCTTCATGCCCCTTCAGCACCTCGCCGGAAGGAAGCGCCGATGCATCGCCGTTGGCGCTCGTGCCCGTCGCGACACTGGACAGCAACTGGGGGTCGCGGCAGTCGCCCGAGATGTCGTATACGTCGAGCTCAGGACCGCCGGCGGCATTGGTGCCATTTTCTCCCAACAGAATCTGCCGCGGCACGTGGACCCTCAACGATTCCCAGGGATCCATCATGGAAGTGCTCGTGAGATAGGCTGTCGCATTCGGATTTCTCCGATCAGTCGTGTCGACAACAACGACACCGAGGTGAGTGCGATTGGCCGTTCCGTTCACGGGACTTGAAGTGTCGTAGTAGCTGCATCGATGCTCTTCGCGGTCGGCGAAGAAAGCGTGCTGCCAACTCGCGCCCTCACCCCGGTATTGAC
>VBCK01000199.1 GCA_005882215.1 Betaproteobacteria bacterium | reverse complement strand
GCGGCGCGATTGTCTCAGCGGTCCAGGATCCGCGCGACTGGAACTCGCGTGTCTTGAGGAACTATCTCGAGGGCGAGGTCCTGAAGACGATTCCGGCGAGCCGCCGCAAGCGCTGGACCGTTTTGAAGTGGCTGGCGGAGAAGTTCGCGCCCGACAAACGGTATCGCGAAGCCGAGGTCAATGAGCTGATCCAGCGTCACTATTGGGATTCGGCCACCTTGCGCCGGGAGCTCATCGGGTATCGCATGCTCAACCGCAGTGCCGGTGTCTACTGGCGCCAACCCGAGAAGGAATGGATGAGCGCCTGAGGTGCCCTATGGGAGGATCGCGATCACGCGCGCCGGAAAGCCGGACCCCTGCTTCGGACGAGCCTCAGCACTTCGTCGTGCACCTGGCCAGCGGTTGCGATCAGCGATAAATCGCGCAGCGGATCGTCGCCACGCCAGCTGCTGACGCGCCCCCCGGCGCCTTCGACGACCGGGACGACCGCCGCGACGTCCCAGTACTCCAGCTGCGGATCGAGCATCACGTCGGAGCCGCCGGTTGCGAGCGAGAAGTAGCCGAAGCAGTCTCCCCAGGTCCGGTACATGCCCGCCGCGCGGGCCACCGCTTCGATGCCGGCGGCCTCGTTCTGCTCGCGTCCGACCCAGCTCGAGCTGGAAAGGACCGTGGCGTCGCTCAACCGCTTGCACTCGCGCACGTGCACCGCCCGCTGGCGGGCGTCGGCGCAAAAAAGCGTGGTGCCCCCGCGGTGCCCGATCAGCGCGGTGCCCGCGGCGCAGTGGGCGATACAGCCCAGCACCGGAACAAACCCGGCGCCGTCATCGCGCTCCAGCGCGATCAGCGATCCGAACAGGAAGCAGTTGCTGATGAAGGCGCGGGTGCCGTCGATCGGATCGAGCACCCAGCGATACGGACCGCCGGTGCGCTGGCCGTATTCCTCGCCGCGCAACGCATGGTGCGGATATCGTTCGTCGATCAGGCGCCGCAGCGCGAGCTCGGTCTGGCGATCCGCCTGCGTGACCGGCGAGCGATCCGTCTTCGACTCGACCGCCAGCGGCTGCAGGAAATACGGTCGGATCGTCGCGAACGCAGTCCCGATCAGTCGATGCACGAAGGGGATGAACTCGTGCTGCTCGGCACCGGACAGCAAGCCGCTGAAGCGGGGCCAGTTATCCGACATTCGGTGCCCGCAGGCGCTTGTCCCGCAAAGTCTGCTTGCTGCGCTCCAGTCGCTTCGGCAGCGACGGTCCCAGTGTCAGCGCGAGGCCGACCGAGAGCACATCGATGATCGCCAGGTGCGCCAGGCGCGAGACCATCGGGGCATAGATGTCCGGATCTTCCGGCACGTCGGCGCAAAGCGCCACCGTGGCGAGCTTCGCGAGCGGCGAGCCTCCGGGAGCGATCGCGACCACCTGCGCGCCCGACTCGCGGGCGATTTCCACCGCGACCAGCGTATCGGTCGTGCGGCCGCTCGCCGAGACGGCCAGCACCGCGTCGCCTCGCTTGAGCACGGTCGCCGCCATGCCCATCGCGTGCGTGTCGACGTACGAGGCGGTCGGCACGCCGTAGCGGAACAGCTTGTGCTGCGCATCCAGCGCGACGATGCCCGAGTTGCCGACGCCATAGCATTCGATCCGCCGGGCCCCGGCCAGAATCCGGATGGCGCGTTTCAAGGCTGCCGGATCCAGCTGGTTGCGCACTTCGATCAGCGCGCCGATGGCCCGGTCGAAGACTTTGGATGTGACCAGCTCCACGGTGTCGTCCGGCCGGACGTCCTGGTGCACGAACGGCATGCCAGATGCCAGGCTCTGAGCCAGCCTCAGCTTGAACTCCTTGTAGCCGGAGAAACCCATCGCGGCCGCAAAGCGCGCGACGGTCGGCTGGCTTGCACCGACGCGCCTTGCCATCTCGGCGATCGACAGGTGCAGTACCTCGTTCGGCTGCGCCAGCACCCGCTCGGCGACCGAGCGTTCGGATTTGCGCAGCTGCGGCAGGGCGGCGGCGATGCGCGCCAGCAGCGAACTGCGCGGGGCCGCCGCCCCCCGCATCGCAGACGGTTCGGACCTCATCGGTTGTAGTAAACGTGCACGGGCACGCTCTTCTGCTGCAGGAAGGCGGCAATCGGATGACGCGCCGGATCGCTGCGCGCCGCGCGCTCGATCGCGGCAGCCTTTCCTTCGCCCTGGATCAGGATCATCACCGCGCGTGTATCGAGCAATGCGCGCAGCGTCAGGCTGATGCGCGGGTGAGGCGCGCCGGCCGGCGACACCAGCGCCACGCGCTCGGGCCGACGCAGGTCGAGCGCCTCGGCCGTGCCGGGCGCGCCCGGAAACAGCGATGCCGTGTGCCCGTCCTCGCCCATCCCCAGTACGGCGGCGTCGGACGGCCGCGGCATCGCCGCCAGCGCGCGCTCGGCGCTCGCCAGTTGAACTTGGGGTGCCGAAGCCGCGCTGACGAGCGGGATCAAGCTTGCCGAGGCGGCCGCCTTCTGCAGCAGGTGCCGTCGGACCACGCCTTCGTTGCTGTCGGCGTGATCCGCCGGCACGAGACGGTCGTCGGACAGACTCACGGTCACCCCGGACCAGCCGATCTGCTGCGCGGCAAGCTGATCCAGAAACGCAACCGGCGTGCGTCCCCCCGGCACGATCAGGCCGGCGCGGCGCCGCCGCCGCACGCCGTCCTGCAAATTCGCTGCGACCGCGGCCGCCAGGGCCTGCGCGGTCTGCGCGCCGGTGGCGAACAGATGCTGCTGCACGGTTGCGGGCAGCAGCAGCGGATCCGGAGCAGACACGCTCAACTCTCCTCGCGCCACGCATTGCCGTCGCGGGCGATCAGCGTGCTGGAGGCCGTCGGCCCCCACGTTCCCGCCGCGTAGGGTCGCGGCGGCTGGGTGCTCTTTTGCCAATCCTTCAGGATCGGCTCAAGCCACTGCCAGGCGGCATCCAATTCGTCGCGCCGCATGAACAGCGTCAATTTGCCGTGAACCACGTCCATGATGAGGCGCTCGTACGCATCCCACTGGCGCGTCTGGTAGGTTTCCGACAACGCCACGTCCAGCGAGATCGGCTGCACGTTCATGCCCTCGCCCGGCACCTTGGCCATCAGATCCAGACGCAGGCTCTCGTCCGGCTGCAGCGTGATCACCAGGCGGTTGGCCGGCTCGCCGGAGACCGCACGAAACATCGGATGCGGCACCCCGCGGAAGTGGATCACGATCTCGGCCAGCCGCTGCTGCATCCGCTTGCCGGTGCGCAGGTAGAAGGGCACGCCAGCCCACCGCCAGTTGCCCAGCTCGGCCTTGATCGCAACGAAGGTCTCGGTGCGGCTGCCTGCCGCAATGCCCGGCTCATCCAGGTACGCGGGCACCGGCTTGTTGTCGATCGCGCCGGCGTGGTACTGACCGCGCACGATACGGGCGGCCACGTCCTCGCCGGCGATCGGCCGCAGCGCCCGCAGCACCTTCAACTTCTCGTCGCGCATCGTGTCGGCTTCGATGTTCGCGGGCGGCTCCATGGCGACGATGCACAACAGCTGCAGCAGGTGGCTCTGCACCATGTCCCGCAGCGCACCGATGCGGTCGTAAAAATCCCCGCGGCCTTCGAGCCCGACCATTTCCGCGATCGTGATCTGCACGTCGCGCACCCAGGAACGGTTCCACAGCGGCTCGAGCAGGACATTGCCGAAGCGAAGCGCAATCAGATTCTGGACCGTCTCCTTGCCCAGGTAGTGATCGATCCGGAAAATCTGGGGCTCGCTGAAGATCGCGCCCACTTCCTCGTTGATGCGTCGCGCCGAAGCCAGGTCGCGGCCGAGCGGCTTTTCCAGCACCACGCGGCTCGCCGGCGTCACCAGGCCGGCGGCGCTGAGCCCGTTGCAGATGGCGGCAAACAGGCCGGGCTCGGTGGCCAGATAGAACACCCGCACGCGCGAATCGGCCTGCCCGACCCAGTCGGCCAGCGCCCGGTAATCCTGCAGGTCGTTGGCGTCGAGCTGCAGATAATCGAGTTGCCGCGCAAAAGCGCTCCACGCGGCTTCGCTGAAGTCCTTCGCGGCGATGTGCCGGCGGCAATGCTCCAGGGCCAGATTCAGATATTCCTCGCGCGACAATGGGTGCCGGCCCAGACCGATCAGGCGCCAGCCCGAGGTGTCGCCGCTGTCGCGGTGCCGGTAATACAGCGCCGGCAGCAGCTTGCGCATCGCCAGGTCGCCGCTGCCGCCGAACAGGATGAAGTCGAATGTCTCCGACATGGCTCTCTACCTCAAACGACGTGTATTAATACTACAGAATCTTGCCGGCTGGAACCCCTACACCGAGGTAAATCACGGCCCGACGGACGGCGCCCAGCGGCCAAAATCTTGTAGTATTAGTACAGAAATCTGAATCGACCATCGAACCGGGCGCAACCGAGGTGTGACATGAACCTTCATCCGGTGATTTCGGCGACCACGACGCGGATCCGGGAGCGTAGCGCGGCCGGCCGCACGCAGTACCTGCGGCGCGTGGAAGCGGCGCGCAAAGCCGGCACATCGCGCGCACACGTATCCTGCACGAACCTGGCGCATGCCGTGGCCGCGTTTTCGCCGCACGACAAGCTCGTGCTGCGCAGCCAGCAGCGCCCCAATCTGGCCATCGTGTCGTCTTACAACGACATGCTGTCGGCGCACCAGCCGCTGGGGCGGTTTCCCGAAATCATCAAGCAGGCTGCGCGCGATGCGGGCGCGGTCGCGCAGTTCGCCGGCGGCGTGCCGGCGATGTGCGATGGCGTCACCCAGGGTCAGCCGGGCATGGAGCTGTCTCTGTTTTCTCGCGACGTCATCGCGATGGCCACCGCGATCGCGCTGTCGCACAACGTGTTCGACGGCGTGCTGTGCCTCGGGGTATGCGACAAGATCGTGCCGGGCCTGCTGATCGGCGCCCTGCAATTCGGACATCTGCCCGTCGTATTCGTGCCGGGCGGCCCGATGACGTCCGGTCTTGCCAACACCGAAAAGGCCAGGATCCGCGAGCTGCACGCGCAGGGAAAGGTGGGCCGCGGGGAATTGCTGGAAGCGGAGATGCAGTCCTATCACGGCCCGGGCACCTGTACCTTCTACGGCACCGCGAACAGCAACCAGATGCTGATGGAGGTGATGGGCCTGCACCTGCCGGGAGCCGCGTTCGTGCATCCGAATACGGCGCTGCGCGATGCGCTGACGGGCGCGGCGGCGCAGCGCGCGGTCGCCATCGCGCAAGCGGGGACCGAGTACACGCCGATTGCCGATGTGGTGGACGAACGCGCGATCGTCAACGCGATCGTCGGACTGCTGGCCACCGGCGGTTCGACCAACCACACGATCCACCTGGTCGCGATCGCGCGCGCCGCGGGCATCACGATCGACTGGGATGACTTCGACCGGCTGTCCCGCGCAGTGCCCCTGCTGGCTCGCATCTATCCGAACGGCAGTGCCGACGTGAATCAGTTCCACGCAGCCGGCGGCATGGGTTTGCTGATCCGCCAGCTGCTGTCGGCCGGACTGCTGCACGCCGACGTGAAGACGGTGGTCGGATCCGGCCTGTCCAGCTACACGCAAGAGCCCTATCTGGACGACGAGGGAGCTCTGAAGTGGCGCCCCGCGCCCGAGCGCAGCCTGGATGCCGAAATCCTGGCCGAGGCCGGGCGGCCGTTCAGCGCCGAAGGAGGACTGAAGCTGCTCACCGGGAACCTCGGGCGCGCGGTGATCAAGGTCTCCGCGGTCAAGGCCCAGCATCGCGTGGTGGAGGCGCCGGCTCTGGTATTTGACGGCCAGGACGCGCTGCTGGACGCCTTCAAGCAAGGCAGGCTGCAGCGCGATTTTGTCGCCGTGGTGCGCTATCAGGGCCCGCGCGCCAACGGCATGCCGGAGCTGCACAAGCTGACGCCGACGCTGGGCGTCCTTCAGGACCAGGGATTCAAGGTGGCGCTGGTGACCGACGGCCGGATGTCCGGCGCCTCCGGCAAAGTGCCTGCGGCCATCCACGTCACACCGGAGTGCCTGGACGGCGGGCCGCTCGCCAGGGTGCGCGACGGGGACCCGATCCGGCTTGACGCGGAAGGCGGTGTGCTGGAGGTTCGCGTCGACGCCGGCGAGTGGGCGCGGCGGACGGTGTCGCCGCCGGACCTTGAGCACAACCATCATGGTCTTGGCCGTGAGCTGTTTGCCGGCGCACGGGTGCTGGCCGCAGGGGCGGAGCAGGGCGCCGTCATCTTCGCCGCGTCCGAGCGTGGCGCGCCGGTGGCCGCTACGATGTCAATGACCTGATCCGGGTCCGAAAGACGGACGTGCAATGTTGATCGGAGACGTGGTTTCCGCGGCGCCGGTGATTCCGGTGATCGTGCTGGAGGACGCAGCCGACGCCGTTCCGCTGGCGCGCGCCCTGCTGGCGGGCGGTTTGCCCGTGCTCGAAGTGACGCTGCGCACCGAGGCCGCACTGGCGAGCATCCGCGCGATCGCGCGCGAAGTGCCGCAGGCAATCGTTGGCGCCGGTACCGTGCTGGGCTCGGACGACCTGGCGGCGGCGCGCGAGGCGGGCGCTCATTTCGCCGTCAGCCCTGGCGCCACCGCGGCGCTGTTGGAGGCGGGGCGGTCCGGCGGGCTGCCCCTGCTTCCGGGCGCGATGACGCCGTCCGAGGTGGCCGCAGCCTTCGCCGCTGGCTACGACACGCTGAAGTTCTTTCCCGCAGCGCAAGCGGGCGGCGTGGAGATGCTGAAGGCACTGGCCGGTCCGTTTCCCCGGGTGAAGTTCTGTCCCACCGGCGGCATCACGCTGGCCAGCGCACCCGATTTTCTGGCGTTACCGAACGTGTGCTGCGTCGGCGGCTCCTGGATCACGCCGGCCGCGTCGGTCCGGGCCTCGGACTGGACTTCGATCACGCGCTTTGCCCGGCAGGCGCACCGGCTGCGCGGTTGATCGCGCACAATTGCGCAATGGACGGTCAATCCGCCCTCGGAGCGCTGATCGCCGATATCGGCGGCACCAACGCGCGCTTCGCACTGTGCGCCTCGGAAGGTCGGCAACGGCCGGTCTTGACCGGCGTGTGCGAGTTCACGGTCGCGCAATTCGCGTCCCTGGCGCAGGCGGCCTCGCACTACCTGGCGCAAATGCACGCGCCAAGGCCGCGCCGGTCGGTGATCGCCGTGGCCTCGGCCGTCACCGGCGACGAAATCAAGGTGACCAACAACGACTGGTCGTTCTCGATCGCGAACCTGCAACGAGAGCTTGGACTGGATCAGATCCGGGTGATCAACGACTATGCCGCGATCGCAATGGCGGTCCCGCATCTGGGGCGCCCCGAACTCGAGCCGATCGGACAGGCGGTGGCGCCTGCAGCAGTTCGCCGGGCCGACCGGCACTACGCGGTGCTCGGACCCGGAACCGGGCTCGGGATGTGCCGGTTGCTGCTGCGGCAGGGGCGCTCCGTCGTGATCGATTCCGAAGGCGGTCATGTGGGCTTCGCGCCGAGCGACGACTACGAAATCGCGATCCTGCAGTGCCTGTTGAAGCAGCATGCGCGAGTGTCCGTCGAGCGCCTGGTGTCCGGACCGGGCCTGCGGAACCTGTACGCCGCCGTTTGCGCCGTCGAGGGCGTGGCCGGCGGCATGAACACACCGGAGCAGATCACCGCCGGCGCGCTGGCGGGTACCGATGCCGCCTGCCGGCGCGCGGTGGAGCTTTTCTGCTCGATCCTGGGCGGCTTCGCGGGCGACGTCGCGCTGATGTACGGCGCGTGGGACGGTGTCTACCTGGGCGGTGGGATGACGGTGACGCTGCTGCCATGGATCTGCCGCGGCGAGTTCCGCCGGCGCTTCGAGAGCAAGGGCCGCTTCGGTTCCCTGATGCAGACGATCCCCACCTTCGCGATCACCCACCCACAGCCGGGTCTGCTCGGGGCTGCCGCTGCGGCGGCCGACTGGCAGGAATGAGATCGTCCTGATCGCGCTGGCGGGCCGCGAGCTCTCGCACCGCATCGTCGAGCGCGTAGCCGCGCATTACCAGCATCGACCGCACGGCCCCGGCTCCCCGCGCGCCGTAAACTAGCTCCGCCGGGTGGCACAGACGCCCCGGCCGGGCGCAGCTTGCCCTCCGAAGCGCGCAGCGCGAAGGAGGGGCGGCATCATCAGAACAATCGAGGGGAAAGCGCGATGGCGGAGTACACGACGGACAGGCTCAGGACCGTGGCCCTGGTGGGCCACGGGGCGGCCGGCAAAACCACGCTCGTCGAGCAATTGCTGACGAAGTCGAAAATGATCGGCGCGGCGGGCGCGGTCGAGAAGGGCACGACCGTGTCCGACTTCGATCCGCTGGAGAAGACCGCGCAGCACTCGTTGCGCTCGGCCATCGTGCATCTGGACTGGCGCGATGCGCGCATTCACCTGATCGATACGCCGGGTTACCCGGATTTCGTCGGGCAGGCAATCGGTGCGCTCGATGCGGTCGAGACGGTCGCGGTCGTGATCAATGCCTCGGCGGGCATCGAGCTGACGACGCGCCGGATGATGGACTGGGCGCGGCAGCGCAACCTGTGCCGGATGATCGTGATCAACAAGATCGACATGGAAAACCTGAATCTTCCGGCCCTGCTGGCGCAGGTGCAGGAGGTCTTCGGCGCCGAATGCCTGCCGATCAATTTGCCCTCCGAGCGAGGCGCCCGCGTGATCGACTGCTTCGCCGAAGATCACGGCCAGGCCGATTTCCTGTCGGTGGGCGACGTGCATCGGCGCGTGATGGAACAGGTGGTCGAGGTCGACGAGGAGGCGATGACGCGTTACCTGGAGCAGGGCAGCGTGGATCCGGCCACGCTGCACGCGCCGCTGGAGAAGGCGCTGCGCGAGGGCCATCTGGTGCCGGTGTGCTTTACCTCGGCGCGCAGCGGGGCCGGGGTGCAAGACCTGCTGGAGGTGTTGGTGCGCCACCTGCCGCATCCGGGCGAGGGCAACCCGCCGCTGTTTTTCGCCGGAGCCGGCCCGGACGCGCGCTCGTTCCGGTCCGAGCCCGACCCGAGCCGGCACGTGCTCGCCCACGTATTCAAGATCGTCAACGATCCGTACATCGGCCGCATCGGCACGTTCCGCGTGCACCAGGGCACGATCACGCGCGACACGCAGCTGTATGTGGGCGAGGGCAAGAAGGCGTTCAAGGTCGCCCACCCGCTGCTGATGATGGGCAGGGACACGGTCGAGGTCCCGCGCCTGCTGCCGGGCGACATCGGGGCCATCGCCAAGGTCGAGGAGATCGTGTTCGACTGCGTGCTGCACGATTCGCACGACGAGGACCCGATCCGGATGCAGCCGCTGGAGTTTCCGCGGCCGATGTTCGGACTGGCGATCGAGCCGCTGCGGCGCGGCGACGAGGGGCGCATCTCCGAGGTGCTGCACAAGCTGGCCGCCGAGGATCCCACCTTGCTGATCGAGCACGACGTGGGCCAGAACGAGACCGTGCTGCGCGGGCTGTCCGAGCTGCACCTTCGATCGGTGCTGGAGCGGATGGCGGTGCAGTACAAGCTGGAGGTCTCGACCCGCCCGCCCCGGATACCGTACCGCGAAACGATCACGGCATACGCCGAGGGGCATGCCCGCCACAAGAAACAGACCGGCGGCGCCGGGCAGTTCGGGGAGGTCTATCTGCGGGTGGAGCCGCTCGCGCGTGGCGCCGGCTTCGAGTTCGTCGATCAGGTCAGGGGCGGGGTGATTCCGTACCAGTACATCCCCGCCGTCGAAAAAGGCGTGCGCGAGGTGCTGGCGCACGGCAACGTGGCCGGCTACCCGATGCAGGATGTGCGGGTGATCGTCTATGACGGCAAGCACCACCCGGTGGACTCCAAGGAGGTGGCTTTTGTCGCGGCCGGGCGCAAGGCCTTCCTGGATGCGCTGGCCAAGGCCCGCCCGATCGTGCTCGAGCCGATCGTCAACGTACAGATCGTTTGCCCAGATTCCAACATGGGCGACATCACGGGCGACCTGTCGTCGCGGCGCGGGCAGGTCACCGGAACCGGCAACCTGGCGGCCGGATTGATGGTCGTCTCGGGAACCGTTCCGCTGTCCGAACTGGATGGGTATGCCGGCCGGCTGAAGGCGATCACGCAGGGCAACGGCAGCTACTCGATGGAGCTGTCCCGCTACGAGCCCGTGCCCCCGAGCGTTCAGCAGCAGCTTGCCGCGGAGCACAAGGCGCATCGCCGGGACGAGGAGGACTGACGCGTGCGCCGGCCGTCGCCCGACCGCCGGCGGGCCCTCAAAGCCCTTGAAGTGGCGCGAACCGCCCCCATCATTGCGACACCGAATGGGTGATTTTGACCCTTATAATTCAGTCAGTTATCGCCCGCTTTTTCGTCCGAATCGAGGCTTCAGATGCCGATCTACGCCTACAAATGCTCGTCGTGCGGACACGCGCAGGACGCGCTGCAGAAGGTGTCCGACGCACCGTTGACCATTTGTCCCCACTGTCAGACCGCAACGCTTTCGAAGCAACTGACGGCAGCTGGATTCCAGCTGCGCGGTAGCGGCTGGTACGCCACGGACTTCAAGAACGGATCTGGAAAGCCCGGCAGCGCGAGCGACAACGGGACGGCCGAGCCCAAGGGGACCGACTCCGGTGACAAGACCAAGACCGAAAAGGCCTCCGCTGAGGCCAGCAGCAGCGCCTGCGGGGACGGGGGCTGCTCAGCCTGCAGTTGACGCGTTGAGGGGGTGCGAGCCGCCTTCGGTTCGCGGCCAGCGTCAATCCGACACACCGTGCTGTTAGATTAGATTTTGCAACGCCCGACGACGGGCCGCGCAGCGCCGGGAGACTTACCGGCCGCCCCGAGACCCGGGGTGCTGGACGCTGCGGATCGCCGGCTGAAACCAACAACGATGCTGAAGAAATACCTGATCACCGGCCTGCTGATCTGGGTCCCGCTGGCATTCACGCTCTGGGTGTTGGACCTTATCGTGTCCAGCATGGACCGCACGCTGCTGCTGCTGCCGCCGCCCTGGCGTCCGGAGAGCTGGCTCGGATTCCCGCTGCCGGGCGCGGGCCTGCTGCTCTCGGCCCTGGTGCTGCTGCTCACCGGAATGGCGGCCGCCAACATCATGGGGCAGCGCCTGGTGCGGTGGTGGGAGGGGCTGTTGTCGCGCATTCTCGTGATCTCGCTCGGAGTGGTCGGTGCCGACGTCCCGCTCAGAATCGCGCAAATTTCGAAAGGCCAGCAATGAGAACGGAATATTGCGGACTGGTCGACGAGCGGTTCACCGGTCAGCCGGTCGAGCTGTACGGCTGGGTGCATCGCCGGCGCGATCATGGCGGAGTGATTTTCATCGATCTGCGCGATCGCGAAGGTCTGGTTCAGATCGTCTGCGATCCGGACCGCCCGCAGGTATTCGCGACGGCCGAGGGCGTGCGCAACGAGTACTGCGTCCGGGTCGAGGGCACCGTGCGGCGCCGCCCCGAGGGCACGGTCAACGCGGCGCTGGTCAGCGGGCAGGTCGAGGTGCTGTGTGAGCGCCTGACGGTGCTGAACCCGTCGGTGTCGCCCCCGTTCCAGCTGGACGAGGAGGATCTGTCCGAGGCGACCCGGCTGACGCACCGCGTGGTGGATCTGCGGCGCCCCGTGATGCAGCGCAATCTGCGGCTGCGATTCCAGGTCGCCCGGGCGGTTCGCCAGTATCTGGACGCGCACGGTTTCATCGACATCGAGACGCCGATGCTGACCAAGAGCACGCCGGAAGGCGCGCGCGACTACCTGGTTCCCTCGCGCGTGCACGAGGGAATGTTCTTCGCGCTGCCCCAGTCGCCGCAGCTGTTCAAGCAGATGCTGATGGTGGCGGGATTCGACCGCTACTATCAGATCACCAAGTGCTTCCGCGACGAGGATTTGCGCGCGGACCGCCAGCCCGAATTCACCCAGATCGACGTCGAGACCTCGTTTCTGAACGAGAGCGAAATCCGGGCACTGATGGAGGACCTGATCCGCACGGTGTTTGCGCAGGCGCTGCAGGTCGAGCTGCCGAACCCGTTTCCGGTGATCACGCACCAGGAGGCGATGAGCCGGTACGGTTCGGACAAGCCGGATCTGCGGGTGCCGCTGCAGCTGACCGATCTGACCGACGTGATGAAGGACGTCGACTTCAAGGTATTCCGCTCCGCCGCCGAGCTGGCCGACGGACGCGTGGTGGCGCTGCGCGTGCCGGCCGGCGGGCAGATGCCGCGATCCGAGATCGACTCGTACACGCAGTTCGTCGCGATCTACGGCGCCAAGGGCCTGGCGTACATCAAGGTGAACGAGCGCGCGCTCGGCCGCGACGGCCTGCAGTCGCCTATCACCAAGAATCTGCACGATCGCGCGCTGCGGGAGGTGATCGAACGCACCGGCGCGCAGGACGGCGACCTGATCTTCTTCGGCGCGGACCGGGCCCGGATCGTGGCCGACAGCCTGGGGGCCTTGCGCACCCGGATCGGGCACTCCGAATTCGGCCGCAGTCACGGGCTGTTCGAAGCCGGCTGGCGCCCGGTGTGGGTGATCGACTTCCCGATGTTCGAGTTCGATGAAGAAGAGCAGCGCTGGGTCGCCGCCCATCATCCGTTCACCTCGCCGAAGGACGGGCACGAGGATTACCTGGAGTCCGATCCCGGAAGGTGCCTGGCCAAGGCCTACGACATGGCACTGAACGGCTGGGAGATCGGCGGCGGTTCGGTGCGGATCCACCGCGCCGACGTGCAGAGCAAGGTGTTCGAGGCGCTCAGGATCGGGGCCGAGGAGGCCCGATCGAAGTTCGGATTCCTGCTCGATGCCCTGCAGTACGGCGCGCCACCGCATGGGGGCATCGCGTTCGGCCTGGACCGGATTGTGACGATGATGGCGGGCGCGGAGTCGATCCGCGACGTGATCGCTTTCCCCAAGACTCAGCGCGCCCAGTGCCTGCTGACGCAGGCGCCGTCTGCGGTGGACGAGCGCCAGCTCCGGGAGCTGCACATCCGGATCCGCGCCGGCTAGCCGGTGCTGCCAGGGTGACGCGGCCGAGCGGCGCGGCGGCAGTCGGTGGCGATCATGGGCTTCAAGATTCCAGAATCGGTACTGGTCGTGATCTATACGCCGCAGCTGCAGACCCTGTTGCTGGAGCGCACCGATCACCCGGGTTTCTGGCAATCGGTCACCGGAAGCCTGGCCGACCCGCGGGAACCGCTGCCGGCCGCCTGCGCGCGCGAGGTCGAGGAGGAGACCGGATGGCGGGCTGCGAGCGCCGACTTCGACGATTGGCAGATCGAACACGAGTATCCGATCTTCCCGAAGTGGCGCCATCGCTACGCGCCGGGCGTCACGCGCAACCGCGAGCACGTCTTCGGGCTGCGCGTTGCGCAGCCCTTCGACGTGCGGCTGGCGCCGGATGAACACACGCACTCGCGCTGGCTGAGCTGGCGCGAGGCGGTGGATGCCTGCTTCTCCTGGACCAACGCGCAGGCGATCCGCATGCTTGGCTCAACTCCCCTCTCCCGCTTGCGGGAGAGGGGCCGGGGGTGAGGGCTGGCGACCGGATGAAACTCAGAACCGCAACGTACAACATCTGCAAAGGCGCGACCGGAATCGCTGGCCGCTCGCGCGTGCACGACATCCGGCTGGCCCTGCACCTGATCGATGCCGACCTGGTGTTCCTGCAGGAAGTGCAGGACCGCGACGATCGGCGCCGGCCCGGCCGCTTGCAGCGCCCCGCGGCGGCGCAGCTCGACTTCCTGGCCACCAGCGGCTATGCCCATTGCGCCTACGGCATCAACTCGATCTACGCGCACGGCCACCACGGCAACGCGATCCTGTCGCGCTACCCGATCACCAGCTACACCAACCACGACATATCCGATCACGCGCTGGAGCGCCGCGGCATGCTGCACGCGGTGGTCGAGCCGGCCGGCGTGCCGCCGATCCATCTGATCTGTCTGCACCTGGGGCTGGTCAAGATGAGCCGCCTGCGCCAGGCGCGCTTCGTCAGCGACTTCGTCGAGCAGGAGATTCCGGCCGGAGCGCCGCTGATCATGGCGGGCGATTTCAACGACTGGCAGCGGCGGGTCGACCTGGAGCTGCGCCGCCGCCTGGCGGTGACGGAGGTCAGCGACGCGGAAGAGTCGGGCTGGCTCGACCGGCTGCTGCCGTGGCGGCGCCGGCCCCGGCCCGCCCGCACGTTTCCAAGCGTCGCACCCTGGCTGAGGCTGGACCGGATCTATGTGCGGGGCCTGAGCGTGCACGAGACGCGCGTTCCGCGCGGAAAGTCCTGGGCCCGGCGCTCGGATCATGTTCCACTGATCGCGGACCTGGAGCTTCCTTGAGCCAGAACCCCGGCGCGCGGCTGCAGGAGCGCATCGCCCGGCTCACCCGGGCGCGCCTGGGGCTGCCCGGACGGGGACAGTTCACCGACGGCAACCGGATCCGTTTGCTGTCGACCGGGCAGGAATACTTCCCGCAACTGCTTCGCGCGATCGCGGCGGCACACCGCTCGATTCACCTGGAAGCCTACCTGTACGAGGACGACCCGGTCGGCCGGCAGGTGACCGAGGCGCTGGTACAAGCGGCCGGCCGCGGGGTCCAGGTGCACCTGATCATCGACGGTTTCGGCGGTGGCGAGCACGTGCGCCGCCTGGCCCGGGAACTGCTGCCGCATGGCGTGCAGATCCGGATCTACCGGCCCGAGCGCTGGTGGCGCGTGCAGCGGCGCCTGTTCCGTCGCCTGCACCGCAAGCTCGTGGTGATCGACCAGACGCTGGCGTTCGTCGGGGGCATCAACGTCATCGCCGAGCCGGCCAACGAGCCCGGCCCGCGGCTGGATTTCGCGGTCGCGTGCGAGGGTCCGATCGTTTCGCCGATCACCTTGAGTGCCGAGCGCCTCTGGTGGACGCTGTCGCTGCCCCGCCTGAGCGAGCCCGCCGCACCGTTTCCGCGCCGGCTCGGGTTGCCGACCCAGCAGCCGGTGCGCGGCGGCGTGCGGGCCGCGCTGCTGCTGCGCGACAACCTGCTGCATCGCCGCACCATCGAGCGGGCCTACACCGAAGCGCTGGCGGCGGCGCGGCGCGACGTGCTGATCGCCAACGCCTATTTCATTCCCGGACGGCGCTTCCGGACCGCGCTGCTGGAGGCGGCGCGGCGCGGAGTGCGGGTGCGGCTGCTGCTGCAGGGCAGGGTCGAGCACGTGGTGCAGTTCTTCGCGCAGCACGCGCTGTACGGCCAGCTGCTGGCCGGCGGCATCACGATCCATCTGTACACGCGCAGCTTCCTGCACGCGAAGGCGGCGGTGATCGACGACGAGTGGGCCACGGTCGGCTCCAGCAACCTGGACCCGTACAGCCTGCTGATGGCGCGCGAGGCCAACGTGCTGGTGCGCGACTCCGCCTTTTCCGCCGCGCTGCGCACGCGCCTGGAGCAGGCGATCGCCGCCGAGTCGGTCCAGTTCGGAGCCGAGGACCTGGTGCGCCGGTCCTGGCTCACGCGCGTGTTCGACTGGATCGCCTTCGGATTCACGCGCGTGGCGATCGCGGTGATCGCGCAGGACCGGCATTATTAACCCGGTGGCGCTGCTCAGAATCGGACGGTCGGAGTCAGTTAGCTTCCGAGAATTGCGTCAATCCCCGATAGCATCAATTCGAGCTTTACTTTCGCCGGATCACCAGCTGCCAACAACGGTAGCCCGAACCACGCTCGCGGCGCCGGACTGCTCGTGCGAGACCGACTCGATGCTCCACTCGGCATTCGAGGGAGACGCCCTTTTCATCCGCGTCAGCGCGGCATCGATGGACCCGAAGTTGGGGCCTTCCAGCACGACGTGGCTCTTGCGCGCTTGCCGGTCGTGGGAAAAGCTGACCACTTTCGCGTCGGACCCGCCAGCTGCTTCCAGCGCGTCGAATACGTTCCTCCACGGATAGGCCAGCGCCGCCCGCTCCCGGGCCTGCAGCTCCTGGCGCTTCAGGTCGTCGGCGCTCGCAACCGGCCCCCGCAGCGAGTCTTCGAGCGCCTTGCGCTGGGCAGCTGCCGCGCTGCGCGCCGCCTCGCGCTGCTCGGTGAAGTGGTTCCAGGAAAGTAAGAATGCCACTGCGCTCGCGGCGAAGAAAGCCAGTCCGACCCACTGGGGAAGCGGGCGCCGAACGAAGTCGATCTCGAAGGCCTTCATAGCGAGTTCGGCTTCGGCACTGCGCAG
>VBCK01000198.1 GCA_005882215.1 Betaproteobacteria bacterium | reverse complement strand
CGAGATCCCCCGGCTCGGCAAACAAGGGACTTCTCGCCTCCAGCGGCGTCCAATCGCCCCAAACGCCAACCATTTCACCCAGGTACGGACGAGCCAAGACGAGTGCACGTTCGAAATCCGCGTCCTCAGGTTCGACTACGCCACAACCATCGTGTTCCAGAACCCAAACCATCCCGGCGAGAATGCCGGCAGCCGTCTGCAGCGTCGTCGCGTTATTGAACGGCGCCAACTTGCGAGCCTGAGCGATTGTCAGCCGGGAACCATACCAATAAACGCCGGCAGGGTTGCCACAAAGCAACACCCCCAGCTCGTCCATGCCCGCCGTAAGTTGCTCTTTGATTACACGCCGATGAGACTGCAGGTGCAAACCCCTGCCGGTAAATTCATGGACTGACAAAATGGCATCGTCGCACGGATGGTAGGAATAGTGGACTGTCGGCCGATAGATCACTACATCGCCCTCGAGCACCGTCAGAAATTCGGCGATCGAGATCGATTCGGCGTGCGTGATCAGGAGTCCGTGAAAAGGACCTTCGAGCGGCGTCCAGCTCCTGACCCAAACCGAGACCCCGGGCCGATCAAGGTAGATCGCTGCGTGGGCGCCTTTCGCATGTGTTTTTCCCCCCAAGGGAAGAGATTTTTCGTGCGTACCCCAGCCCAGCTCTGCGGGCTGACTTCCTTCGCTGACGAACGCCTCGACCGACCAGGTATTGACAAATTCATCGTGCCGCTTGGGCTCGTCGGAGACCTGCGAATCGCGCTCGGCAATATGGATTACCTTGACCCCTAGTTCCATCGCCAGACGCGCCCATTCCGAGCGGGCTTTCGGCTTCGTCACAGCACGGCCAAGGTCGCGCGCCATGTCGAGTAGCGCATGCTTGGTGAAGTGGGATATCAGTCCCGGATTGACGCCGTGCGTAACAAGAGCCGTTGGCCGCTGGCGCCAGGAACGGCGATTGATTGCCAGCACCTGCTCGCGCAGGTTGTAATTGGACCTTTCGGCGGGGGACAGCCGTATATCGGTGTAGCCACCGGCCCAGGGCTCGATGCACGAATCGAGGTAGCGAGCGCCGAGTTCGTGACACAGTTCAATTAGCGCAGCCGATGAGACGTCAACCGACATATTGAGCAAAAACGAGTCATTGCAGAGAAGAGGCTCGAGAAGCATCCGGAAATTGAATGGATTGAGCGCGTGCACGCGAAAGTCGGCAACACCGCAGCGCCGTGCCCATTCCCACCCCTGCTCCTCCGCGGCGATGATCGTTATATGATTTGGATCGAGCGTGATGTGCCGCAGAATCAGGGGCAGCGCGCCTTGGCCGACTGAACCGAAGCCGACGATCACCAAGCGGCTGCGCAATTGGGCCTCCTTTCCCATCTCCAACCCATGCACAGCCATCGTCTTTGTCTCCCTGTCACCGGCTACTTTTGCTGATTCGGTTAACTCAGACAAGCGTCATTGCTCAAAGTCGGGCAGTTCCCGCCTGAAAGCCGCGATGACATCGAACGTTGCCGACGGCAGCGATGAGCAGCTTGTCTACGATATCTGTGTGCTGTCTGTGGAGGCGCCTCTACAATTCCTCTACGAGTTAGTGGGTACTGTCACGAAGATGGTGCTGCTGTCCCGACTCGAACGGGGGACCACTGATTACGAATCTTACGTTTAAATTAATAGAATCAAAGACTTAGGCACTTAATTTCCGCGATCTACTTGCGCTGTTCTGCGCCGTGAACGCGGGGTGCCCAACGAGGTTCCATTAACCCCAGCTGCGGGCTTCGAACGTTAATTATCAAAGATCTTGCACTCATCTCGCCCGGGGGCTCGAATGTTGACGATCAAAAACGTTCTCATCCGGTGGGCTGCGCTCCCAATCTGGACCGTTTTGTTGGGCTTTTCACTGTTGCCCGCTATCGCCGGCACGTTGCAGCCACCCGGCACGCCGACGAATCAAGGCGAGAACCGCGCTGCGGACCCGCCGTCGCAGTCGGCGGGGAGCGCGAAACCCGATGGCACCGAAGCGCGATCGTTAGGCAAGCCGGCCGATTCGAGCGTTGCGCCACTGCCCGCTGCGACACCGGACAACCGCGACCTCATCCGGAGAAGGATGGAGCTTTGCCGGCACCGTCCCGAGGTCTGCGTACAGCGCGGCAAGGACAATGACAGGCCGCAGGCCGACGAACCAGGAGTTCCCGGCCGCGATAACTAGGAACGGACGCCGAACCCGCAAAGTCGCGAGGCGGGCACGGTGCGTCAACGGCGCACGGTGCCCAGCCTCCTGTCGCTACGGGCGCTTCACGCGCGCGCAGCCCCGCTCACAGATCCAGCCGATAAACCCCGCGCCCGTGCGTGGGGGCGTACAGCGTGCGCGATGCCGAATCGATCGCCAGCTCGTAAACCGCAACGGGCGGAAGTCCGGAACCCGCAACGCTCCACGTCGTTGCGCCGCCGGTGCGAACCACCACGCCGAAATCCGTCGCAGCAAACAGATTGCCGGTCTCCGGATCGAAGGCTAGCCACGTAATCGGCTGATCGCCCAAGTTGGCGCTGATGTCGGTCCACGTCGCGGTTCGCGATTCCCGGTAGTAGCGCACCTCGAACACGTGCCCGAGTGTGGTCGGCGTATAGGCGTTGTACCCCGAGAACGACACGAACGCGCGCGTCGGGCGCCTGGGATCGACGGCGATGGAGCTGACGAAGCGCCGGGGCTGGCTCGAGGTGTCGATGCGGGTGAACACGACGCTGTTCGGATCAGCTGCGCTGGCGTTGGTCGAGACGAACACCCGCCCGCGGCGCGTTCCCACCCACAACGGCGAGCGTTCAGCGGCGTCGCGCGCGTTGGCGTCGCCCTGAGCAATCGATGAGACCCACGAGCCGCCCTTGTCGGTGCCGTACTGCGCGCTGACAAGGTCGCCCGCGTTGCCGGCTCCACCTGGGCCACCCAGAGCCTCCCAGTCCCCGCAGGGCTGGGCAAGGTCGCCGAAGACCTCGTTGCAGTGCAGCTCCATGTAGGCCTGGCCCCCGAGGTCATCCGTGGTCCTCCAGACGTGCTGCTGTCCGATGAACCAGGTGCCCGAGGCTCGCCGGTCGGGGATCATCGGCGAATAAAATCCGGACGCCTCATTGCTCGGCGCCTGGAAGTTTGGAACATCGAAGACGTTCCAACCAAACGGATCGCTTCCGCGGAAGTTGATGTCCCCCAAGGTTCCGGTGTAGGTATGAATGCGGCTGCCCGACGTGTTGAAGCCGGACTGGCCGCCATCGCCGCCGATCACCTGGGTCCAGGTGGTGCCGTCGAAAGCCCAGCTTCCGTTGTCCTGCGTTCCTGCAAGCAGCGTGCCGCGTGGGTCGCTCGGATCGAACGACAGGCCCCGGTACTGTAGGGTTGCGAGCCCGTCGTTCAGAGGGATGATCTCGCGTGGAATCGAGCTGAGCCAGAGCTGGCAATTGGCAAGGTCCGCGCCGGTCAGATTGCGGAAGCCCGGTCCGCAGGTCTGCGAGGTGTCGACGAATGTTCCGTCGGTTCGCACCAGGCCGCCATCGGAGCCGATGAACGCCACGTTCGGGTGCTCCGGCGCGAACACGATCGCATGCTGGTCCGGATGCATGCCGTTGGGCACCGGTCCCAGGGAGTCATTTGTCATATCGGTAAAGCTTGCGCCGGCGTCGGTCGAGCGCATCACCGCGCGCCCGCTGGACAGGGTCACTGCGCGAAAGATGTCGGGGTACCGCATCGCCCCTCCGACCCAGACCGTGTTGGGCCGGCCGCGGGGAGACGCGACGAACATGTCATACGAGCACTGGTTGGCGCCGCCGATATTGCAGAAATCGAACAGGCCAAAGCCGGGCGTTCCGCTGGTCGGATTGGTCAGCAGCAACCAGCCGGTATTGCCCGCAGCCCCTGTCAACTGGCTGGCCGGAACGTTGGCGTTGTCGGTCCGATAGAAGTTGGCCACCCCACCGGCGTCGGCATCGCCAACGTAGATTCGCAGGCCCTCCTCCATCGGTACGAGATCAAACTCGGTACGGGAATTGAGAGACCCGAGGGGCGTTCCGCCGCCGCCCGACGCGAATACCAGCTCGTAACCGCCGCCGGCGGCGGAGCGGAAAAGGCCGTAGTCCATCATCGAGAAGTAGAACTGGGTCGGACCCTGCACCGACTCCTCTCCACGCCGATACGCCTCGATCTTTGTAACGCCGCCGCGGAAAAAGTCGCTCCCGTTCGCCGAATTCGGATTAACGACATCGCTGGGCTGGGAAAAAGCCAGGGTGAAGGTCTGGCCACCGTCGACCGACTCGTAGAGCCCGATCTGCGGTGCGCCGGGGGGCGTGAAGCGCCCGCCAACGGTTCCTCCGGTGCCGTGGCGCGCCACACCGGTGCCGATCAGCAGGTGATTGGCGTTAACCGGGTCGACCGCGATCGCAGCAATGGCACGATCGACAGCCACTGCGAAGCTGCCAGGGACCAAGGCCCAGGTGTCGCCGAGGTCCGTCGACTTGAACAGTCCGCGGCCCGCTTCCGAGTCCTCCGAGCCGTTGACCTCGCCGCTTCCGAAGTACAGGGTCCGATGCGAGGAGTCGGTCGGATCGAAGATGATCGAACCGGACGAGTTGGTCGGGATGCCTTGGCTGACCGACGTCCATTGCGGCGTCCGGGACAGTCCGTCCTTCGTGCGCCAGACCCCGCCGCCTGCCGCGGCGACGAACAGCGGGCACGAATCCGCGTTGCAACTGGGCGAGATCGCCAAACCAGTGATGCGGCCGGAAACCACAGTCGGTCGCCCGGTAAAGGTGGCCAGGCCGACGACCGATCCCGTGGTCGGTCCAAGAAAATCCCACTTCTGAGCAACAGCCTGGCTGAGCGGCAAGGCTTTGAAAGCAGCAGCCGCACCCTGCTGCGTGGTGCCGACCGCGTTGTCCTGGCTGTCATAGCCGGCGCGAGCCCCCTGTGGGCCGTCTGCCTTGGTTGTCGAATAGAGGGTGTTCCTCAGCGAGTACGCGGGAGTCTGGCCGAGGGCGACCGGACTCGACAGCAACGCAACTAGCGATCCCCCAAATGCAGCGGCAACAGTTCTTCTGATAATCAGTGTCACGACGCCCTCCTTGTTGACGACGCAACAGCACACGGACCGAATGCCAGCGTCTGATTGTTGGTTCTTAAGCTCGATTGATAGGAGCTTTTCGACTGAAAGGCGAGATCTGGTATTGGAGTAAGAGGCTCCGGGATCGAAGAAGGTTCAAACGCGCGGGCGGCAGCTACGGCTTGCAGTGCGCGCATCGAGTTCGAAGAGCCGCTTTTTCATAAGACAATCGGACACTATTAGTTTGAAATTCGGACATAACGTGTTAAATTGACGTCCGATCTTCACGAGGTGGTCATGGGTTCAGGGACGACTGGTCACGCGACGAGGATTCAAGTCTATCCGGCGATCCACGTTGCGAGCGCCCTAAAGAGGGAACTCATCGATTCGATTCGCGCGATAGCCCGGCGCAATGGCATGGTGGTACCGAAGAACGACGGCAGTCTAGTCGCCGCAAACGTCGAGATCGACTCCCTATCGGTTATCGAGATTCTCTGCGTTCTCGATGAGATTCTGCCGTTCGAGGTCGGCGAATCTGTCGTGCGGGCCGGCGGCTACGGTTCAATTCAGGAGGCGGTCGACGACGTGACCGCCAGCGTCGAAAAGGAGTGGATCAACCACCACCACGGAGGAGTGCGCACATGAAACAGAGCACAAGGCCCGGCCCAACGGGCGACAGCAACGCTCGCCGCAGGTTGGGCGAGAAATTGCGCCAAGCTCGCGAATATCTTGGTTTGTCCCAGGACGAAGTGGCGCGCCATTTAAGGGTGCCACGGACGGCGCTGACGAACATCGAAAGCGGTCAGCGTCGGATTGATGCACTCGAGCTCAAAAAGCTTGCCGACCTCTACCGCCAAGCCGTCAGTTATTTCACCGGAGACGAAGACGAGAGTGCTGCTGCGCTGCCCGCCGACGTAACCCATCTCGCTCGGGCGGCCGCGAAGCTCTCGGTCAAGGATCGAGAAGAGCTCGGTCGCTTCGCGGAGTACCTGCGCGTCAAGTCATTGGCCAAACAGGGCGGGCGGTGAAAAACGCTGCAGGCGCGATCCGCAGGGCGACGCTCGCCGCCGCCCGCTTGCATCGGAACCTGGGCCTTCAAGCCTACGCCGAGCATGAAAGCGGGCGGATCGACGTATTCGACGCCATCGCCCGGCTCGGTGTGCCGCTCATCTTCAAGCCTTTGGAGGGATTACTCGGTTCCTACCTTAGCGATCCGACGCCCGGGATCCTGGTGACGACGAAGCAGCCCCTGAATGTTCAGCGCTTTACGGCCGCCCATGAGCTCGGCCACCACCAATTGCGCCACAAACCGAGCTTCGATGACGAAACCGTAATAAGCCGCACCCCTTTCAACCTGAGGCGCGAAGACGATGCGCAGGAAACTGAAGCCGAAGCCTTCGCTGCGGCGTTCCTCTTGCCTCGCTGGCTGGTTGGTCGGCATTGCGAACGGCAGGGCTGGGACGACGAGGCATTGCATCGGCCTGAAATTGTTTATCAATTGGCATTGCGCACAGGCACCAGCTATACGGCCGCATGCTGGACTTTGCATAGATACAACATCCTGACCCCGACCGCTGCAAGCCAGATGGCAGATATCGAGCCAAGAAGAATCAAGCAGATCCTACTCGGAGAGTTCCGACCGCATGACGACTTTGGCGACGTTTGGTTGCTGACCGAGCGGGATGCCGGGATGCGAATTGAGGGCGGTCCTTCGGATCACTTTGTCATGCGGTTGCCCGAGCACAGCGCGGCCGGATACTTGTGGGAATTGGAAGAACCTCCGGGGGACGCTTTCAAGGTCGTTAGCGACGGTCGCGAAGACATCGACTCGGAAGAGATCGTGGGCGGACCCACGACGCGGCGCATCATCACCCAGTCTCTCCGCCGGCACACGGGGGCGGTCCGACTTTCGGAGCGGAGGCCTTGGCAGCCCACAAAGCCTTTAGCCGCCTTTAGCATGGACTACGACCTGACTGGAGCCGAATTGGAAGGGTGGTCCCGCGCCGAGCGCCGTTATCGCCTCGAGGCGGCCTGATGCTGGTCTCGGTCGAGCGCGATCTGCGGTGCCATTTTGGAGCGTCGCGCGATCAAGGCACGCGCCCGACCTGCCTGGCGTTTGCAGCGAGCGATTTCCACGCTGCGCTGCGCGGCGGATGGATCCCGCTTTCGTGTGAATTCGCCTTCTACCACGCGCAGCGTCGCGGGCGTCGGAAGCCGACCGAAGGAGCCGACCTTGCCTCAATGCTCGATGCACTGCGGGAGGATGGACAACCCGTCGAAACCGACTGGCCGTACCTCGCCAGTCTTCCGTCAGACCCTAGCGCCTGGTTGCCGCCAATACAAATCGGACGCCGTTTTCGCCGCTGCGGCGCGCGGCGCGGCGTGGAGTTTCAGGAAGTGATTGAGATTCTTGAGGAGGGTTCTCCGGCGCTGATCTTGATGACGCTATCGGATTCCTTCTACTTGCCCCGTGCCGGTGGCGTTGTCAATCCACCGCCAAGTGAAACCGTAGACCCAACGCGCCGCCACGCGGTCGTCGCCGTTGGCCATGGCCTGGCCGATGGCGACTCCGTGATTCTGATCCGCAACTCTTGGGGTAGCGACTGGGGCCTCGAGGGGCATGCCTGGCTTCCGCGGCTCTACCTGGAACCTCGGCTGCTGCGCCTGGCTGTCCTAACGGAGGAAATCGATGCACTTGACAATAGCACCTCAGCGTAGCTGCGCTCTCGCTTGGCTAGCGGCCGTCCAAACAGTGCTTGGGCGGGCCGCCAGTGAGGCCAGTAACATAATCGTCGGAATCGCCAACCCGCTGGTTCAGACCGACGTGGATGCCGCGATTGTGGCAGAGGTCGACCGCTTCTTGCGGGGCAAGGGCAAATTGCCCGTGAACACCGTCGCCAATACGATCTTTCCCCAGTCGACCTTCGACCGCCACGGCACTCCTGCTTTCTATGACGTCTACTTGGAGAAAGTGTTGCCTCGGATCAAGCGGTCGCAGGCTGATTGGGGCCGATCCTTTCAGCGCATGATCTCCTTCCCCAGCGAGCGGAAGGGCGAAACGATCAACTCGTTGGCCGGGATGGTCGAGAAAATGAAACGTCAAGTTGTCTCGGCGCCGTGTCTCACGGACGTCTACGAAATCACAATCTACGATCCGGTAAGAAACCCGGGGCCCGTCATGAACAGACAGTGCTTGAGCTTCCTCAGTTTCAAGCTGACCGATGGTGCGCCTCGTCATCTGTCGTTGACCGCCGTTTATCGAAATCACGATTACATGCAACGGCTGCTCGGAGACATGATTGGCCTTGGACGCCTGATGAAGTTCGTAGCTGACGAAGCGGCGGTTGGCGCGGGCGACCTGACAATCCTTTCAACCCGCGCTGAAATCGACACTGTTGGCACGAGCCGCGATATTAGAGCGCTGATCGAGCGATGCGTTGCTCACGGAGCTTTCGTCAAATCGGGTGTTTGCGGGGTCGATCAAGCGGCGATCCTGCTGGGATGACTTCTCCGGTTGATTGCAACTACCTTGCGTAACTCGATTCCATCGCGGAATCTCACCAAAGAATGTTGTAGCGCACGGGCCAATCTCCGTCGAGGTACCGCTCGGGGTCAGAGTGCGCAGCGACGATGGGCACGAAAATCAGCGCCGATGGGCCACAGGCCAGTCGATTTCTCTTTTTCCTCCGTCGCGTATGGGAATCTTGAAAACAGGGCCACTCCGTTGCTTCAATGGCACGCTGCGCGGTCTGCCGCGCTTGGTGAGATTCCTCATATCCCACGACTTAGGGGGCCAGGATGCAACGACGACAGGCTATGTCCACACTGGCGGGCTTGGTGGCGGCCCCGGCGCTCGGACGGGTTGCCGCGCAAGTGCGGCTTCCGTCGCCCCTGGCAGCGTCGGACTCCCGCGGCTCGATTCCAACGATCGACATTCACTGCCACGTATTCAACGCGCGCGACCTGCCTATTCCGGGTTTCGTCACCGATGTGTACCTGAACGATCAGCCGAAAGCCATCGAGGTTCCAGCCGGCACGGTGATCTGGTTCCTCTCGCAGCTGATGGATGCCGCCGCGATATCGGCAAAGGACGAAGCCACGGGCCTCGAAAAGCACCCTCGCCCCTTCGTCCGGTTCAAACCGTTGAGCCAGACCATCCTGATCGCCGATAACGTGCGACGGACCGCACAGCGATTGACGCTGCCCACTCCGCAGACACAGTCCGAAATCGACGCGCTGGATCGGCGCATCGCCGCGGCGCTCGCGCAGGCAGCCACCCAGCGAAACATTCCTCTGCGAATGCCCACCGTGCAAGAACGGCAGGCATTCCTCAGAAGCCTGGCAGCCTTTGGCAATCCGGCCTTTACGACCAACCCGCAACTCGGACTGACGCCGGACGCTCTCGCGCTGGGCGCATCGAAATCGCCCGGCCAGTTGGTGGGCGCGCTTTATCTAGCGTCCCTGCTGACGCAATCGAGAGCAGAACTGACGGATACGCTCGCGACGCTGCCGAAGCGCTACGCTTCCGACGTACGCTTTTTTGCACCGGCGCTGGTCGATTACAGTTATTGGCTGGACGACTTCGAAAACGTCTCCTCGCTCGACGATCAGATCGGGGTCATGTCCGATGTTGCGGCCAGAAAGGGCCGCCCGTTTGCCGTGCACCCGTACGTGTCGTTCTGTCCATGGCGTCAGATGGTCGAGCCGAAGCAGTTCGACAGCGTGAAGGATGCAATCCAGTCGCGTGGATTCCTCGGCGTCAAACTTTATCCTGTGATGGGCTTTTTGCCGACTGGAAACGCCCATGCGGACCCTGCAGGCTATCCGGATAAACTTCGCAAGACGCGTCCCGATTGGGCCAAGGCCCTGGATGAGTCACTGGCGAAACTCTACAAGTGGTGTGCGGACGAAGGCGTTCCGATCCTCGCACACTGCTCCGACAGCCAGGCGCCTTCGGCCGCGGCTGGCCTTCGTGGCGGCCCGAAAGGCTGGCAGGATGTCGTTGCGAATGGCGGATTTTCCGGGCTCAGGCTCAACCTCGGGCACCTGGGCGGACTGTGGGATCTTGCCAAGCCGTCGCACAACGACTGGACCCGGTCGGTGGTCCAGATGATCGCGGGTCAGGGCAACAATCTCTATGCCGACATCTCCGACTATTCCTCGATCATGCATCGACCGACTACGAGCGACGCAAGCGACGATAGAGCCGTGACGGCCGCAGTAGCCGGTTATCTCAGCCAGTATCCTGCAGCGAAGAACAAGCTGATGTATGGGTCGGATTGGGTCATGCTATCGAAGGACATGCCCGCCGAGCTGTATTACCCGAGCATGCGGCAAAGCCTGCCCGCTGCCTGGGGAATCGACGCGCCGGGATTTCTCGGAGGCAACGCGGCCAGATTCATGGGGCTGTCCAAGATCAAGGGGCAGCCGGTGCCGAAGACAAGGCTGCGCCTGGAGGCGTTTTACCAGAAGCATGGTCTGGACAAGTCGCTGCTGGCGCTCTGGGACACCTAGCCAACGACCAAGGTGGGGAATGGCACGAGGGGCGCGGCTACATCAGCCAGGCCCGCACCGTCCTGAAATGGGCGCCGGAACTGGCCGACGCCGTACTGGCTGGAGCGCAATCACTCGACTGCGAGACCTGCGACTGCTGCGGTTGTGTTTGCGGCGCCCCCGAGCCCGCGGCGCGCGGGCGCGGCCGGTAACGCGATGGGCTCGTTCGAGTCGGCCCAGTGGACCATGATTTCGCGCACATCCGGCATCCTGGAGAGGAACAGGTCGACCAGCGCAGCGTCGAACTGCTTGCCGCGCTGATCGCGCAGGAAGTCGACCGCGCGCTCAACCGGCCAGGCCTGCTTGTACGGGCGCCGCGACGTGAGCGCATCGAACACGTCGACCACCGCTGGCCGGACCCAGGCCGGCGGCCAGGCCGAGCAGATGTGCGTAGTGGCTCATCCGGATCACGTGCAGCCCGGTTTCGTTGTCCTTGTATTCCGCCGCCAATCCCAGGCGCTGGACGATCTGGAGCCGGGTCTCCTTCAAATCCTCGAGCCGGACCAGCGACAGGTGCGCGCGCACCCGGGCCAGCACGATCGGGGGGCTGAGCGGTTTACCGATGTAGTCGACCCCGCCGGCTTCGAAGCCTGCGATCTCGTCGGCCGCGTCGGTCAGCGCGGTGACGAAGATCACCGGGATCCGGGACGTCGTCGGGTCGCTCTTCAAGCGTCGACAGACCTCGTGCCCCGTCACATCCGGCATCATCACGTCCAGCAGGATCAGGTCCGGCGATTGCGTGCGCGCCAGTTCGATCGCGCGCTCGCCATCCTTCGCAAACAGCAGCCGATACTGGCGCTGCAATATCTGGCGCAACAGCAGCAGATTGCCGCCTTCGTCGTCGACGGCCAGGATCAGGGGCGCGTAGGCTGGCGCTGTCATTGCCGCAGCAGCGGATCGGCCGCCGCGCTGAGCGATTCCAGCACCGCCGCCACCATCGCGCGCGCTGACTCGAAGTCGAAGTCCTCGATCGCATCGGACAGCTCGGCCAGCCGGTTCGCGTCGACGTGACTGCCCAGCATGGCCGTGAGTTCGGCCAACGACGCGTCGTCGAGGGCGCCGCGGCCCAGCGATTTGACCAGTCCGTCGCCCAGCTTGCGCGCTCGGTCGAGGTCCAGCGGCGGCGCCGCGTGCACGGCGTCGGCAATCGGCGCGACGCTGTCGATCTCGCCCTGAATCGCCTGCAGCGCGTCCTCTAGTTCGTCGGACGCCTCGGTGAGCAGGCCGGCCAATTCGTCCAGCCTTCCGCCCGTAATGCACCGTTCATACTCCCCGAGGACGGCAGCCAGGCGCTGCAGGCCCAGGTTGGCAGCCAATCCCTTGACCCGATGCGAAAGTGCGCGCCCTCCGGCATGGTCGCGCGCTACCGACAGGCGCTGCAAAGCCTCGGCAGCCCCCGCCTGCTCGGCAGCGAAGCGCCGCAGGCCTAGATGGTATGCCTCCTGCTCGCCGGCCCAGCACATCAGTCCGCGAGCGCTGTCGAGCACGCGCGGCGCCCCGGACCCCGGGCCGGCCGCCGCATGCGGGCTGGATTTCAGGCCCAGCACGCGCGAGATTTCGGCCGAAAGCTCGTACAGGTCCACGGGCTTGGACGCGAAGCCGTCCATCCCGGCTACGCGCGCCGCCTGGCGATCAGCCTCGAGCACACTGGCGGTCAGAGCGATGATCGGAACCCGTTTGGCGCCGCGGCGCGCCTCGGCGGCCCGAATCTGCCGGCAGGCGTCCGGGCCATCCGTTCCCGGCATCTGCATGTCCATCAGTATCAGGTCGAACTCGCTGCGCTGCACCGCTTCCAGCGCGAGATCTCCGTCGTTGACCGTCGCGATCGAATGGCCCTGCTTGCCCAGCAGCAGCGTCAGCAATTCGAGGTTTTGCGGGACATCGTCCGCCACGAGGATGCGCAGCGGCGGCAGCGCGACGCTGTTGCGAGGCGGACGGGCTTCCGGATGGCGCTGCTCCGCGGCCTCGAGCGGCACCAGGGCATGAAAGGTGCTGCCAAGCCCGAGCGCGCTTTCGACCCAGATACGCCCGCCCATCAATTCGGTCAGCTGCTTGCTGATCGTCGTGCCCAGTCCCGTGCCTCCGAAACGGCGGCTCATCGAAACGTCGGCCTGCGTAAAGGGATCGAATATCGCCTGCAGCCGGTCCGCCGCGATTCCGATGCCGGTGTCGCTGACCGCAAAATGCACTTGGCCCTGCATCGGTGCGACGTTGAGTGTCACGCTGCCGGCCTCGGTGAACTTGATCGCATTGCTCACCAGGTTGGTCAGAATCTGCCGAATGCGGAGCTCGTCGCCCCTGAACCAGTGCGGCAGGTCCTGGTCGTAGCGGACGACCAGCGCGATGCCCTTGTTGCGCGCCGCCGCGCCCAGGGTCGAGGACAGCTCGTCGATCAGGCGCAGCACGTCGAACGCGGCGATCTCCAACTCGACCACGCCCTTGTCCAGCTTGGCCGTATCCAGGATCTCGTTGAGCAGGCGCAGCAGCGAGCGGCCGGAGCTGCGCACGGTATCGAGATAGCGGCGCTGCTCGGATTCGAGCCCGGACTGGAGCAGGACGTCGGTGAAACCCAGGATCGCGTTCATCGGCGTGCGGATCTCGTGGCTCATGTTGGCCACGAACGCCGTGCGCGCCGCCGCCGCCTGCTCGGCGCGCTCCTTCGCCACGCGCAGTTCCCGTTCGTTTTCGCGCAGATTGCGCACCATCTCGCGATACCGGATCAGGCCGTTGGCGGCCAGTACCAGGACGGTCAGCGCGATCGTAGTCAGGGCCACCGCCATTGCGATGAACTCGGCGTTCGCCGTTCCGCCGACGGTCGACGTCACGTTGCCGACGAAGCGCGCGCCGGCCATGGCCGTGTAGTGCATGCCGGAAATGGCGCAGCCCATCACGATCGCACTGATTATCAGGCGTCCGCGTGCCGTGAGTCGGGTGCCGAAGTCGATCAGCCCGAAACGCACCCACAAGGCGAGCACCGCCAGCACGACCGCCACCAGGATGGACAACGAGAACATCGCCGGGTCGTAGCGCTGTGCCAGCGTCAGTTGCATCGCGGCCATGCCGGTGTAGTGCATGCCGCCAATCCCGGCACCCACGAGCACCCCGCCGCTGAGCAGCTGGGCGGCGCCGATCCGGGGTCGGGCGATCAGCGTCAGGGCGACGAAGGAGGCGGCCAGGCTGGGCAGCATCGAACCGAGTGTGATGGCCGGGTCGTAGGCCACCTGCGTGCACAGCCTGAACGCCAGCATCGCGATGAAGTGCATGGACCAGACGCCGGCGCCCAGGGCGATGGTCCCCGACAGAAGCGCCACCGCGCGCGCCAGGCGGCTCTCGGCCGTTGCTGCCTGGCCCGCGATGTGCAAGGCCATCAGCGAGGCGAAGATCGAGATCGCAACCGACAGCGTAACCAGGGCCGGGTCGTAGCTGCCGACGGCTTGCAGCGACGGGTCGGAGGGAACAGAGAAGATCTGCAGCAGGCCCATCGCGCGGCTTTCGGTGATCCACAGAGTCAAAGGAGGCGTGTTTCCGCCGGCGCGGCCACGCCGCACCGAATCCTCGTGCCGGGCCGGTG
>VBCK01000197.1 GCA_005882215.1 Betaproteobacteria bacterium | reverse complement strand
TTGTTGCCCCTTGCCCCTGCACCCGATCACTCTAGCACTCTCGTTGGCGCCGGGATTTTCAGTCCTACCGCTCGCGGTGACGGGCTGCCCGAAAGCGGCCGCTCGGCTACGGCGGCCTTTGGCCGGTCGGCGAAGTTCGCCACCGTCCGCTTGGCGGAATACCGGATACCAGGCCCGGTCGCGCTTTTCCGGCGAGGCCGCCCTACCCGCTTGGCGTTGCCGCCGTTCCACCAGCCGAATCCGCTAGTCCTTCAGCCTCGTCGCCGCTCTGCCCTCAATCGCGTTCGCCACCGCGGTTTAGGCGGCCGGCTGAAACCGCTTCGTCCGCATACTCATTGTCGTATCCCTTCGCGCGCGGCAGGATTCTCACGACTATAGATTGCGGCGACCTCGCTTGAGTCGAGGCGGCCAGGAACAAATATCCAACCGGCCACGCTTAGCGCCGCCCGCGCCGACCTGGTCGAGCTCATGCTCCTCAGGCACTGTAGGTCGAACAACACGGCATCCAGGAAGGCGCGGGAGCGAGCCGGGCGCTCGGCGCATCGTGCTCCAGGCGCTCGGCGGGTGGAAGGATGCGCGGATGATGCAGACCTACACGCATCTGCATTTCGAGCAGGTTCGCGCCGGCGCGCACATTCAGCACCAGAGCACGTGGATCACGCGTTCGATCGCCGGCGTCAGCGGGCGATTGGTTGGTCGAGAGGGCCGCGTGATCGGTCGCCGCCCCCATAAGCCAGTAGAATCCAGTGCGTAGAGAACAACACGCGGATGAATGAGGGGCTGTGGAGATCAAGGACGTCGACCTCAACCTCCTGGCGGTGTTCAACCAGCTGCTCGTCGAGCGGCGGGTGTCGAAGGTCGCCGAGAATCTGGGGCTGACGCAGCCCGCGATCAGCAATGCCCTGGCGAGGCTGCGCAAGCTGCTCGGCGACGAACTCTTCCTGCGTACGCCTGGCGGCATGGAACCGACACCGTTCGCCGACCAGCTGGCCGAGCCAGTGGCCTACGCGCTGGGAATGATCCACAGCGCGCTGAACCAGCGCTCCACGTTCGATCCGGCCGTCAGCGAGCGCGTCTTCACCATCGGGATGACCGACATCGGCGAGATTTACTTCCTGCCGTCCCTGATGGAGCGATTGGCGGCCGCCGCGCCGCGGTTGTCCTTGAGCACGGTGCGCAACACTGCGGTCAACCTGAGGGACGAAATGTCGGCCGGGCATGTGGACCTGGCGATCGGCCTTCTGCCTCAGCTGAAGGGAGGCTTCTATCAGCGGCGGCTGTTCAAGCAACGCTACGTCTGCATGTTCAGAAAAGCCCACCGGCTGGACAAGCGAAAGATTTCGCTGCAGGAGTTCTCGGCGGCGGAACACGTGGTGGTCGTGTCGGCGGGGACTGGTCACGGAAAGGTCGACGAGCTGCTCGAGCGCAGCGGCATCGAGCGCAAGGTCCGCTTGACGGTGCCGCACTTCGTTGCGATAGGGCACATCCTGCACAGCACGAACATGGTGGCGACGGTGCCGGAACGACTCGCCCAGCGCATGGTCGAGCCGTTCGGACTCAGCTATGTGAGCCACCCCGCCGCCTTGCCCGAGGTCGCGATCAACGTGTTCTGGCACGCAAAGCACCACAAAGATCCGGCCAATCAGTGGCTGCGTGGGCTGCTGTTCGAGATGTACGCGGACTGACCCTCGCAAGGTTCAGGCGGCGGGGCCGACCGTCCGGCCTCTGCACCGCCCCCTGAGTCACTGGAAGATGTTGTCGGTACCGCAGCCCATCAGGCGCACTGTTAGCGGTCCGTCCGTTGTCACGTGCAGGCCGGCATTGCAGCTGACCCGTGCCCGCTGGCGATCGATAGTAACGGTGCTGATGTTGCTCGCAGTGATGTCAAGGCGGTCCTGTGCCAGCCCAGGCAGAGGCGCCGGCTTGGCCCGCTGCTCGCTCGTGTACGAGTTGATCGCGATCGTCGTGCCCGGCTCGACGCCGGCGGCCACCACGACGGTCCCCGCTAGGGCGTCCGCGAGGCCGAAGCCGCGCGAGACGACGTCGATCGTGCCGCTCTGGGTCGGGTCGGTCGAGCGCGTCTGGATGTCACTGAGCCAGTAGGCCTTGTTGCCGACCAGACCGGACTGCGGGTCGTCCATCGCCGGGTTGCGCACATAGGTGACGTGGAAGATGTTCTGCACGCCGCCCATGTCCCGGAGCCAACGGGTGGCTACACCCCATGTGCCGTTGGCGCACATGACGACATGCTCCGAGGAGGCCCCGAGCCAGCTGACAAAGTCGTAGTCATAGTCTCCGGCCAGGTAGACGTCGGCGCGCTCGCGCGGGATGTTGTACGGGATGTAGTCGTCGGGCAGCCCTGCCCACTCCAGCACCGGCTGGTTGCGCCGCGACGGCAGCAACGGCGTCAGCCTGGATCCGGGCTCATGCTGGGTGGCCGTGTCGACATACGTCGTGTCGGCGATGCCGTTGATTCCCGGGAATGAAGGCGCCTCGTTGAGTCCGTCGCAGATGAACGCCTTGCTGAAAACATCGGGGAACTGCAGTGACAGCTTGTTGGCCCCGTAGGCTCCGCTGGAGAAGCCGCTCATCACCGTGCGCGAGGCGTCGAGCTTGAAGGCGCGTCGGGCATCGGCCAGTGCTTCGAAGACCGACGCGCCGGAGCGGCCGTAGTACCAGTTGTCGTTGCCGCGGCCGTCCACGTCGATGACGACGGTCGGTGCGTCCGTGCGGTTCGCGATCTGCCGGAACAGGTCCTTGTCGCCGGCCGGGAACGTCTCGGTATAGCCAGGGTCCTCGACCTGGTCGTTGGCGCTCTGCGCGTACCCCGGCGTCCAGAGCAGGGTCGCATAGCCATTGGCCGGCGCCGGCAGCGCGGGGACGTAGACGAGGTAGCGCTGCAACTGGCCGGGGAGGTCGGGCACACAGCTGTCGCGGCAGACCCAGCCGAACTGCCCGCTCGGCGTCCCCGTGCCGAAGGCCGTGCGGCCATTCTGCTGGGTGAAGGAGCCGAGCGGTGGTGCGCCGGGGTCGCCGGGAAGGCGGCGCCCCTGGCGCACCTCGAACTGCGACGCGAACAGGCGGTTCATGAAGCCCGAGGTCGGGACGCCTTCAGGCCGGTTCGACATGTCGTCATTGACGCCACTCGCAAGCTTCGTGAAGTCGACCGACGCCGAGAAGCCGCTGATGTCATGCGCCGCGAGCGCCTTCTTCTGCAAGTCGTTGCGCCACGGCGAGTCGAACGGCTCGGCAGAGCGGAAGGCGACGTCGAAGTATGCCGACGGGGCGACGTCTCCAGGCACCGCACCCCCAGGGGTGCTGGCGTCGGGGTCCCCCACCTTGGGCAGCAGGAACCGGTTGGCGTTGGTATCCCACAGCCCGGCGGCAACGGCGATCCGCACTGCCTGCTCGCCGGTGGGATTGAACGCCGCGTACGGCACCTGGACCTCGACTTGCCGGCGGGTGGTGTCGACCGCCACCGTCGGGGTGTACGGCAGCCTGGCGCCCGTCGCGGCATCGACCACGTCGGCCTGTTGACCGTGCACCGTCACGAACAGCTGGGCGGGCATCACCGTGTTGGCACCGTAGGGCGCGAGGCGCGGCTGGACGCTGTCGCCGAGCGCGATCGTGGCGCCGACCAGTGCGGGGTCGAGCATTGTGTTGTAGGTGAGTCGAAACGCGGTCGCATCGGCCAGCGGCCTCACGCGCACCTCGACGAGATCGGCCGCGTTCTGGCGGTAGCTCTCGGCGGTCGGGTAGCGGTAGGCGAAGGTGATGGAGTGCGCAGGCCATTTCGTCGGCACGAGCTGAGCGCCCTGGTCGTCATAGACGCAGCCCTGGTGCACGAACTCGCCCTCGCGGTAGGCGCTGGCGTGGCAGACCATGATCGGCTTGGCACGCCAGACGCCGGTGTTCTCCAGCTGCGGCGCTCGCGGCAACGGAGCGCGCAGGATGTCGGGCCCGGCCAGGTTCGGGTCGAGCGGGAGCAGATCGAGCAGGCCGAGATCAGCGGCGGCGGGCACAGGCAAGACCAGTAGTGCGCCGCTGACGCTGATGGCCAGCGCAACGGCACTGCGGCGGAACAGTCTCATCTTCTGTCTCCTTGGTATAGGGCACCGGCGGCGGCAACCGTCACAGCGCTGGTCGAGGGGGCCATGACGGTGCGCAGCGTGGCAGACGAGGCGAGCCGCATCAACAAAATGGGTGAATCACCGAAATAAGCGTCGTGAATGACGCGTCGCGTTCGACCCTGGGGCCGGGCTTCATCAGCAGCTGGTCGAGCCACGCCGGCAGGTGCATGGTCCTGCCAGCTGCCGCGCTGGGTCTCTATTCGCATGGGTGATGATCTCTATTCACACGATTCTATTGGCTGATGGTTCGCGAACAGGAATCATGCACGCCATGCAACTCGTCGTTCAACCCTTGCAGCGCACTCTCGACGTTCGCGCCGGAGCCAACCTGCTCGAAGTCCTCAGGCAACACCAGGTGCCGCTGTCCTACAGCTGCATGGCCGGGCGCTGCGGCACCTGCCGCTGCAAGATCGTCAAGGGCGACGTGCTCGATGCGGGGCAGGAGGCCACCGGTCCGCTCGCGCGCGACCGCTACGTTCTGGCCTGCCAGACCTTCCTGACCGAGCCGTGCACGATCGAGATCCCGGAGCCCGACGAGGTGGTCGTGCACCCGGCGCGCATCGTCAAGGCCAGCGTGGTGGCGATCGAGGACATGACGCATGACATCAAGCGCCTGCGCTTGCGCCCGGCCAAGCCGCTGGAGTTCTCACCGGGGCAGTATGCGCACCTGCAGTTCACGCCGGAGCACATTCGACCGTATTCGATGGCCGGCCTCAGCACCGATGGCGAGCTGGAATTCCATGTGCGGCTGGTCCCCGACGGCCGCGTCACCGGCTACATCGCTGGCACGCTGAAGGTCGGTGATTCCGTTCGTATCAGCGGCCCGCTCGGCTCGGCCTACCTGCGCCGCAAGCACGAAGGACCGATGCTGTGCGCCGCGGGAGGCACGGGCCTCGCGCCGATCCTGTCCATCATCCGCGGAGCGCAGGCGGCCGGCATGGACAACCCGATCCATCTGTATTTCGGTGTTCGCTCGGCGCGTGATGTTTACGGCGCGGTGTGGCTGACACAGCTGCAGCGCCACAACGCCAAACTGCGCGTGCACGTCGTCGTCGCGACCGGCGCCGCCGACCGGGCGCACCGCAGCGGCCTCATCACCGATGCCATCGAGCAAGACTGGCCGAGCCTCGAAGGCTGGCGGGCCTACCTTTGCGGCGCACCGCCCATGGTCGAAGCGACCAGCGTACTGGTGAAGCGGGCGGGAATCGCGCCGGAGCGGATCTACGCCGACGCCTTCTATTCGATCGGCACTTGAACGGAAACAAGCCATGCTGGCCCACACAGCTCCTCACGCCGCAACCCAGGCCGCTCGCCGCCAATACTACGCGCGCATCGCGACCCAGCACATGAGCCCGCTGTGGGAGGTGCTCGGCGCGTTGGTGCCACCTTCACCGCGACCGGAAGCGGTGCCGGCGATCTGGCGCTACGCCCAGGTACGGGAGCAGGTCATGGAAGCAGGTCGTCTGATCACGGCCGAAGAGGCCGAACGCCGCGTGCTGATTCTCGAGAATCCGGCGCTGCACGGCCAGTCGTGCATCACGGCGTCGCTCTATGCCGGACTTCAGCTGATCCTGCCCGGCGAAGTGGCCCCGGCGCACCGCCACACCCAGTCCGCGCTGCGCCTCGTGCTCGACGGCGAGGGCGCCTACACGGCGGTCGATGGTGAGCGCACGACGATGCGCCGCGGCGACTTCATCATCACGCCCTCCTGGACTTGGCACGACCACGGCAACCTCGGCAAGGAGCCGGTCGTCTGGCTCGACGGTCTGGACATCCCGCTGCTGCGCTTTCTCGGCACCGGCTTCGCCGAGAAGAGCGCGCAGAGTGCGCAGCCTCAGCTCAGACCCGAAGGCGACTCGCTCGCGCGCTTTGGCTCGAACATGGTTCCGGTCGACTTCCATCAGCAGCCCTCCGATCCGACGCCGGTGTTCGTGTACCCCTACTCGCGCACGCAGGCGTCGCTCCGGGTCATCTCGCACAGCGCGCCGGACGCTCATCTCGGCTTCAAGCTGCGTTACGTCAATCCGGCCACGGGCGCCTCGCCGATGCCGACGATCGGCTCGTTCGCGCAGGCGCTGCCCGAGGGCTTCGAGACCTTGCCGTATCGATGCACCGACGGCACGGTCTACGTCTGCCTCGAGGGCACCGGTGACGCGGAGATTGACGGCGCGACGCATCGCTTCGCCGAGAGCGACGTGTTCGTCGTGCCGCCCTGGCACGCGCTGCGATTGCGCGCCAACCGGCGTGTGACGCTGTTCAGCTTCTCCGACCGCCCGGTCCAGCAAGCGCTGGGGCTGTGGCGCGAACAACGCGCTTGATCGCCTCTCCAACCAGCTCACACCGAGACACCCGAGGAATCACCCCCATGAGCTATGCCGTTGCCGCACCCGCGCTGCACACCCTCACAGTCGCCGGGCGCGCCGAGCGTTTCCCGGTCAACCGCATCTTCTGCGTCGGCCGCAACTACGCCGCACATGCGCGCGAGATGGGCAAGGACCCTGACCGCGAGCCGCCTTTCTTCTTCATGAAGCCGGCGCAGGCAACGGTCGATGCGGCACAGGCGGTGGCGATCCCGTACCCGCCGAAGACCACCAACTTCCAACACGAGATCGAACTCGTGCTGGCGATCGGCCGGGGCGGTGCTGACATCGACACGGCGAATGCCCTCGACCATGTCTACGGCTATGCGGTCGGCCTGGACATGACGCGCCGCGATCTGCAGCTCGAAGCACGCGACAAGGGCCGCCCGTGGGAGTTCGGCAAGTCCTTCTCGACTTCCGCGCCGATCGGTGCGATCCGCCGCGCACAAGACATCGGCCACCCGCGCGAAGCCGCGATCACGCTAACGGTCAACAGCCAGCCGCGCCAGTCGTCCGACATCGCCAAGTTGATCTGGTCGGTCTCTGACTGCGTGGCCTATCTCTCGCAGTACGAGGCGCTCGAACCGGGCGACCTGATCATGACCGGCACGCCGGAAGGCGTGAACGCTGTCGTGCGCGGAGACGTGCTGCGCGGGGCGATCGCGAGCCTGGGCGAGATCACCGTCACCGTCGCACCCTGACCCACGCGCTGATCAAGCCACCGGGAAGACAACTCACATGGACACCGCATCTACCGTATTCCCGCAGCAGATCCGTTGGGAAACCGATGGCACCAGCCGCATCCCGTTCATGGCCTACACCGACGTCGACCAGCACCGCAAGGAGCTCGAACGCTTCTTCTACCGCAAGCACTGGTGCTACGTCGGTCTGGAGGCCGAGATCCCGAACGCAGGCGACTTCAAGCGCACGGTGATCGGCGAGCGCTCGGTGATCATGGTGCGCGACGCCGATCGCTACATCAACGTCGTCGAGAACGTCTGCGCCCACCGCGGCATGCAGTTCTGCCGCCAGCGCCACGGCAACCGCAAGGACTTCGTGTGCCCTTACCACCAGTGGAGCTACACGCTCCAGGGCGATCTGCAGGGCGTGCCGTTCCGGCGCGGCGTGAAGCAGGACGGCAAGGTCAACGGCGGTATGCCGGCCGATTTCAAGACCACCGAGCACGGCCTGAACAAGCTGAAGGTCGCGACGCGCGGTGGCGTCGTGTTCGCGTCGTTCGATCCGGAAGTCGAGGCGCTCGAAGACTTCATGGGGTCGACGATCCTCGGCTACTTCGATCGCTTGTTCGACGCCCGCAAGCTGAAGGTCCTGGGCTACAACCGCCAGCGCATTCCGGGTAACTGGAAGCTGATGCAAGAGAACATCAAGGACCCCTACCACCCGGGCCTGCTGCACACCTGGTTTGTGACCTTCGGCCTCTGGCGTGCCGACAACAAGTCCGAGCTCAAGATGGATTCGCACCACCGCCACGCCGCGATGATCTCCACCCGCGGAGCGAGCGGCAAGGCCGGGCAGGTGACGCAGGTGTCGAGCTTCAAGGAGAGCATGCAGCTGAACGACCCGAGCTTCCTCGACATCGTTCCCGAGCCCTGGTGGGGCGGCCCGACCGCGGTGATGATGACGCTGTTCCCGAGCGTGATCCTGCAGCAGCAGGTCAACAGCGTCTCCACGAGGCACATCCAGCCGAGCGGGCCTGGGGCGTTCGATTTCGTCTGGACCCACTTCGGTTTCGAGGACGACAGCGATGAGATGACGCAGCGCCGCCTGCGCCAGGCCAACCTGTTCGGGCCGGCGGGCTTCGTCTCGGCCGACGATGGCGAGGTCATCGAGCTGTCGCAGAAGGGCTTCGAGCAGAAGCCCTTCCATCGCACGCTCGCCGAGCTCGGCGGCCGCGAGATCGGCGACACCGACCACATGGTCACCGAGACGCTGATCCGCGGCATGTACCAATACTGGCGCAAGGTGATGGAGGCCTGATCATGAATTTCCAGGACCACTTCGAGCTGTCCCAGCTCTACGCCGACTACGCATCCGCGGTCGACTCCGGCCAGTGGAACCTGTGGCCCGAGTTCTTTACCGAGGAGTGCAGCTACCGCTTGCAGCCGCGTGAGAACCACGAGCGCGGCTTCCCGCTCGCGACGCTTTCGTTCGACAGCAAGGGCATGCTGAAGGACCGCGTCTACGGCATCCGCGAGACGCTGTTCCATGACCCGTACTACCAGCGTCACGTCGTTGGCGCGCCGGTCGTGCGCAAGGTCGATGGCGAGCGCTTCGAGTGTGAAGCGAACTATGCGGTGTTCCGCACCAAGCTTTCGGAGTTGTCGTCGGTGTTCAGCGTCGGGCGCTATCTCGATGTGGTCGTGCGCACGCCGCAGGGCCTGAAGTTCGCGTCGCGCCTTGTCGTATACGACAGCGAAATGATCCCCAACTCCATCATTTACCCGATCTGAGACCCCGAATGAGCAACATCGAATGGATTGACGCTACGGCCATGGACGACGTGCCGGCGGACGACGTGATTGGCGTCGTCGTCGCCGGCCGTGACATCGCGCTGTACAACGCGGCCGGTCGAATCTACGCCACCGACAATATCTGCACGCACGGCCAGGCACGGCTGTGCGACGGCTTTCTGGATGGGCACCAAATCGAATGCCCTCTGCACCAGGGCAAGTTCGATGTGCGCACCGGCCAGCCCAGCTGCGCCCCCGTCACCGAAGCCATCCGCAGCTACCCCGTGAAGGTCGAAGCCGGGCGCGTGTTTCTCGCTCTCGACTGAGCAGTCCTTACGCCTGGGCCGGAACGCATCTGGCCACGTCCATTTGAAGATCAAAGGAAACCTTCCATGCGCCAGATCGACGTCCACAAGCTGTCCGACAAGGCCGAGTTCAACGGCTTCCACAAGCTCGTACTGTTCTGGTGCGCGCTGGTCATCATCTTCGACGGCTACGACTTGGCAGTGGCCGGCATCGCCCTGCCGTCGATCATGAAGAGCATGGGGGTCAACGCCGCGAGCGCCGGCTTCATGGTCAGTTCAGCGCTGTTCGGCATGATGTTCGGCAACATCCTCTTCGGCACCCTCGCCGACCGGATCGGCCGCCGCTGGGTGGTCGCGATCTGCATTGCGCTGTTCAGCGTGTTCACCGCGGCGGCGGGGTTCACAAACGACCCGATTGTCTTTAGCGTCGCGCGCTTCGTCGCCGGCGTGGGGATCGGCGGAGTCATGCCCAACGTAGTGGCACAGATGACCGAGTATTCGCCCCTGCGGATCCGCAGCACTCTGGTCACGCTGATGTTCAGCGGCTATTCGGTCGGTGGCATCCTGGCCGCACTGGTGGGCAAGGGCCTGATCGAGAGCTACGGCTGGCAGTCAGTGTTTATCGCCGCGGGCCTGCCTGTGCTGCTGATCCCGCTGATCCTCAAGTCGTTTCCCGAGTCGATGCCGTTCCTGATCAAGAAGGGCCGCATCGAGGAGCTGAAGAGGATCGTCTCGAGAATGCAGCCGAGCTACCAGCCGCAGATGAGCGACCGTTTCGCCCTTCCCAGCGAGGACAAGGCCGACAGCGCGCCGATCCGGCACCTGTTCCATGAGGGGCGCGGTTTCAGCACGGTCATGTTCTGGCTCGCCTTCCTCTTGTGCCTGTTCATGGTGTACGGGCTCAGCTCGTGGCTGACCAAGCTGATGGCCAGCGCCGGCTACAGCCTGGGTTCGGCGTTGACCTTCGTGCTGGTGCTGAACTTCGGCGCCATGATCGGCGCCGTTGCCGGCGGGTGGTTGGCCGACAGATTCCACATCAGGTATGTGCTGGCCGGCATGTACGTGGTGGCGGCGGCATCGATTGCGCTGTTGGGCCATAAGATGCCGACCGAGGCGCTGTTCCTGCTGGTCGGCCTGGCCGGCGCGTCGACCATTGGCACGCAAATCGTCAATCTCGCCTATGCGGGCCAGTTCTACCCTATGGCAGTTCGTAGCACGGGCCTCGGTTGGGCGTTGGGCGTCGGTCGGATCGGGGCGATCCTGGCGCCGATCGTGATCGGCGTGCTGGTGGGCATGGCGATGCCGCTGCAGCAGAATTTCATGGCCATCGCCATTCCAGCCTTGATCGCGGCGATCGCGATCTCGCTGATCGACCACAGCCGTTCGGGTTCGGCGCACCACGAGGACGTTGCCTCGAGTCTCCCCGATCCGATCCCTGCGGGCGCGGGGGCAGCGCAAGTGGCGCCAGGGCTGCCGGGGACCGGAGTGTGAAATGGAACGTGTGCTGTACACCTACTTTCGCAGCTCCGCGTCGTACCGGGTTCGCATCGCGTTGAACCTGAAGGGACTGAGCGCGCGCTACGTGCCGATCCACCTGACCCGCGGTGGCGGTGAGCAGTTCACGCGCGACTTCGGAGCGCTGAACCCGCTTGCACTCGTGCCGGTCTTGAACGAGGGTGATGTTCGATTGACTCAATCGCTGGCGATTCTCGAATACCTCGATGAGCGCTACCCGTCACCGCCCTTGCTGCCCGCATCGATTGAAGATCGCGCACGCGTTCGGCAGCTCGCCCTGACTGTCGTGTGCGAAATCCATCCGCTGAACAACTTGCGCGTGCTCAAGTACCTGACCGGCACTCTGGGCCTGACGGAGGAGGCCAAGGTGGCGTGGATCCAGCACTGGATCAAGCTGGGCTTCGAAGCCTTCGAGGTTGAACTGGGCACTTCGAAGTCGCGCGGCCGGTTCTGTTTTGGCGACAGCCCAACGATCGCCGACTGCTGCCTCGTGCCCCAGGTGTTCAACGCGCAGCGCTTCAATGTCGATCTGTCGGCATTCCCAATGCTGCTGGCGATCCACCGAGGCTGCGAAGCGCTGCCGGCGTTCCAGGCAGCACACCCCTCGCGCCAATCGGATTTCGAATGAATATTTCGAATGAATTTGTGGGATATGAGCATTGAATCTGCTCGCAATAAAGCTGCCGGTAGTCGAGGACAGCTCCTGGCCGACAGTGACGATCGCGGCAAGTGTCGCAATGATTTTGCCACTGGTCCCGATGCGGTGGATACCGGTCCTCGACGATCTCGCTGACCGCTCGTCACCTCGAAGCCGACCAGGCATCGCCGCCTCGACACCGGACCGATTTCTGCCCTCGCGACCCGAAGGCGACATTGGGCAGGCAAG
>VBCK01000196.1:4107-17007 GCA_005882215.1 Betaproteobacteria bacterium | reverse complement strand
GTGCCCAGAATCCGCCGCTCAGCCAGGTGGTGCCGCCTAGCAAGACGAGCACGACGGCAGCGACCCCGGCCGCGAAGAGCGCGTTCGAGGTCAGCCGGGCCCGCCAGAGCCCAAACGCCGCGGCCATGATAAGCATCGCGCGCGGGAACGAAGTCAACACGAAGCCTGCCCATACGAAGTCGTTCAGGCCCGATGTGAGCATGTGATTTTCCGAGTCGGCGATGGAACCGAGAGGTCACGTACTCTGACATCAGCCCCGAGGAGTCGTTATGACAGACGGGCGGACGGCGTCCAACGGCTGACCGGCCGGCCGGCGATGAGCGTCCGGGAATTTGTGTCGCTTTACGCGGAGGAGTTCGGCGGACGTCGCTCCTAAAAGGCACACCGCGCCAAGAGCACGGCTGCAAGCCTTCTTGGTGATCCCTTCCGAATGGCGTAAACCGCCCGCAGGCCCAAGTCCGCGAACGCTGGGAGCGTGTACCTAGGAGACGCTACTCTGGAGCCGGTCTTCGAAGAACTTGAGCGCCGCAAGCCTGCGAACGGTACTCCGGCTTCTTTGGCGGCTCCGGTGCCTCCTCGGTCATCGTGTTCGCGCTGCCCTGATCCGTGTAACCTCCAAAGGAAGCCATGCAATCGAATCGAGGATGTCCTACGCTAGGTCCCACTAGGGCGGGTTGCCGAATGCACGCCGCGACAAGTCCGTGAACCTCGGCAAGTTGCTGGGCGTCGCCTGGCGGCTTGGGGCTTTCCTTCTGGCGGTCGCCATCGTGGTCGTCGTCGCGATCGGATGGTCGCGATGGGAGGGAAGAGCTATTCACCAGGTGACCGATGATGCCTACTTGCAGGCGGACATCGTTCCGATCAGCTCGAAGGTCGCCGGCTACGTTCGAGAAGTGCCGGTGCAGGACTACGAGCGGGTCAGCGCCGGTCAGTTGCTGGCGCAGATCGAAGATCAGGATTACCGGGCGGTCGTGGCGCAAAGCACGGGTAACGCGGCGGCCGCCAGGGCGCAGCTTCAGGTCTTGACCGCTCAGCGGGCTTTGCAGGCGGCCAACGTGAACGCTGCCCGCGCGGTCGTCGAGTCAAGCTTGGCGGCGGTCGATCAGGCCGGAAAAGACGTGGCCAGGCAACACACCTTGCTCGACAGTGGATCGGGATCGGTCGACAGCACCGAACACGCTGAAACGAGACGGGCCGAGCTGCAGGCCCAGCTGGCACAGAATCGCGCCCAGGTCGACGCCGCGGCCCGGCAACTGGAGGTTTTGACCGCACAACTGGTGCAAGCCCAGGCCACCGTCGCGGCGCAGGAAGCCAGTCTGCAACTGGCGACCATCAACCTCGCCTACACGCGCATCCTGGCGCCCGAGGACGGCGTCATAGCCCAGCGCCAGGTGCGGCCCGGCCAGTATCTGGGCGTCGGCGGCCAGGTGACGATCCTGACGCCACTTCCCCATGTCTGGGTCATCGCGAATTACCGTGAGACGCAGCTGACGCACGTCGAGGTCGGGCAGCCGGCCGCTATCACCGTCGATACCTTCCCCGGGCATACGCTGAAGGGTCATGTCCTGGCCCTGGCGCCGGCGTCCGGTTCGCAATTCACGTTGCTGCCGCCGGACAACGCGACCGGAAACTTCACCAAGGTGGTCCAACGGATACCGGTGAAGATCATGATCGACGACGCGGATGGACTCGCCGATCGGCTCCGTCCCGGCATGTCCGCCGTTGCGACGATCGATACGAAGCGGGACGGGACCACGGGGGCTCGGTGAGTGCCTCGGTTTCAGCCGTCGATACTGCGGCCTCGCAAGCGCCCGCGCCGCCGGCCCCCAGTCAGCTGCCGGTTCAAGCTACCGGACTGCCCTGGCTCGGCCTGGCGGCCGTCCTGATGGGGACCTTCATTTCGACCTTGAGCGGGCGATTCTCGTCATTCGCGCTCTCCGACATCAGGGGCGCGATGCATGCCGGCTTCGACGAGGGCGCGTGGATCATCACCGCGCAGACCGTCGCCCAGATGCTGGTCGCTCCGGTCGCGGTATGGGTCGGCAGCGTGTACGGGTCGCGCCAGATCCTGATTGCGTCGAGCCTGGCCTTTGCGCTCGTTTCCCTGCTGACGCCGTTCTCGCCGAACCTGCAGACCTTGCTCGTCTTTCAGTTCATCGGCGGCCTGGCGTCCGGGTGTTTCATCCCGCTGACCTTGAGTTTCATACTCCGAGTGACGCCGATGAAGCTATGGGCCTACGCGGTGGCCGTGTATGCGCTGAACCTCGAGCTCTCGCTGAACATATCGGCATCCCTGGAGGGTTGGTACGCCGATCACTGGTCGTGGCATTGGATCTTCTGGCAGAACGTTCCGCTGGCGCTGATCATGGCGGTGTGCGTGCATTTTGGAACGCAACGGATGCCGCCGCTGCCCACACCGATTCGCGGTGATTTATATGGTGTGGCCAGTTGCAGCGTGGGCCTGGCGCTGATCTACGCCGCGCTCGACCAGGGCAACCGGCTCGACTGGCTGAACTCCGGCCTGGTGTGCGGATTGCTGATTGCCGGCTGCGTGCTGATGGGGGCGTTCCTGCTGCATGAGCTGCTGACGCCGCATCCCTGGATCGACCTGAAGGCGTTCATCAATGGACCGTTGCCGTTCCTGCTGCTGTTGATCGCGCTGCTCAGGCTGACGATCCTGTCGACGGCCTATCTGATTCCGCAGTACCTGGGAGCCGTGCGCGGCTTCCGTTCGCTGGAAGTCGGTCATACCCTGATCTGGATCGCCATTCCTCAACTCGTTCTGTGCCCGATCTCGGCGTTCATGTTGAGCAGGACCGACCCGCGCATTGCCCCGTCGGTCGGGCTGCTCTGCATCGTCGGCGCGTGCCTGATGGTCGCCACCGGCCTGACGCCATCCTGGGGGGCGGAAGAGTTTCTGCCGTCGCAGCTGCTGCAGGCGGTCGGCCAGAGCCTGGCGCTGTCCGGAATCGTCTTCTACTGCGTGCTGCATCTGAAGCCGGAGCTGATCCTGACGTTTGGCGCGATGCTTCAGATCGCGCGGCTGATGGGCGGCGAGATCGGGCAGGCGTTCGTGAGTACGCTCGCGCGCGTGCGTGAACAGCATGCGTCGAACCTGATCGGATTGCACCTGCAGGCCGGCAATGCCGATGTCGTTCAGCGCGTGCAGGCGTACGCGGCGGCGACCTCCCGCAGCGGCATACCCGATCGGGATTCGGGGATCGTGCTGCTGGGGCGCGTGGTCAGGCAGTTGGCGACGCTGCAGGGGGTCATCGACGCCTTCGTCGCCGTCGCGGCGACCGTCGCATTTGGTCTGATTATCCTTGCGATGCTGGATCCTCCGCCGCGCGGCCCGGCCTCGCACAGGCCGCTGTTCGCTCGACGGCGCGTAGAAGGGCCGTCGTGAAACTCCTGGCGCGCCTGGCGTGGCCAGCGAGCCTGGCCGCAGGACTGGCCGCGTGCGCGGTCGGCCCGGACTACAAGGCGCCGCCGCCGCCCAAGGACGCGACCGCGCCGCTGGTGTCGCCCGATTCGCCGGTCGCGACCGCGGCCGAAGCGCCTGACGCCTGGTGGAGACTCTACGAGGACACCAGGCTCGACGCGCTGGTCCAGGAGGCATTCGCCGCCAATGCGGACCTGAAAGTCGCGCAGGCGAACCTGACGGGCGCGCGGGCGATCTACCTCGCGGCGCGCTCGGCACGGCTGCCGAGCACGAACCTGGCGTTGGGCGTGAATTACGGGCGCGATGCAGGGACCGACGAGATCCTCGAGCTGACCGGTCGGCGTCCGGTGACGCTCTGGATCTACGACGCGTTGATCGATGTGAACTACGAGGTCGATCTGTTCGGTCACGTGCGATATTCGATCGAGGCGGCGGGCGCGGGCAGCGAGGTGAGCGAGGCCCAGCGGGACGCGGTGCGGGTGACGGTAGCCGCGGAGACCGCCCGCGCGTACGCCCAGATCTGCGCCGTCGGCGAACAACTCGCCGTGGCCCGGCGTTCGCTGGACCTGGTCAGTCGCGAGAGCGACATCACGGCGCGGCGCCGTGCCGCCGGCGCCGGGTCCGAGTTCGACGTGGTGCGGGCCGAAACCGTCGTCGAGCAGGTGCGGGCGACGATCGCGCCGCTGGAAGGCCAGCGCCGCGCTGCCCAGTACGAACTGGCCGCCATGCTGGGGCGGACGCCGGCCGATCCTCCGGCCGGGGTCGAGGCCTGCGATACGGTGCCCCGGCTGAAGTCGCTGCTGCCGGCGGGCGACGGAGCCGCCTTGTTGCGGCGGCGTCCGGACATACGCGCCGCCGACCGACGACTGGCAGCAGCGGTCGCGCAGATCGGCGTGACGACATCCGATCTGTATCCACGTTTCTCGCTGAGCGCGCTGTATGGCAGCATCGCCACGCCATGGCCGAAAGTGGATACGGTCGACGGCCTGACCTGGGGCATAAGCCCCTCGATCAACTGGACCTTTCCGGTTCAGACGGGCTTGCGTGCCCGGGTGATGCAAGCCAAGGCAGGCGCAGCCGCTGCGCTCGCCGGTTTCGACTCGGTCGTTCTGACCGCGTTGAAGGAAACGGCGCAGGCGCTGTCGAGCTACGGCGCGGAGACCGAACACCATGCGGTGCTGACGGCCGCCCAGTCCAAGGCTCGCCGGTCATTCGAACTCGCGCACGGACAGTTCGTGGCCGGCGCCGTCAGCAATCTTGACCTGCTGACCAGCGAACAGTCGCTGGTCGCCGCCGACGCTGCAGTCGCGGCCTCCGACATGGCGATGGTCCAGTATCAGATCGCGGTCTTCAAGGCGCTGGGCGGCGGGTGGCGCGGCGGCGATGCTGCCGTTCGCTGAACTCGCGTCTGGGCGGCTGCGAACCTACTCGCTAGCCACGGCGACCAGCGGCTGACCGGCGGTTGCGCCTTCGGAGTTGCTGGCCGACAGGCGTTTCATCAGCGGCAGCATCGCGATCGCGAGCGCGGTGCAGGCAAGGCCGGCAAAACCGAGCTCGTTGAACAGGTGCGCGTAGATGCTCAGCGATTCGACGGGGTCGTTCAGACCCTCGGGAATATGCGCGATGTTCGCCACGACGCTGCCGAGGTACTGCGACAGCCCCGAGGCCACGAAGTAGGCGCCCATCATGAACCCGCCCATGCGCGCCGGCACGTAGCGGGCGATCATGGCCAGCCCCAGGCCGCTCACCAGCAGCTCCCCGAGCGAATACAGGCCGTAGCCCCAGACCATGATCCATGAGGACACCTGGCCATTGACCGCCCATCTCGCGCCCACGCCGTAGATGAAAAAGCCGATCGCCACGCAGCCGAAGCCCCAGGCGAACTTGGCTGCGATCGACGGGTCCCTGCCGAAGCGCCCCAGCGAGTTGTAGATGAACACCAGCAGCGGGCTCAAAGCCACGATCCAGATCGAGTTGAGGTTCTGGTACTGCTCGGGGATCCAGGTCAACAGGCGCCAGCCGAACACGCGGAAGTCAAGATCGACGTTGTGCTGGGCGAACAGATTCAGCGACGTGGACATCTGCTGGTAGAAGATGAAAAAGAAGATCGACTGCACCACCAGCAGCAGCGCCGCGATCAAGCCGGCGCGCTCCTCGCGGCGGCTGCCGCGGATCAGATGCAGGAAGATGCCCAGAAGGACCATCCCGGCCGCGTAGACGCAGATGCGCGCCACCGTCTCATTCTGCAGCACGAGCACCGAAACCAGCACCGTCCCGACGGCTCCGCCGAGCAGCGCCAGCGCCTGCGTCGGCTTCACCGGCCGATCGTCGGGTGATGAGCCGAGGTGGGCGAGGGCGCGGCGCATCAGCGCATAGTTGGTCAGCCCGAACATCAGGCCGATCGAGCAGACGCCGAACGCGGTATGCCAGCCGGCCGAGTCGCCGTAGCGCGCCCCGACATAGTCGCGAATCCAGGGCGTCAGCGTCATCGAAATCATCGAGCCGACGTTCACGGCCATGTAGTACATCGTGAACGCGCTGTCGATGCGCGTATCGTCGCCCTCATAGATCTTGCGAACCAGGTTGCCGGCGTTGGCCTTGAAAAGGCCATTGCCGACGATGATCACTCCGAGGGCGAAGTACAGGAAGTACTCGCTGTCGTTGGGCAGCCACAGCAGCGCGTAGCCCACGGCGAGCACCATGGCGCCGATCCTCATCGTGCGGCGCGTCCCGATCAGCTTGTCGCCGATCCATCCGCCGATGACCGGTGTCGTATAGATTAGCGCCGCCGCCGCGCCGAACACGAGATTGGCGCGGATGTCGACGAAGCCAAGCTTCTTGATCATGTAGGTGACCAGCAGCGCCTGCATGCCGTAGAAGCCGAAGCGCTCCCACATCTCGATCAGGAAGACGGCGCTGAACGAGCGCGTCTGCGAGACCGGCACAACCTCGGTTGTCATGGATTCTCCGTGCTGCGGTCCGATTTCCGACGCGGCGTCAAAAGGATTGCGAAGAGTACAGCGGACGGGCGGGGGCATGAAAAAGCTCTCCGCAGCAAGTGGACGTGAGACGTTGTTGTGATCAAGGAAGCGGCCTTTCACTACGCGGAGACGTGCCGAAAGTAACTATCGCGTTCGCCGCGCCTCCGGCACAGTGCGATCCGAAAGCAGCGAATCCGAGTAATCGCCGGCGCTTTTCTTTCGACTATTTCGACATGCCTGCGAGCAGCGTACACAAATGGCCGCCCGCCCCTGAGGACTTCGAATGCCTGAGACGAATCGCTTTCTATTGGCTGCAGCCGTGTGCCTGGCTCTGACCGGCACCGTGGGTGCGACTGAGGGACCATGGCAGGGCGAAGCGCCGGCCAAGCCCGCCTCGCAGGAACTCTCCCGCGACGCGCAGCGCGCCTTGATTTGCCATACGGTTGCCGACTGGGCTGCCTACCAGGTCGCCGAGCTCATCCGGGACGATGCCAGGGAGAACCAGGCGATCAGCCCGGAAGGCATGCAGATTCTGCGTCAGTTACGCCTGACTGAAGGTCTTGCCTCCGCAGCATTCGACACGCTGGCGCCGCAGGTTGATCACGATTCGGTGTATCGGGATGCCGTGAGAAAGATGCAGGCCTACCTGAAAGAGGATCGCAACGGCGCCGACGCGAACACCCAACAGCTCATGCCGCTGTGTCAACGAACCTACGCCAAGATGGCTGCTGCCGGCGAACTATCGCAGGAGCAGGTGCAGCTGGCCGAGGAGGCGAGCCAGGACTCGGTCGCCAAGCTGACCCAGGAACTGCAGGGGCCCGCTGTCCTGCGCTGACGCAAGCATCTGATTTAGCATCGGATATAGAGCGACGGGTCGGCCTGCACGGCCGAGCGCGATGCGTCGAGGCTGCCGGAAAAGACAGCGTCTCGGTCGTGTGCAGACTTACGAGTTAAGAGGGCTGCCGGAGGGCGGCCCTCTTCACCACGTCGCCCGGACTTAGTCGTCGCTGAGCACCATCTTCCAGATACCCCTGGAGTGCGTCGCCGCATAGAGCAACCGCCGGCACGGCTCAGCGCCGCCCGTGCATGTCGGCACGCGCGAGGACGGTTGGATCTCCAGATGAGTCACCTCGTACCGCGGCATTCCGGCGGTCACGTGCCAGCCGCCGGTCCCGTCATTGTCACCGCGAAGCACGCCGAAGTCCGTCGACACGTATAGCGTCTGCGCCTGGTCGTCGCGAACCACATCGCTCACCGGCAGGTCCCCGTTGTTCGTCGGCGTCGGAAATGCCGCCGCGCCCGCCTCGACGTTCAGGTTCGTGAAGACGCCAGAACCTGGGGCCGAGCCGTTCTCCCGAACCTCGAACACGTGGCCCGGGGTCGACGGCGTGACGGCGTTGTAGCCCGAGTAGGTTACCCACGCGTGCCCTGTGTCGCCGGGGTCGACGTAGATCCCGCTCGGGAAGCGCCTCGGTGATTTGGCGTTGTCGATCCTGTGCCAGAGGACTGTCGCTGGGTCCGCCGTGTCCGCGTTGTGCGTCACGAAGATCCGACCGGCCGACGTCGTCGCCCACAGTGTCCCGTGGTCGGCGCCATCGCGAGCGAGCCACGAGATCGATCCGCCCGTCCGGTCGCTCCCGTACACTGTTCCCGTCAGGTCGCCGGACGCGTTCACGCATTGCGCTGCCCCGACACAGTACGGCCCGCCGAGCGGCCGGTAGTCACCGCAACCATCTTGGGAGCCGGAGGTCACGAACTCAGGACAGTTCGTTTCATAGAAGGTGATGTCTGGTGTCGTGTCCTGCGGGACGTTGCCCGCATGCCCCGCGCCGAACGCCCGGGTTCGCCAAACGTGCTGCGCGCCCGAGTAGATCGGGTGCGTGCCAGACACAGGATTCGGGTCACCTACCTGCGGCCAGTAGAACCCAACCGCTTCGCCGCTGTTCACGATCGGGGCGGAGCTGATGACCCATCTCTCCGGGTCGCCGTTGCGGAAATTCGAGTCGCTGAACCCGCCCGTGAACTCGTTGAAGCGCCACGTCGGATTCGTCGCGTCGTAACCGGCGTTACCACCGTCCCCGTAGATCACCTGCGCGAACGTCTGCCGGAGATCGCCCAGGTTCGACCAGGTGCCGTTGTCCTGCGTGCCGCCCATTACCTCGTTCGAATCGGACGGATTGATCGCGACGTTGTAGAACTGGAGCGTGCTGCTCAGCTTCTTGTCGATGTGTTCGATCAGCGTCGGCACCCGCGACAGCAGTCGCTTGCACGCCTTGTAGCTGCCGGACGTCACTGGCAGCGGGGCGCCGCCGTTGCGAAACGGCGAGTCGCACTGCGACGAGACGTCTGCGAACGATCCGCTCGTGCGAATCATTCCGCCGTCCGAGCCTTCGAAAATCTGGGTCGGGTTGGCTGGATTGATCGCGATCGCGTGCTGGTCGGGATGGATACCGTTCGGCGCGTTCAGGCATCCGTTGGCAAAGTACGGCGCGTACGCGCACGTGGCCGGATGGTTGATCGTTGCATCGTACGACAGATCGGTGAACGTGCGCATGTTGTTTGCCGCGTCGGGGTCGCCAGCCGTATCGGAGTAGAGCACTTCGCGCCCGTTGGAGCGGCCGTTGCCGCAGCCGACGCCGTTCGTGTCGCACGGCTGCTCGCCGTACTGGTTCGAGCCGATCACGTAGACGGTGTCGGGCATGCCGGCCGGCGTGTAGACGTCCTCGTCGTACCAGCACTGGCCGGTGCAGAAGTTGTCCGTCGCGAAGTACGGGTTACCCGTCAGCTTCGACGTCAGATTCTGCCAGCCGTTGTAGCTCGCGGGGAACGTGTGCGTCGACGGATCCGGCGCAATGGCCCCCGCGGCCTGCGAAGCGAGCAGTGCCGCCGCCGGCTGGTTCGCATTGTCCGTGCGCCAGAAGTTCGACGCGTTGGCGCCGGAGATGCCGGCGCCGTTCGCCGTGCCGTCGGTAAGGTAAATTCGAGTGTGTGCGTTCTTCACGGTCAGCGCGAACATCGTCCGGTCGATACCGCCGCCCGGGAACTGCGGGGCGAACACCTGGGTGAAGGTGGTTGCACCTGCTCCGGCATCCCGGCGCCACACTCCGGCGTCGAACGCCGAGGCGTAGACGACATCCAGGTTGAGCGGGTCGAGGCCGACGACGGTGACGCCGACCGAACTCGGGTTGTTCCCGCCCCAGACCTCGGTGAACGTAACGCCGCCGTCGGTCGACTCGTAGAGGCCGGGGGCGTTCGCGCCCGGCTCGAGCCGGGTCGTGCTGCCGTTGGCGATCACGTGCGAGAGGCCGCGCACTGCCAGCGCAGAACCGACGAAGATGTGGTTCCCGTCCCGCGGATCGATGACGATCGAGTTGATTCCGCGGCCAAGGAAGGCATCATTGCCTGGCACTACGCATGAATAGGTAGGATTGCTGACGCACTTGTCGTCGAGCTTCGCCCAATGCTCGCCGCCGTCGATCGACTTGTAGACGCCTACGCCGGCCTCACATCCGGAGGAGCAACGGTTGCCCTCGCCTGTCCCCAGATAGAGCGTATTTCCCTCGCTGTCGGTCGGATCGAGCGTCAGCGTCCCGACCGAGGTCTGGCCAAGGTCGCCGGGATTCAGTTGCTTCCAACCGGGATCACTCTCCAACGCGTTGTCCGTCCGCCACACGCTGCCACCGGCAACGCCGACCCAGACACGGCAGTGCTCTGCGCCGCAGTCGGGCGCGACCACCAGCGCAGTCACCCGGCTCGCCGTCGTGTTCGTCGCCCCTGAGAAAGCGGTGACACCCGGCTGGATAGCTGCCTGCGTCGGACCGTAGAACTTCCAAAGGTGGCCCTTCGCGCCCGGGTCGCCGGCCTTGGCATCGACGGCCGCGATTCCCTCGAACGTCGCCCTGGCGTTCGCGACCACGTCCGGGGGAATCACGTCGGCCGGATACGTGCGCGACGCGGATTTATAGGCCTCCAAACCCCCGGGCGGACGATCCCCTCCATCTGCGGCCGCGAGCCCCGCGAGCGTCGCGAGCGCAGCCGCACTGACGGCGATTTTCAACGTGGTTTGTTGCATATCCCCTCCTTTGCGATATAGGGTCTTCTGTGGCTGGACCTCTGCATCTCCTCGAAAAAGAAGAGAGCAGACTACGCAGGCTTCTTGATGGTTATTGATAACGCAGCGGCGAACCAAATTAGGCCCGCCAGGAATGCTCGTCAACGGGTTTCGCCGCCCCAAGCGTTCTACGAGCGCCGCTTAAGAACTTTGCCCAGCAAGCTCTTGACCCTGCTCCTCACATGATCAAAGCGATCATGGACTCCACTTTCGGGCACATCGTCTCGGTGGGGCGTCCAAATTCGGGGTTCGCGTAAAAGCTACATGGCATTTGCCCGGAAGCCGAGACCATCCTCTTCAGGTCTTTCATGACCAGAAAAAGTTGGTGCTGGTCAGCCGGGCTGGGATCGAAGTTGAAGTGTTCGTAGAAGCGCTGCGCTTCATCATCTTTGGCGATTGGGGTAAAACCCCAGGGACCGGCCGGCCAATCGGTTCGGCGCTTTGATGGAGGAGACCAAATGAGCGGAAAACCTGTCGGGACCGCACTGGCGCCGCCGTTGTGCGCCATCTTGGCCACCATTGTGTTCGCTGCGCCGGCAGTGGCGCAGAACGAGCAATTTATCCCAGCTCTCGTCTACCGCACCGGCGCCTATTCGCCAAACGGTGTGCCCCTTGCGAACGGTATCGCCGACTACTACAAACTGATCAATGCGCGTGATGGCGGCATCAACGGCGTCAAAATAGTGACGGAGGAGTGCGAGTTCAGCTATGCCACGGATCGCGGCGTTGAGTGCTACGAGCGCCTGAAGCACAACGGTCCGACCGGCGCCGCCTATGTGAATCCGCTATCGACCGGCGTTACGTTTGCGCTCACCGACAGGACCACGGCCGACAAGATTCCGGTCGTCTCCCCGGGGTACGGCCGATCCGAATCGCGCGATGGCTCGGTATTCCAGTGGAACTTCCCACTGCTCGGCACCTGGGGCGTGATGAATTCGACCGCCATCAAGGAGGCGGTCGCCGTCGGCTATCCGCGCGAGAAGATGTACGGCGTGTGGTGGTCGGGCGCCGAGCCCGACGTGCGTCCCGCCGGAGACGGCGCCAAGGGCTACAACGCGGTGACGCTGCAGCACACGTCGGGACGATTCAAGCTGCACGAGGATCTGAAGAAATACGTATACGACAAGGGCCAAGGCTCGGCGCAGTGGGAGCGGACCGGGGAAATTCTCTACGTTCGCGGGTTAATCACCTCCATGCTCGGGGTCGAGGCCATCCGGACCGCGCAAGCGAAGTTCGGCAACAAGCCCCTGACCGGGGAGCAGGTGCGCTGGGGATACGAGAACCTCGACATCTCCGCCGATCGAATCAAGCAGCTCGGCTTCGAGGGCGTGCTGCGGCCGATCAAAGTCTCCTGTGCCGACCATGAAGGCGCCCACACCGGTCGCATCCAGACCTGGGACGGCGAGAACTGGAAGATCACCTCGGACTGGTACGTCTCGGACGATTCCGTGATCGCTCCGATGGTGAAGGAGGCGGCGGCCAGATACGCGACCGAGAAGAAAATCGCCACCGGCTGTCTGTGATGTCGGTCCCAGCCGATATTGAATGCTCGCATCACAACAAAGCAAAGGAGCACCACCATGATTAACAACTTTAGATCTAGCACCTCGGGATAGCAGCGCGGTTCCTGACGTCCCGTTGGGACCGGGCTCGGCATCAAGCCCGCGCGGGTCTGAGCCGGGACGTTACCGTGAAGATTATCCTGACTCGCGCGACAGGAGTCGACTCACAGCTCCTTGCCGACTGCTCGAATCTGGTCGCGCAGCCAGCGATAGGAAGGATCGGCGGTCAGCCGACGATGCCAGATCATCTCGTACTTGAACTCCTTCACTTCGTGCGGAGGGTCGATCAAGCGCACGGGAGCGCTCTTCGCGCATTCGAGTGCCAACCGCTTTGGAAGGGTCAGGATCATATGGCTGTGCGCAACCGAGCGCACCGCAACGGTAAAGAACGGAATGACGAGCCCTACCCGCCGCTTCTGCGCGAGCGCTCTCAAGGGTCGATCGACGGGCGTCTGCTCACCGGAAAGCACGCTCACGACGATGTGCGGATAGCTCAGGTACTGGTCGAGCGAAAGTCGCCGGGCTCGGATGGGATGGTCAGCGGCGACGATGCATACGAAGACGTCCGTGAACAAGGATTCCGACTCCAGCCTGGGCGGTGCTCCAGCCACATCCAAGAGCAAGTCCAGTCTGCCGGTCTCGATGTCTTCGAAACGCCGGTCGCTCCAAGGTACGACTTCCAACCGCGCTTTGGGAGCCGCGCGCGTAACGCGACGGACTAGGCGAGGCAGCACGACCGCGCAGGCATGATCGGTCATCATGATCTGAAATCGATCCTGACTTTGGGCTGGATCGAATGCCTCG
>VBCK01000196.1:0-4093 GCA_005882215.1 Betaproteobacteria bacterium | reverse complement strand
TACCCGCGGCCGTTGCGAATCAAGAGCTCGTCCCCGAACGCATCGCGCAGGCGCTGGAGCACACGGCTCATTGCCGGCTGGCTGAGAAAGCAGCGTTTCGCCGCTCGTGAGACCTGCTTTTCCTCCAGCAGGACCGCGAGTGGGTGAAGGAGGTTGAGATCGGCCTTCTTTATATGCTCGGAGCGCATGATTGTGATCATAACAATGCATTAGACAAATGCCTACCGGTGCTGCATCTTCTACTCGCGAGCTGTCACCAGCACAAGAACCGTCCCAATCTGGAGATCGAGACAACGATGGCCTTTACGATCAAGGTTAACGGGGTCGCACATAGCGTGGATGTCGACGACGACGCGCCTCTGCTCTGGGTCTTGCGCGACGTGCTCCGCATGACCGGTACGAAGTTCGGCTGCGGCGCCGCGTTGTGCGGAGCCTGCACCGTGCATGTCGACGGCGAGGCGACGCGATCCTGCATTACCCCGATCGGCAGCATTGGCAAGAAAGCCGTCACCACGATCGAGGCGATCGGAAAGACGGCGCAGGGCAAGGCGCTCCAGCAGGCCTGGGTTGATCTGGGCGTCGTGCAATGCGGCTACTGCCAGTCCGGCCAGATCATGTCGGCCGCGGCGCTCCTGGCCAAGACACCGAAACCCAGCGATGCCGACATCGACGCGGCCATGTCCGGCAACGTCTGCCGCTGCGGCACCTACCAGCGCATCCGCGCGGCCATCCAGCGCGCTGCGGGCTGAGAGGAGGCTGGTCATGGCTCACCAATCGGGAACGCTTCGGCACGATCGCCGCGACTTCCTCAGAGTCGGCGCCTCCTTGGGCGGCTGCTTGTTCCTCAGCTTTGCTCTGCCGAACGCGATAGGGCCCGCCTGGGCAGCGGCCGAGGTGTCGCTCGAGTTCGCTCCAAACGCCTTCATCCGGATCGACCGCAAGGGCGAAGTGACGTTGGTGATGCCGATGGTCGAGATGGGCCAGGGCATCTACACCGCCATGGCCATGTTGCTGGCCGAAGAGCTGGAGGTTGGCCTCGACCAGGTCCGGCCGGAGCATGCTCCGGCCGATGACGCGCTGTACGCCAACCCGATCCTGCACATTCAAACGACGGGCCAGTCGTCTTCGATTCGCGCCTTCTGGACGCCGTTGCGCCAGGCCGGCGCGGTGGGCCGTACGCTGTTGGTGACAGCCGCGGCCAAGCGCTGGGGCGTTGATCCTGTCACCTGCCGGGCGAAGCAGGGCGTGGTTTCGGATTCGGCCGGCGCGCGCCGCTTGGCCTACGGTGAGTTGGCGGACGCCGCCGCCGCGCTACCGATGCCGACCCCCGGTAGTATCGCGCTGAAGGACCCAAAGGACTTCACTCTGATCGGCACGCCGGTCAAGCGGCTGGAAGCTCCGAACAAGGTCAGCGGGCGCGCCGGCTTCGGCATCGACGTGCGGTTGCCGGATATGAAGATCGCGGCGATCGCGATCTCGCCCGTGTTCGGCGGCAAACCGAAGGCGGTGAACGAGGTGGCGGCGCGCGCGGTCAAGGGCGTGCGCCAGGTCGTCCGGATCGACAATGCGGTCGCCGTGGTCGCCGACCACATGTGGGCGGCCAAGAAGGGCCTCGCGGCGGCGGCCATCCAATGGGACGACGGCCCGAACGCGACGGTCAGCACCGCCGACATCGTCCGCCAGCTCGAGGAGGCGTCCAAGCAGCCGGGCGTGGTCGCGCGCAACGAGGGCGACGCCGAAAAGGCGCTTGCTGGCGCAGCTCAGAGAATCGATGCCATCTACCAGGCGCCATTTCTGGCCCATGCGGCGATGGAGCCGATGAACTGCACCGCTCATGTCCGCAAGGATGGTTGCGATCTTTGGGTCGGCACCCAGGCGCCGACGCTGACACAGGCCGTGGTCGCGCAGGCCACCGGCCTGCCGAGGGAGGCGGTGAAAATCCAAAATCACCTGCTCGGTGGGGGCTTCGGACGGCGCCTTGAGCCCGACGGCAGCCTCCTCGCCGTCAAGATCGCGCAGCAGGTGGACGGGCCGGTGAAGGTTGTGTGGAGCCGGGAGGAAGACATCCAGCACGACATGTACCGGCCCTACTACTACGATCGGTTGTCGGCCGGCATCGACGCGAGTGGCAAGCCGGTGGCCTGGACGCACCGCATTGCCGGTTCCTCGATCGTCGCACGCTATGTCCCGTCTCTCTACAGGAACGGTTTCGATTTTGATGCGGTCGAAGGAGCTGCCGAGCCGCCCTATGCTTTGCCGAACATCCATGTCGACTATGTCCGGGTCGAGCCGCCGGGCATCCCGACCGCCTTCTGGCGTGGTGTCGGCCCGACCCACAATGTCTTTGTCGTCGAGAGCTTCATCGACGAGCTGGCGGCTCTTGCGAAGCAGGATCCCGTGGCCTACCGCAGGGCATTGCTGGGCCACAATCCACGAGCCCTTGGCGTTCTGAACCTGGCGACCGAAAGGGCGGGCTGGGGCGGCCCGCTGCCGGCGGGGCGCGGTCGCGGCGTATCGCTTCAGTTCGCCTTCGGCACCTACCTTTCGCAGGTGGCGGAGGTCGAGGTGGCGACCGATGGTTCGATCAAGGTGCATCGGATCGTCTGCGCAGTCGATTGCGGCCTCGCGGTCAATCCGGACACGATCGCGGCCCAGATGGAGGGCGGATCGATCTTCGGCCTGACGGCAGCGCTGCACGGCGCTATCACGGTGAAGAACGGGCGGGTTGAGCAGAGCAATTTCCACGACTATTTGCCGATGCGGATCGGCGAGGTCCCGGTGATCGAAACACACCTGGTCAAGAGTGCCGAGTCTCCGGGTGGCATCGGCGAGGCCCCGACCGCCGCCGTCGGTCCGGCGGTGGCAAATGCGATCTTTGCCGCCACCGGCAAGAGGATTCGCACTCTGCCGATCATCCGGTAGGGGTTTGGAAGCGCGCCGATCAGCTCGTGCAGCGCGGCGCGGACTTGCTCTTCGCTGCTAGCGAGCGCCGTGCCGCGCGCCCCGGAATAGATCCTTGTGCTCAGGCAGTGGAGCACGCCAGTATTGGGGCGGCGCATCGACAGTCGCCCCAAGGTGGGCTGCGGCGTGCCAGGCCCATCGAGGGTCGTACAGCATGCCTCTCGCGAGCGCGACGAGGTCTGCCTGGCCGCTCGCGAGGATCTGCTCGGCCTGCTGCGCTTCGGTGATCAGGCCGACGGCAACCGTGTTGATGCCAGCGCCTTCCTTAACGGCTCGAGCCAACGGCACCTGATAGCCCGGAGCGAGCGGGATTTTCTGAAGCGGCGAGATGCCGCCCGAGGACGCAGTGATCCAGTCGGCTCCGCGTCTCTTCAGCTCCTTGGAATATTCGATGGTCTGCGCCAGGTCCCATCCGCCTTCGACCCAATCGGTCGCTGAAACTTTGACTCCAACGGGCTTGTCCGCCGGAAAGGCGGCACGCACCGCGTCAAAGACTTCGAGCGGAAAGCGCAGCCTGTTTTCGAGCGATCCACCGTACCGGTCGGTGCGCTTGTTCGCGATCGGCGAAAGGAACTCATGCAGAAGGTACCCGTGTGCGCTATGGATCTCGATGGCATCGATGCCCAGACGCGCCGTCCGTTCAGTCGCCGCGACAAACGCTCTGCGGACGCGATCGAGGCCTGCGCCGTCAAGCTCGAGCGGCGCCGGCTCACCCTCTTTGTGCGGCAACGGGGATGGCGCATGCGGCACCCACCCGCCCTCGGAGACTGGGATCAACTCACCGCCCTCCCACGGTACCCGGCTGGACCCTTTGCGTCCCGCATGCGCGAGCTGGATCGCAACGACGGTCTTCGAGTAGCGCCGAACTGCGGCCAGGATGGGCCTCAGCGCCGCTTCCGTCTTATCGTTCCACAGTCCCAGGTCGCCCGGACTGATTCGTCCGACGGGCTCAACGGCCGTCGCCTCGATACAAAGCATCCCTGCGCCCGAGCAGGCAAGACTTCCGAGGTGCATCAAGTGCCACGCGTTCGCTTCGCCATCCTCGGACGAATACTGGCACATCGGCGAAACGAGCACCCGATTGGGAAGAACAACGCTGCGCAGCGCAATCGGCGAAAAGAGTGCGTTCATG
>VBCK01000195.1 GCA_005882215.1 Betaproteobacteria bacterium | reverse complement strand
ACAGTGCCTGGTTGGCCGTGGCATGCGTGGCGATTTCGGTCCCGGCCTGGGCCCAGTCGTTTCGAGTCCAGTGCCCCGCCAGCACGACGCTGCACCCCGGCGAGAGATCGCCTGCGTACACCGGCCCGGTGACGATGCCCGGCGCCCTGACCGCCGACAACAAGGCCGCCGTCAACTACGTCAGCAACGGCGGCGGCATCAAGTGCCAGCAGATTTCCGGCGGCGATGGCTACGCCACGATGGCCGACGGCACCGTGACGTATCTGTTCGGTTTCGGTCCGCTGTCGGGCCTGTCCGACCTGGCAAACGGCGGACCCGGGACCCAGTACGCGTCGGTGTTCAACCAGTCCAACCTGCAGGCGGACGGATCGGTCAGCCCGAACATCTTCGTCGGTGCCCCGGTCGACCAGACCCAGGCGTCGATCGGAAACTACTCGTACAACGGCGCGATCGGGCTGGTGCCCGACCTGTCGGCCAATACGGTGCTGGGGGGACCCTTCACGATCAGCACGATCGCCCAGGCCGGAACGGCGACGGTCAGCGTCACCACCGCGGCGCCGCACGGCATGGCGGTCGGCGACTCGGTCAGCGTGACCTCGAGCGTGCCCGCCCTGAACGGCGTGTTCACCGTCGCCTCGGCCGGATCGGCCACCGCGTTCACCTACAGCGTGCCGACCGCGGCCGCCGTCGCCAGTGCCGGCGGGACGGTGTCGCACCTGGCCGTGCCGATCGACGGTCACGTCGACCCGCGCCTGATCATGGACGTGGGCGTGATGAACGCCAACCAGCCGGCGCCGATGATGGCGATCGACGAGGACGACGAGTTCTTCCTGACGCTGACCAACGTCGGCATGGTGATGCGGCCCGACCTGTTCGAGCAGCACACGGTGCACTTTCACGGCTACCCGAACGCCTCCTCGTTCTACGACGGCGTGCCCGACGCGAGCGTCGCGGTCAGCATCGGCGGCAGCTTCACCTACTACTACATGGCGCCGGACGCGGGCACCTACTTCTGGCACTGCCACATCTCGCCGCCCGAGCACCTGCAGATGGGGATGGTGGGGCAGCTGTACGTGCGGCCGCGTCAGAACCGCGTGCTGGCGAATGGCACCACGACGCTGGCCTCGTCGCTGATCGCTCAGCAGCTTGACCCGCGCACCAGGTGCGGAACCGACGTCCTTTGCTCGACCCCGCTGCCGCCCTCGGACAACGGCGTCACCCACCAGAACAACAAGAGCGGCGCGCCCACCTACTACGCGTACAACGACGGCGACGGCTCGACCGCCTACGACGTCGAGTATCCGGTCCAGATCCACGGCTTCGACCCGAATTTCCACTTCGTCGGGATGACGTTCAATCCCGAGTCCTTCACCGACATGAAGGACAAGTACTTCCTGCTGAACGGCCGCAGCTACCCCGACACCGTGTCGCCGGGAACGATGACGACCCAGTCGACCGACGGCACGCTGCACGCCTCGCAGCCGGTTCCGACGATCATCAACATTCCCGCCGGCGGCCGTGCGCTGCTCAGGATCTCGGACCTGGACGTCACCGAGTACCAGACGCTCGCCTCGCTCGGCATTCCGATGAAGGTGATCGGGCTCAACGCCCGGTTGCTGCGCGACCTGGCCGGCAACAACACGGCCTACAACACGAATTCGATCACGCTGGCCGGCGGCGAGTCGATCGACGTGATCCTCGACGCGAGCGGCTTCACGGCAGGTCAGAAGTTTTTTCTGTACACGCCCAATCTCGACCACCTTTCGAACGATGCGGAGAACTTCGGCGGCCTGATGACCGAGGTCCATATCTGCGCAAGCGTCGATCCCATCAGCAAGGCCTGCGGTTCGTAGGAGAGCAGCCATGACTCAATCAGCCATCAAGCAATCGTTCGGGCGCCTCCTCGCGTTGTCGGCGCTGGCGTCGCTGCCGTTCGGCACCGCCCACGCGGCGGCCCCGGGCCTGGACGGCACCGCTTCGCCGGTGTTCAACCTGGACGCAACCGACGGCACCATTTCTCAACCGGACGGCCAGTCGATCTATTCCTGGGGCTACGGGTGTGCGGGCGCGGCCCCGCATTTCCTGCCCAACGTGGGAGCGATCGGGACGGCCGCCAGCTGCGCGTCCATGCAGCTGCCCGGCCCGACTCTGATCGTCAATGCCGGCGCGACCGTCACGGTGACGCTGACCAACAACCTGCCGCCGGCCGCCGGCAGCACGTCGATCCTGTTTCCGGGTTTCAACGTGAGCGCGAAGGTCACAGCGGGCCAGACGGGCAGCTGCGCGACCGCGCAGATCGGCATCCTGACCACCGAGGCGGCGCACGGCTGCTCCGTCGATTACACGTTCGTGGCCGACACCGAGGGCACCCACGCCTACTACAGCGGCACGCAGGGCGACCTGCAGGTCGAGATGGGGATGTTCGGTGCGCTGATCGTGCTGCCGAAAACCGTGCCGGGCAATTGCACGGTCGGCCTGGCCGCCGCCAACCTGGTGGCGGAGGCTTCGTCGCGCGAATCGGATTTCCGCCTGGCCAAGTCCGCCTACAGCCACAGCGCCACCTGCTACGACCGCGAGTACCTGTTCCAGTTCTCCGAGATGGATCCGCGCATACACCAGCAGGCGGCCGACCAGGTGCTGGCCGACGGCGGCCTGTGCTCAAGCGCTGCGGGTTGCCTGACGATCGCCACTGAGCCTTACCACCCCGCTTATTTCATGATCAACGGCCGCTCGATGCCGGACGATATGGACCCGAACTATGCGGCCCAGTATCCCCACCAGCCCTACAACGGCAACCCGCACATGCACCCCGGCGAATTGACACTGTTGCGGATCATCGGCCAGGGCCGCTGGCAGCATCCGTTCCACGAGCACGGCAACCACGTGCGCGTGCTGGCACGCGACGGCAACTTGGTGCTGGCGCCGAACTTGGTCAACGGTGAATCCGAGAACCGCCTGGCCGGGCCGCTGATGTTCACGACCACCACCACGCCCGGGCAGGCGATGGACGGGATCTTCCAGTGGACCGGCAAGGGCTTGAACTGGGACGCGTACGCGCACGGCTATGCCGGCGACACGACGCCCTGCGTTCCGGACGCGAACGGCTACTACACGCTGAAAGCCGATGGCACGTCGGCGGCCGCAGAGCCGAACTACTACGAGTGGTGCGCCGACCACGACAAGCCTCTGGAGAAGCACCCGTTCGGCCAGGTCGGAAGCGGCGGCCCGGTGACGCTGCCGGACCCGAACATCCTGGTGAACGGCCCCTGGTACAGCGGCAGCCCGTACCTCGGCCCGGATGCGACCGGCCGCTCGGTGGGCGCCACGCCGATCCCGCCGTCGGGAACGGTCGCCAACAGTGCGACCGGCGAAGCCGGGTTCGCCTACATGTGGCACTCGCATAACGAACGCGAGATCACCACCAACAACATCTTCCCCGGCGGCATGCTGATGATGATGTTGTGCGATCCGCGCGCCTACACGATCGACGAATCGAATTGAGTACGAGGAGAACTTTGATGCGATCCAAGACTTTCAAGCCGCGCCTGCTCAAGTCGGCGGTGGCGGCTTCCGTTCTCCTCCTCGCCGGCGGAGCGGCGTTCGCGCAGGCCGTGGTCAACCTGACCGCAGCGCCCACGCAGACGACGCTGCCCGACGGGCAGACGGTGCCCATGTGGGGCCTGTTCTGCGACGACGCCGGCACCAGCGCCAGCTGTGCTCTGGCCACGGGCACCGGCCTCGCGACCCCCGCCGGCGGATGGGTCCCTCCGGTCATCACGGTCGCGCCGGGCAGCAGCCTGACGATCAACCTGACGAACCAGCTGATGTTCGCCAACGGCAATTCGGTGCCGACCTCGCTCGTGATCGTCGGACAGGTGGGCGGCGGTCTGGGCGGCGGCGGCACGACCACGACCAGTCCGGTGCACCAGCCGCTCGGCGCAACCTGGCCCGCTGCCAGCGCTCCCGATACGAGCACGGTTCCGGGCGGCGATCCGACCTCGGCCGGCAACCCGACGTTCCTGCCCCCGATGCAACCGGATCGGGTGCAGTCGTTCGGTACCGAGGTTGCCGCAGGGAACGCGATGGCGCTGACCTGGAGCAACCTGAGGGCAGGCACGTACCTGATCGAGTCCGGCACGCACCCCTCGATCCAGGGGCCGATGGGCCTGTACGGCGTGCTGGTCGTGACGAGCGCTCCGGTCACCGGCACTTCGACCGGCTGCGCCTACCCGGGCACGCCTTGCGCATTGACCTATGACGCCGACCTGCCGCTGCTGCTCAGCGAAATCGACCCGGCGCAGAACCGAGCGGTCGCAGCGGCGCTTGGCACCGCAGGATTCGCGGAGACCAACGTCTGGAGCGGACAGCCCGGCCAGTGCGGCGATCCGGCTTCGTCGACGTACAACACCTGCTACCCGCCGGCGGTCAACTACAGTCCGGCCTACTACCTGGTCAACGGCGTTTCGTTCGATCGCACCAGCATTTCCAGCGCGACCAAGCTGCAGACGCTGGCCGGCGCGGCCGCGACGGCCTCCGACGGCAAGCTGCTGCTGCGCTTTGTCAACGCCGGCCTGCGCATGCACGTGCCGTCGATCGTCAATTCCGCGATGACCCTGTGGGCCGAGGACGGCAACCTGCTGCCGGGTTCTCCCAGAAGGCAGGCCGAAGTATTCCTGGCCGCGGGCAAGACCTACGACGTGTCGATCCAGCCGGCTCGCGATACGGTCACCCCCGCTAACTACGCCGCCTCCACCTATGCGGTGTTCGACCGCCAGCTGAGCCTGTCGACCAACAATCAGCGCGACGGCGGGATGCAGGCCTATATCGATGTCAACGGCGGTGCGGCCTCGGGGGTCGGTTCGTCCAGCGCCTCGACGACGCTGGCGCTGCCCGCCAATGCGCCGGCCTTCTACTGCATCGCCGGAACCACCCTGTCGGTGACCGATCCGTCCAGTGCGGCACCGTCGGCCAAGGACGACAGCTACACCAGCACCGTGGCCACCCGGCTGCACATCGGCGCGCCGGGCGTTCTGGCCAACGACGTCGATCAGTCCGGCCTGCCGCTGACGGTCGACCTGACCTCGGTCGTCCAGCCGACCAACACGGCGGCGACCGTCGTGATGAATGCCGACGGCTCGTTCACCGCGACCGCCACCGCACCGGGCACCTACACCTTCAAGTACGGCGTCAAGAACTCCCAAGGCACCCCGAGCGCCTCGACCGCCACCGTCACGCTGGTTTTCCCGAAGGGCAGCGGCCTGAAGGTCGTTCTGACCGACGCCACCGACGGTTCGGCCATCACCGACTATCGCTGGATCATCGAGGAAGATCGCACCTTCCAGGTCGATCCGAAGTGCCAGATCAATTCGGCCGCCAGGCCGATGGATTCGTACGGCCGCCCCTGCCCCGCGCTTCCGGTCCAGAGTCTGGGCTACAACTTCCACACCGCCAACATGCCGGTGGTCGCGACCGGCTGCGTGGGCGACGTGTCCTGCGAGTCCGGACAGATGGTCTTCGACCCGAAGTCCAGTTCGCACCTCGCCGCCGCCTGCGACCAGGGCGACGGCGTGTGCCATACCGACGCGACCGAGAAGGTCGCGGTCGATCCGGGCCAGGTCTACCTCGATCCGGCCAAGCACTACTACCTGACGGTGATGCCGGCCGACGGCATCAACCCGACCTTGAACGGTCAGGGCGCTCCGATCAGCCTCTGGTACGGAGCGCAGCGGCGGTTCTCGACCGGCGGAACGGTCGACCCCGACACCGGCAACATCATTGCCGACGTGCCGGGCCAGGCCCCGGGCATGGGCGACTGTACCGGCTTTGCGGTCGGCATTGGAAACTGCGGCCACACGATGGGTGGCGCGCAGATCGCCGGCGCCAAGGTTGCCGCCGACAGCGCCGATAGCCGTCTGGGCAACGTGTCCACCGTCAATATCAAGCTGCAGCGCACGCCGCTGCCGACCGCTCAGGTCGCCGTGTTCGTCTTCCAGGACGACCAGCCGCTGAACGGCGAGAACGATGCCGGCGGCGGTATCGACACGCTCTCGCCGAACGAGCCGGGCCTGGGCGGCTTCAACATCGTGCTGTTCGACCAGGCCGGCGGCCTCGGCGACAACACGGGCCAGCCGACCTACGACATGTTCAACCAGCCGCTGACGAACTCGCTGGCGGGGACGATCGATCCGATCACCGGCCTGAACGCCTGCCCGATCACGGCCAGGCCCGACGGCATCATCGGAATGATCCCGACCTGCCCGCACTTCGAGTCCGATGGCGTGACGATGTCGCCGCTGGAGGGTCAGGCGGTCATCAACAACCTGTACCCGGGGCTGTATGAGGTCCAGGCCATGCCGGCCGCGGACCGCATCGGCCGAGGCGAGGAGTGGCTGCAGACCAATACCCTGGACGGCGGCAAGCCGCACGAGGCTTTCATCAAACCCAACGAGCCGGGCTACTTCCAGGAGTTCGGGCCGGGCGGATTCCACGTCTCGATCGGATTCGCGAATCCGAAGATGATCAACGAGCGCCGGCACAACAGCGCGAACAGCGGGATCTGCGATCCGTCGCCCTCGACCCAGTGCCCTGCCAACGTGTACGGCCGCGTCACCAACACGCACATGAGCCGCACGCCGGACCAGCGCACCTACAGCAGCGGCGACTACACCAACTACAGCTTCACGCAGTGCTACGTGGCGATCAGCCAGGCCGACGGTCCGACCTTCGGGCTTTCCAAGTGCGATCCCGATGGAAACTTCGACTTCCGGGGCGTCCCGGAGGGCGACTGGATGCTGTCGGTGTTCGATCAGTGGAACGACATCATGCTGGACGGCCTGGTGTCGACCATCCATGTCTGCAGGGCGACCAGCACGTTGGCTAGTTGCGCCAATGCGGCGGGTACCACGGCGGCCAATCGCCTCGAATTCCCGGCCACGCAATGGCGCACGAACCTGTTCACCCGGACCTTCATCGACAGCAATGGCAACGGCGTTTCCGACGTGGACGGCAGCGGCAACCCGCTCGAGCCCGGCCTGCCGCTGGTGGCCACCAACATCCGCTATCGCGATGGCAGCTTCGGCTTCTTCAACAACACCGACCTGAACGGCTTCGCCGGCTGGAACGAGGTGTTCCCGTTCATGAACTGGCTGGTCGTCGAGACCGATACCACGCGCTACAAGCCGACCGGCACGCACGTGGTGTATGACGCCGGCGGCCCCGTCGACGGCTCGGGCCAGACCGGCGCCGGCAACTCCACGATCGCCGCCAGCCTGGCCAATACGGTCGAGAAGACTCCTCTTCCGATGGATCTGCGCTACCCGGGCTCCGTGTACTGCGCGGATGCGGATTGCACGGGCGCCACGATCCAGAACGGTACCTATTACCTCGGAGCGACCGGGTCTTCGGGACCCGATCCGTCGACGACCCTTCTGTCCAGCGGCCGCATCGATCCGCCGCTGCCCTGGGGATCGACGATGGGCTGGCAGGGCCTGCTCGGCCAGAATACGTTCGTCGAGTTCGGCATGAAGCCGTTCGCCGATGCGGTTCCGGCCAGCGGCAACAATCCGGCGCTGCCCGCCGAAAACGGCGGCATCCGCGGCCACGTGATCTACGCCTCGACCCGGCCGTTCGACGACCCGTCGTTGTTGCTTCAATTGTCGTGGGAGCCCGGCGTTCCGCGCGTGACGATCAACCTGTACCAGGAAGGCACGGCCGCCGACGGCGAGCAGACGCTGAAACGGGTGGACACGACCAGGACCACCAGCTGGGACGACTGGGCCCAGGGCTTTCACCTGGGGGCCGACGGACGGACGATGATCCCCAACATGAACTGTCCGGGGCAGGACGCGTCGAGCCCGTTCTTCGCGACGCTGCAGAACAGCACGCAGTGGCTCGATAGCGCCAACCCGAAGACGACGATCCCGCACAACGCCCAGTTCAAGTGCTACGACGGCTGGTCGCAGCTGAACCAGGCGCAGCCGGCGCCGTATGACGGCATGTACAAGTTCCCGAGCTACACCGGGACCGATCCGACCACCGGCAAGCCTTCGGGCACGAACTGCACGGCCTGCATCAGGATGCCGGACGGCACCTGGATGCTGCCTCCGGGCAAGTACGTGGTCGAGGTCATCGTTCCGCCCGGCTTCGAGCTGGTGAAGGAAGAGGACAAGAACATCCTGATGGGCGACATTTACGTCGCGCCGGTGACGACGCAGTTCGCCGGTTTCGGCAACGTCTTCATCATGCCGGACCAGGCGGCGGTGAACGCGTTCTACAACAAGAACAACCCGCTCAACGCCACCAGCAACCTGGGATCGGTCACGTACCCGCGCCACGAGGGCGACACCGGCACGATCGAGTCGTACTGGCCGTGCGTCGGCGCGATGCGCATCGTGCCGGACTACAACAGCCTGTTCCCGGGCGTGCAGCAGACCGCCCCCTTCGCCGGGGCCTCGCGGCCGCTGTGCGACCGCAAGGAGGTGACGCTGCAGGACAAGAATTCGGTGCTGGCGAAGTTCTACGTCTTCACCCCGGCCCACATCGCCGGCCACTTCACCGGCACGATCACCAACGACTTCGCGTCGGAATTCGATCCGTTCTCGCCGCAGTTCGGCGAGAAATTCGGGCCGCCGAACCTGCCGGTGGGCCTGCGCGACTTCTCCAACAACGAGATGGGGCGCGTGTATTCGGACCAGTGGGGCATCTACAACGGCCTGTACTTCTCGAGCTGGGAAGTCAATCCGCCCAACCCGACCGGCTACGCGCCGCAGATGGCGATCACCTGCATGAACGATCCGGGCCCAGTCGCCAGGACCAATGCGGCCGGCCAGTACGTCGATGCCTCGGGGGCCACGGTGGCGACGGCCGACCAGGCGGCGACGATGACCGATCCGAGCTACAACCCGGCCTACAGCAATTTCTGCTACGAGATGCCGTTCATGCCGGGCTTCACCGCCTACATGGACACGCCGGTGATTCCGACCCAGGCGTTCGCGGACGGCTACAACCTGCCCGACTCGGAGTACCCGGACGGCACGCCGGCCATTGCGATGGCGGTCAGCAGCAGTACCCAGGGCCCTTGGGTCGCAGCCGCAGCCGGCAGCACGCTGACGCTGACGGCGCTGGGCGACAAGGTCGTGCAGAACCCGAATTTCTCCGGACCCAACGCAACCTCGGCGCCGTTCAACCAGAAGACGATCACGCGCCACTATGGCTTCGGCAGCCAGTGCACCTCGGTTGGCGGCAGCTGCGCCGCGATCTCGTCCGTCACGATCGGCGGGGTCAATGCGCCGGTGACAAGCTGGAGCGACACATCGATCACGGTCAGCGTTCCGAGCGGGGTACCTAGTTGCGAGATCCAGCAGATGGGTGCACCGCCCGCGCAGTGCGGCGAGGTCGTGATCACCGCGGGCAACGGGAAATCGTCGATCGACGCGATCACGCTGACGATCGGCGGCAAGGCCCCGACCATGCTGCAGGCCGGCCGGACGATCCAGTCGGTCGTCGACGCCGCCACCCCGGGCGATTTGATCATCGTCCCTGCGGGCACCTACAAGGAGCACGTGCTGATGTGGAAGCCGGTGCGCCTGCAGGGCGTCGGCGCCGCGTCGGTCACGATCAACGCGGATGCGCATCCGGCCGGCGTGCTGGATTCCTGGCGCCGCCAGGTCGACTGCCTGTTCGGCCTGACGATCCAGGGCGTTCCGAGCGCCAACAACGCGAATTACGACCCGTCGGGCCAGTACGGCTGTCCGGACGCGCAGTTCCTGCGCGTGGACCGCATTCCGTTCGAGGCGATCGTCGGCTGGGATGCGTCCGGCAATGGCAACCTGGCACAGGTTCTGCAGGAGCCGACGCTGCTGGGCGCGTATGAAGGCGCGGGCATCACGGTCCTGGGCCGCGGCGTCCGGGCCCCGGACGGCAGCACCGACTTCTGGGGCCAGAATGTCGCCGGCGGGGCCGGCGCGTTCACCGACGGCAGCGTCTACCTGGGCAACAACGAGGCCGATTGCGCATCCGACCCGACCATCACGGATGGCACCGACTACGGCACCAGCAACTACTATTGCAACCCGTCGCGGATCGACGGCCTGAGCGTGACCAACAGCTCTCAGGGCGGCGGCGCCATCTTCATCCACGGCTGGGCCCACAACCTGGAAGTGGGCAACACCCGCATCCTGGCCAATCACGGCACGCTGGCGGGCGGCATCAACCTGGGCAATGGCGAGACGCCGGAGGCGTACGTCAACGACGGCGTCCAGTGCGGCGTGACGCCGCCGGTGCAACTGTGCCCGCCGATCCCTGCCGGGACGGCACTGAATGCGGCCACCCCGTTCCAGTTCAACGCCAACGTGAGGCTGCACCACAACATGATCTACGACAACGCCTCGATCGGTGATGCGCTGTTCTCGGGCACGCCGGCGGGCGCGGGCGCGATCACGATCAGCGCGGGCGCCGACGGCTACCAGATCGACCACAACTGGATCTCGGGCAACCTGAGCTCCGGCGACGGTGCCGGCATCCAGCACCTTGGCCTGAGCTTCAACGGCAGGATCAACAACAACTACATCCTGTTCAATCAGAGCACCAATCCGACGCTCCCCACCAACGGCGGCGGTATCGCGATCGAAGGCGCCAACCTGAATAGAACCGTGGCCGGCAACGAGTGCGGAACTTTCAACGACCTCGACTGCCCGCCGGGCCTGGGCGAAGGCACGGGCCCGGGCCTGGTCATCGATTCGAACCTGATCGTGGGCAACAGCGCCGAAAGCGGCAGCGGCGGCGGATTGCGGCTGCAGCAGATCAACGGCGCCGAAGTGGTCGCCTTCCCGGCCCGGCCCGCGAACTGGTACGACGTCACGGTCACGAACAACATCATCGCGAACAACGTCGCCGGCTGGGACGGTGCGGGCATCTCGCTGGAGGACGCATTCAAGGTGAAGGTGATCAACAACACGATCGCCTCCAACGACACGACGTCCTCGGCCGGCGTGCTGTTCAAGACGCTGGGCGCGGTCAATGCCTCATCGCCCCCGTCGGACTGCCATCAGGACCCGACCAACTCCGCCAATCTGATCTGTCCGGGCATCAACGACGGCAACGGTCTGCCGACCAATGCGGCTCATGTTCCGCAGCCGGCCGGTCTGGTGACGGAGAGAAATACGCCGAACATGATCAGCGCGCTGAGCACCCTGACGGTGACCTGCCCGGCGGGCTACGGCTACAGCGGCGGCAACTGCACCCTCCTGTCGCTGCCTCTGCTGGCCAACGACCTGTTCTGGCAGAACCGCGCGTTCCACGTCGCTATCACCGCGATGGGCTCCAACCTGCAGTCCCAGCAGAATCTGGTGGCGATGTTCCCGCAGCTGAACCAGACCTTCACGGGCGAATGCGCCTCGGGTGCCAGCTACTGGGATGTCGGCGTGCGCGACGACGGCACTGGCAGCAGCCTGGGCGTGCAGCTGACGCTGATGCACTCGATTCTGACCAGCACCCAGGGCGTCATCGACGGCAGTTCGACCAGCAAGCCCAACGTCGCTCCGGCGAGCTCGCCGGTCGTTCACCAGTACTGCAACGGTGCGCGCGTTGCGCCGGAGATTTGCAGCGCGGCCGCCGGCGGCGGCATTCTGGCCGGCGACCCGATCTGCAAGGGCTTCAACGCTCCTGCGGGCCGCTCGGAAACGACGGGTGTCGGATCGTTGTTCGTGTTCAACAATATCCAGCCGACGGCGACGGTCGACGAGGGACACAACTGGATCAACCTGAGCTATGGTCCGTTGACCATCACGATGCCGGGCGAAACTTCCTCGTCGCCGGCCGAGCAGATGCTGACGGTCGGGTCGGTCGGGGTAGCGCAAGGCGCCTATTCACCGGTGTTCCCGTCGGCCGCGATCGGCGGCGGCGCGGCCGTGGCCGGTTCGCCCGACCACGACTTCTACGGCGCGGCGCGCAATCCGGCAGTGGGCGGCCTGGTCGATATCGGTGCGGTTTCGTTCGCGGGTCCGGAGCCGGCGTTCAGCCCGACGTCGCTGTCGTTCGGCAATGTATTCGTCGGACAGCAGAGCACCGCTCGGACCGTCACGCTGAGCAACAACGGTTCGGCCAACTTCACGTTCGCGTCGATCTCGGTCTCCTCGCCGTTCGGGTCCACGACGACCTGCGTCTCGCCGCTGGCACCCGGGGCCTCGTGCACGGTCAGCGTCACGTTCGGCCCGACGGCGGCCGGCGCGGCTTCCGGAACGGTCAGCGTCGCGGGCGGCAACGTCACGCCGACGCCGGTCGCTCACAGCGGCACGGGCGTTGCGCCCACGTACACCGCTTCGATTACGCCGGGTTCGCCGGCCTTCGGAGGTGTCCTGGTCGGACAGACGAGCGCGACGCAGAACCTGACCGTCGCCAATACCGGTAACCAGCCGTTGACAGGCTTCGGTTACGCGTGGCCGGCCGGGTTCTCTCGTGTCGACGCCGGCGGGTTCCCGGCGGGCGCGCCGGACTGCCCGACGACGACCGCCGCGACTCTGGCCGTGGGCGCATCCTGCACGATCAAGGTGCAGTTCGCGCCGACCGCTGGGCAGCCGTACTCGGCGAATCCGACCGTGACTGCCACGAACGCGACCTTCACACCGGCGTCGGTGACGCTGACGGGCACGGGCGTGGCGCCGCCGACCTTCACGGCGACACTCAGCCCGACCCCGCTCGCCTTCGGCAGCTGGGCGAACGGCACCACGAGCTCGCGGCAGACCCTGACGCTCACCAACTCGGGCAACTCAGCGCTGTCCGGCCTGACCTTCACGTTGGGCGGAGCAACGCCGCGGCCGTTCGCGCGGGCGACCTCCGCACGGGGAGGCGGGGGCTCGTGCGGCGCGACGCTGGCGGTGGGCGCCTCGTGCACGTTCAACGTTGTGTTCGCGCCGACGACCGTCGCGTCGTTCTCGAGGACCCTGACCGTGACCGGCAACAACGGACTGAAGGTCACGCCGGCGTCGGTGACGCTGACGGGAGCCGGCGTAGCAGCCCGGCCGCCGACGGCAATTTCGCCCAGTCCGCTGACGATCACGCTGCCCTCGGGCAATCTGAACGTGACCGGCACGGGCGTGGTGACCTTGAAGAACAGCGCGCCGGCGGGCGGTTCGCAGGCGGTGGTGACCGGCGTCGCGGTGTCCGGCGGATCGGCGACGACCTACTTCTTCAATGTCGTGGCCGGATCGGATAACTGCACCGGGGCGACGCTGGCGCCCGGGGCAAGCTGCACGGTCGCGGTCCGTTTCACGAACGTCGGTTCTCCGAGGGGCGCGACGCGCAACGGCGCGATCACGTTCACGGACACCGGCGCGGGCAGCCCGCAGTCCAGACCGCTGAGGGGGTACGCCACGCCGTAAGTGGATGTCGCAGCCAAGTGAAGCTGCTCGCGAGGGAAACCTCGCGAGCAGCGCCTTACAAGTCGCTCTTTCGGTTCGTCAATAAGATCCGGCTTGGCAGTCGGTGGATAAGGATCGCGCCGGTCGGTCAAATCGGCGATAGAGGCCGGAAAAAAGGCCCGTACATTTTGACAAAAGGGTGCGGACGACCCAAAAGGAGCAACAAATGAAGGTGGGTGCAGTGGTGGTTTTCGGGTTTGCCTGGGCAGCGGTCCAGCTTGCCCATGCGGCAGGTTCCGTCAGCGCGGTCCAGCTGGCCGGCATCACGGCGGCCGTCGAGGCGTGTACGCAGCTCGATCAACAAGTGGGTGCGAAGGTCAAGACCCAGGCCGGCGGCATGCTCGCGGGACTGTCCGACAAGACCCTGGCCGGCCTGCGGCAGGGCGCCGGCTACAATGCGGCCTATTCCCAGTACGTCAGCAGCTTCGCCTCGCTGGACAAGAGCCAGCTCGCGCAGCTGTGCACCGCGGCCGAGACGAATCTTCCCCGGCAACTCACCCCGCTCGGCCCCACGGTCGAGAATCGGCCGCGTCCGAATGGGCATTGATCTTGGGCGTTCGATGAAGCTGCGGCTGCCGTGACATCCCAAGGCGCGATCGGCGCGCCCGTGCTGATGCTGGCCCTGCTGCTCGCGTCGGCCGGCTCGCGAGCGGCGGATCCGGAACAGACCGCGCCGCCCGCCCAACCGGCCGCGCCGTCGGGTCAGTCCGTTCCTGCGCCCCGGCATGCCCGGCACCCTTCGGCAAAGGACCGCCTTGACGAGCGGGTCCGTTCGCTGACCAAGGCTCTGGATCTGAGTCCCGCGCAGCAGGCGCAGCTTCGAAAACTGCTCCTGCAACAGCGCGATGAGATCAAAGGGGTCTGGGACGACGCCTCGATCCCGGCGTCGGACCGGATCGGTGCGACGCAAGCGATCAGCGAACGGACCGCAGATCGGATACGGGCCCTGCTCAATGACGAGCAGAAGAAGAAGTACGGTCCGCCGCCGCCGCAAAGGCCGCCCCGTCCCGACAGTTCGACGGTCGAGAAGTGGATGAATCCCACCAAGCCGCATTAGGGTGTTTGGATGTTGATCGACATGGCGAAATTGGAACGAACCCGCGCCGCGCGAGCGGGCGCGCGCATCATCGCGCTGGCCTCGCTGGCCTCGTTGGCCTTTTTGGCCGCGGCGAGCCTGACGTTTGCGCCGGCGTTTGCGCAGACCGGGCCGGCGGCAACGGCGGCGCCCGGCCCGGTCCCGGGTGCCGAGTCGGCCGCGGCAAAGCCGCGCGCGCCCATGCCCGCTGTGGCAGGCAAATCGGCTTCGCCCGCGCCCGGTCAGCAGCCGCGCGTCTCGCCATACCTGCGGGCGATGCGCCAGCAGATGGAATCGTCGAATACGGGCGCTTCGCCGGCGATGAAGCAACCGAGGCACCGCTCGCATCTTGCGGGCAACCGGAATCCGTAGCACCCGATGCGCGGGCCGTTGGAACGGCCGGCGCAGAGCCGAGTCTCGCCACAGGAGCAGATCACATGCATTCGTTGAACACGGTGCCTCAACCCAAGCGGCCATTCGGTCTTGCCCGAATCGGTGCGCTGTTCTCGGCCGCGATCGTGGCCGGCTCGCTGGCCGCGGCAGTCCAGGCGGCCGGGGCGGACGCCTCGCCGCCGCAGGCGAGCGCCAAGACGACGGCGGCCGCCCCCGGCAAGAAGGTCTCGCCGTTCCGTCAGGCCAACCCGACCTACAAGGCCAAGGAGCTGTACCAATCGGTCTGGGGGGTCGATCATCTGTCGGTTGAGCAAACCGCATCGGGCAACCTGATCCGGTTCAAGTACCGGGTGGTCGATCCGAAATTGGCCAGGCCCCTGAACGCCAAGGAAGCGCCCGCCTCTCTGATCAATCCGCGCAACCGGGCGATGTTGCAGATTCCGGTGATGGACAACGTCGGGCAGCTGCGCCAGACGGGAACACCCAAGGCCGGGGAGGAATACTGGATGACCTTTTCGAACAAGGGCAACATGGTCAAGCGGGGCGATCGCGTGACGGTGAGAATCGGGCCTTTCCAGGCCGACGGGCTGCTGGTGTTGTGATGACACGCCCGGCGCAAGGCGGCCACCGACGGCGCGCCGCAACGACGGGCACCGATGACGACTTCATGGAACGAGGATTGAGATGACGCTACAACTCAAGTTTTCAGTCGGGCTGCTCTGTCTTGCAGCCGCCACCGCATTGGCCGCCAACACTTCGGCCCCTGCGGCGAAGGCGGCGGCGCCCGCAGCCGCGAAGCCGGCGAGCGCTGCCGCGGCGGCCGCCCCATCCTTGCCGGGCCTGACGGCGGCGCAGATCGTCGAGCGCAACGTCCAGGCGCGCGGCGGACTCGATGCCTGGCACGCCGTCACGTCGATGACGCTGACGGGCAGGATGGAAGCCGGCGGCAGCGCCAATCCCGAGCTTCCGTTCGTGATGAAAATGAAGCGCCCGCACAAGAGCCGCTTGGAGATCCGCTTCAACGACAAGACCGCGGTGCAGGTGTACGACGGCGCCAATGGATGGAAGCTGCGGCCGTTCCTGGATCGCGAGCAGGTCGAGCCGTACAGCGCGGCCGAGGCCAAGCAGGCCGCGGCCTGGGACGAAATGGATGGCCCCCTGGTGGACTACGAGAAGAAAGGCACCCGGGTCGCGCTGGCCGGCACCGAATCGGTCGATGGCCACGATTGCTACCAGCTGAAGCTGACCTTGAAGGACGGCCAGGTGCGCAACGTGTGGGTGGACGGCAAGACCTTCATGGAGCGCAAGATGGACGGCGAACCGCGCAGGATCGACGGCCGCTTGCACCCGGTGTCGATCTACGTGCGCGATTTCAAGAAGCAGGGCGCGGTATCGGTCGCCAGCGTGCTGGAGACGCAGGTCGAAGGCGTCAATGCCAAGCCGCACAAGCTGATGGTTGAGGCCGTCGCCCTGAACGAGGCGATGGACGATGCGCTGTTCGCGAAGCCGCAGCGCGCCTCGGCTGCGTCCGCGCGCAAGTAGGAGGCAATGCGATGGCTGGCGCGATGCGATGGGCGTTTTGGACGCTGCTGGGCTCGGTCGCACTGGCGGGTGCGGCAGCTGGCGCGGCTGCCGCAGCCGCCTCCCGGTCTGAAGCCGCGCCGGCAGCCGATCCGGCGCCGCCGCCCGCTGTCGTGCCGGGCCAATTGAGCGCAGCGCAGATCGTCGAGAAGAACGTCGCCGCCCGCGGCGGTCTGGAAGCGTGGCGCAACGTGCGCACGATGGTCTGGCAGGGCCACATCACGAACCCCGGTTCGCCGCAGTCCGAGATGTCGTTCGTACTTCAGCAGAAG
>VBCK01000194.1 GCA_005882215.1 Betaproteobacteria bacterium | reverse complement strand
CCGCCCTATCTGTCGCGGCGGTTGCTGTCCGTCAGAGCGTACGACGATAAGGAAGACATCGTCGACGCCGAAGTGGCCCCGGGTGACCGCGTCGACGGCCTGATTCGAAAGCTGCTCGCAGCCCCGGCCATCGAGCACCTTCACATCCACTTCGCGCGACGCGGCTGCTTCGCCTGCAACGTGGTCCGCTCGGCCTGAAGCGCCCGCCAGCGGTCGGCGCAACGGTCTGCCCTCTGCAACAGAGGATCGCAGGCCGTTTAACCCCGCGCGGCCCCATCCTGCGTTTGTACCGGCATAGCCCACGAACGAGGATGCCATGTACCAGACCCTGCTCGCCTCAACGGCCGCGTTGCTCACCGCGTGCGCCGCAGCTTCTTCCTCGCCGGACTGCGGCGACGTCGGCCCCTCGCCCTGCCGCGCCGGCATGGTCGACGTGACGATCCTGGATCGCACGACCGGGGAGCGGCTCACGGTCTACTCGCACGAGGGTCAACGCTGGGTCGCCGGAACGCCCGGCCACCGCTACGCCGTTTCGGTCCGAAGCCGATCGCCGGGCCGGATCCTCGGCGTCGTGTCGGTCGACGGCATCAATGTCGTCAGCGGAGACACGGCCGCCTGGGGCCAGAGCGGCTACGTCCTTTCGCCGCGGGAGTCGTTCGACATCCTCGGATGGCGCAAATCGCAGGACCGTGTCGCGGACTTCGTTTTTACCGACCTGCCGGACTCCTATGCGGCCAGGACGGGCCGACCGGATGACGTGGGAGTCATCGGTGTGGCCGTGTTCCGGGAAGCCGCCCGCGTGCCGGCGCCAGGCAGCCTGAATGAAGCTCCGCTCGACCGCGCCCGCTCGGCGCCGCAGGCCGGCTCGTCCGAGCAGCGGGCCGAACAGCGTCTTGGAACCGGTCACGGCGACGGCGAGACTTCCAGGGTCCTGACGACAAGCTTCGAGCGAGCACAGGACCGGCCCGACCAGGTCATCGCGATCCGCTACGACCGCCGGGAGCGTCTGGTCGCGATGGGCGTGATCCCCGACGCCGGCGCTCCTCGACCGTTCCCGCAATCGGCCGGTGTCGGCTACGTTCCGGACCCTCCCTCGCGCTGGTAGCGGCTGCCTGGATAATCCCGGCATGCCGCAAGCCTCGAGGCTGTCCGTCGCCGCGGAAGCCGAAGCGGACGAATCGCTGATGTCGCGCTTCGCCGCCGGGGACGTGCGCGCCTTCGAGCAGATCTACGACCGGCACGAGCGCGCGGTTTATCGGTTTCTGCTTCGATCGGTGCGCATCCCGGCCGTTGCGGACGAGCTGCTGCAGGAAGTCTGGACCAGCGTTATCCGATACGCCCGGGGGTACAAGCCGCAGGCGCTGTTCACGACCTGGCTGTACCGGATCGCTCGAACGCGCCTGATCGACCATTGGCGTGCGCGCGACCCACACGTGCTGGACAGCCTGGACGAGCCGGCGGGCCCCGGGTGCGACGCCACGGTGATGGACCTGCTCGCGGCCGACGCATCGGTACAGCCCGAAGTCAGGGCGATGGACCGCGCGCAGGCACGCGCCTTTGTGGCCGCGGTCGAGGAGCTGCCCAGCGCGCAGCGCGAGGCGTTCATGCTGCACGTGGAGGCGGGCCTCACCCACGAGCAGATCGCCGCCGTTACCGGCGCCGGGGCCGAGACCGTCAAGAGTCGAATCCGTTACGCCTGCGCCAAGCTGCGAACGACGATGCAACCATGGCGAAACGACCAGTGACCCCTGCACAGGATTTCGACGCCGTCCAGGCCGCGCGGCTGCGCGCTGCACACGAGCTGCTTGACGAGCGCCCTTCGCCCAAGGTGCGGGCCACGGTGCTGCGCGCCGCCGCCGAGAGCGCTCATGGCAATCCAGTCACCGCTTCCGGCGGCGCCCAGCGCAGACTCTCCGCTCGACGCTGGTTCGGTTGGCGTCCAGCCGCCGCCGCCGTCACCGTCGCGGTCGGGATTCTGGCGGTCGGCATCTCGGTTCACCTGGAGCGCGAAACGCCAACCGAGAGTCGCTCCGAAACACCGGCGGCCCCGGCGATGGCAGCGCCACGCGACGAGGCGAAGAGCACCGCCAGCCCGCCGCCGTCCGCCCCTCGTCCACCGGTTGCGCAAGGCGCGCTTCGAGCCACGAAGCGGGACACCGAGCGGGCCGCCGAGGCGCCTGCCGGCGCGCCGGCGCCCATGATGCAGATGCAGGCAGCGCCTGCGCGAGCGGCCGCCCCGCTTGCAAAAAAACTCGCGCCGGACGAGGCAGGTCCTGCGCCGCCAGCCGCCGAAGCAAGCCGCGCGCGCCGTCCGGCATCGCCGGACGACTGGCTGCGTCGCATCATCGAACTTCGGCGCGCCGGGCGAGGCGCCGAGGCCGACGATGAGCTCACCCGCTTCCGCGCCGCCTTCCCGAACGTCAAGGTTCCGGACGATGCGCTGCGGTGAAGGCCACCGGAACGGGTTCTGCGAGGTCCTTTAGACGAGCAGGGCTGTGCGCTGCTGCAGAGCGTGGGGCGCGGTCTCGAGACCGCGCCCCAATAAGGTCACGGACACGTGATATCGGAATGGGCGGAGGCGACGACGATATCGATGCCTGGTCCTTTCACATGTAGCGCGTTGACCGTCATCGACCCGGCATTTCCGCCCGACGAACTCGTCTGCTCGTTGACCGTGAGGCTGATGCCGCCCGGCAACGAGATGGCGAGGTTCGGGTTCGAGGCGACGATGGGCTGGCCCGCGGCGACCAGTCCGACGAGCTCGGAGTTTCCGGTGGCCGAGGCCGTCGCACCGCTGCAGGCGGCGCTCGAGTTCGATTTGACTACATCTGCGGCAACCAGCCCGCCCAACAGACTCAGGTTCGCGATCGACGATTGCGACTGACTGCTGGTGCCACTGCCGGATGTGGTGCTTCTGAGCGCGTCAGCCGAGGCCAGACCCAGAAGGTTGACACTCGCCAAAGACGTGTTCAGATTCCCGCCACCCGCTGGAAGTGCTCCAGTATCGGCCAGCGCGACGTTGATCCCCAGCGCACTTGCTTTCAGAGCCGCCGCTTCTCCGCTGTAGGTGGTAGCGGTCTGCGCAAAGGCGACAACCGGGCCGAGAGCCAGAATCGTCATAAGAGGGATTGCGATCCTCGATCTTTTCTTCACGTTCATTTGCAGTTCCTTCACTTAAAGCTCAAATGTCCGACACGCGCACGCGACGATATTCAGCAGCAATCGGTCGGGCCGTTGGCGGTCAGCAGCCGAGGCTTGCCGGCCTTCTTCAGGTGTTTCACGAGCGCTATTGCGTTGCCTTGGAAGTAAGTGGTTCTCCTTAACTCAAAACGGCGAAATACCTGGCTGCTTCGAGGCGGCCACATTAGGCGGCGGGTCCGTTACGCACAATTGGGATCATCTTTGCCTCGCGCTACAAGAATTCTTCATCGCATATTGAGGGAAACACCCTAACCTGCAATGTCGTGAAACGAGCCAAAAGCCGCTCGGAAAGCGTGCTTGCCCGTTGTCCGGCGAGCGCCGGCATCGCGTTGCCGGACACTCTAGAATCGCGCGGTTCGCAGCCGGACTCGAGAACCCCATGGCTGCGTCGCAACCGATGCTAACTTTTCAGCAAACAATCCTGCGTCTGCAGGAATACTGGAACGACCAGGGCTGCGCGCTGCTGCAGCCGATCGACATCGAGGTCGGCGCCGGCACCTCGCACACGGCCACATTCCTGCGCGCGATCGGCCCGGAGCCGTGGCGCGCCGGCTACGTGCAGCCGTCGCGCCGGCCCAAGGACGCGCGCTACGGCGACAACCCGAACCGCCTGCACCAGCACCACCAGTACCAGGTCGTGCTGAAGCCCTCGCCGCCGGAGATCCTGGAGCTGTACCTCGGATCGCTGCGGGCGCTCGGAATCGACACGCTGCGCAACGACATCCGCTTCGTCGAGGACAACTGGGAGAACCCCACGCTGGGAGCCTGGGGCCTGGGCTGGGAAGTGTGGATGAACGGGATGGAGATCACGCAGTTCACCTACTTCCAGCAGGTCGGGGGCCTGGAGTGCAAGCCCATCACCGGCGAGATCACGTACGGGCTGGAGCGCCTGGCGATGTACCTGCAGGGCGTGGACAACGTGTTCGACCTCGCGTACACGCACTGGCACGCTAACGGGCGGGAGCGCACGCTCAGCTACGGCGACGTGTTCCACCAGAACGAGGTCGAGCAGTCCACCTATAACTTCGAGCAGTCCGACCCGAAGATCCTGCTCGGGCAGTTCGAGCTTTTCGAAAGCGAAGCGGCGCGCTTGATCCATGCGGGGCTGGCGCTGCCCGCATACGAGACGGTGCTGAAGGCCGGCCACACGTTCAACCTGCTCGATGCGCGCGGCGCGATCAGCGTCACCGAGCGCGCCGGCTATATCGGCCGCATCCGGACGCTGGCGCGCGCCGTTGCGCAGAGCTACTTCGACTCGCGCGAGCGGTTGGGCTTTCCAATGCTTCAGCGCGACCGGGATGGCGCATGAACGCGGCGCTGCTGGTGGAGCTGCACACCGAGGAGCTGCCACCGAAGTCGCTGAAGGCGCTGAGCCAGGCGTTCGCCCGCGAGATCACCGACCAGCTGATCCGGGCGCAGCTGATCACGCACGACCTGCGCGAGCGCCACGTCTTCGGCTCGCCGCGGCGCCTGGGGGTGCTGCTGTCGCCGGTCCAGGACTGCGGCCCGGCCGTGCCGTTTCGCCAGAAGCTGATGCCGGTTGCGATCGGGCTGGACGCGCAGGGCCGCGCAACACCGGCACTCACCAAGAAGCTCAACGCGCTGGGCATCGCGGCGGAGCCGGCCCGGCTGGAGCGTGAATCCGACGGCAAGCAGGAAACGCTGGTGTACTCGGGCGTGCGACCGGGCGTGCCGCTGGCCGCGGGCCTGCAGGCGGCGCTGGATCGGGCGCTGGGGAGCCTTCCGGTCGGCAAACCGATGAGCTACCAGCTGGCCGACGGGGTGACGACGGTTCAGTTCGTGCGCCCTGCGCACCGCCTGATCGCGCTGCACGGCGAGCAGGTGGTGGCGATCAAGGCGCTGGGCTTGAGCGCGGGCCGCGAAACCTTCGGCCACCGCTTCCACGCCCCGCAGCCGATCTTTATCCGTTCGGCCCAGTCGTACCCCAAGCAACTCGAGCAGGGCCACGTGATCGCCTCGTTCGAGGAACGCCGCGCCCGGATGCTGGCGATGATCGAGGCGCACGCGGCCCGGCTCAAGGCGGAGCCGGTGATGCCGGCCGAGCTGATCGACGAGGTCGCGGCGCTGGTCGAGTGGCCGGTCGTGTACGAGTCCGGCTTCGACGAGGAGTTTCTCCAGGTGCCGCACGAGTGCCTGATCCTGACGATGCAGCAGAATCAGAAGTACTTCGCGCTGAAGGACTCGAGCGGGCAGCTTCTGAACCGGTTCCTGCTGGTCAGCAACATCGAGGCCGCGGATCCCTCGCAGATCATCGCCGGCAACGCACGGGTGGTGCGGGCGCGCCTGGCCGATGCGCGCTTCTTCTACGAGCAGGACCGCAAGCATCCACTGGACTCGCGCCTGCCGCAGCTGGCCGACGTCGTTTACCACAACCGCCTGGGCAGCCAGCTGGAGCGCATCGAGCGCCTCACCGCCATCGCCGTTGCGATTGCGCGCGAGCTGGGCGCGGACCTGGCGCACGTGGAGCGCGCGGCGCGCCTGGCCAAGGCGGACCTGCGCACCGCGATGGTCGGCGAGTTCCCCGAACTGCAGGGGACGATGGGGATGCACTACGCGCGCCACGACCGGGAGTCGGAGGACGTGGCGGTGGCGATCGAGCAGCACTATCGGCCCCGCTTCGCCGGCGATCAGCTGCCCTCCTCCACCGTCGGCCTGTGCGTGGCGCTGGGCGACAAGCTGGAGGCGCTCGCGGGCCTGTTCGGAATCGGCGAGCATCCGACCGGCGACAAGGATCCCTATGCGCTGCGGCGCCATGCGCTCGGGGTGCTGCGGATGCTGATCGAGGCGCAGCTGCCGCTGCCGCTGCCGCGGCTGCTGCAGGCGGCATTCGAGCCGTTCGGCGAGCGCTTCGGCCCGCAGCCGCGCGAGGAGCTCGCAGGTTTCCTGTTCGACCGGCTGCGCGGCCTTTTGCAGGAGCGCGGCTACTCGACGCTGGAAGTGGAAGCGGTCGTGTCGCTGGCCCCGAGCCGGATCGACCAGGTGCCCGCGATGCTGGAGGCCGTGCGCGCGTTCTCGCAAATGGCCGAAGCCGACAGCCTGGCCGCGGCCAACAAGCGGATCGGCAACATCCTGAAGAAAGCCGGCACGGCCGGCGAGCCCGCTTTCGACTCGTTCGATCCCGCGCTCATGTTCGAGCCGGCCGAGCGCGACCTGTGGGCCGCCTTCGGGCGGGTCGCGCCGCAGGCCGAGCGGCTGCTCGCGGCGGCCGACTACACCGGCACGCTGCGCGCGCTGGCACCGCTGAAGGAGCCGGTGGACCGCTTCTTCGACGACGTGATGGTGATGGTCGAGGATGCCGGGCTGCGCGCCAACCGGCTGGCACTGCTGGCGCAGCTGCGCTCGCTGATGAACCGGATCGCCGACCTGTCGCTGCTGGCGGCGGCCTGATGGGCAGAACCCACCCGTGCGCGCACTGACCGCGCTGCGGTCCGCCGCCTATCTGCTCTTTCTGGTCGTCACCGTGATTCCGTACGCGATCGCGGTGCTGAGCTGGTCTTGGCTGCCGCAGGCGTGGCGCTACTGGCTGGTGACCGGCTGGCCGCGCACCGCGATCTGGGGCGCACGCTGGATCTGCGGCATACGCTGGCGGGTGGAGGGTTGGGACAACCTGCCGCCGGGTCCGGCCATCCTGTTGCCCAAGCACCAGTCGGCCTGGGAAACGCTATCGTTGCCGGCGATCATGCCGCGCAAGCTGTCGTTCGTTTACAAGCGCGAATTGCACTGGGTGCCGTTTTTCGGATGGGCCTTCGCGACGATCGGGATGATCAACATCGACCGCAGCAAGGGGCAAAGCGCGTTCGAGCAGGTGGTCGAGCAGGGCACGGCGCACCTGGCCGACGGATGGTGGATCGTGATATTCCCGGAGGGCACCCGCACGCCGCCGGGCTCGACGCGGCGCTACAAGACCGGCGGCGCGCGGCTGGCGATTCGCACCGGCACCCCGGTGGTTCCGATCGCATTGAATTCGGGTGAATGCTGGCCGCGCAAGGCGTTCCTGAAACGCCCTGGTCTGATCACGGTTTCGATCGGCGCTCCGATCCCCGTGGCCGACCGCAACGACCGCGACCTCGCGGCGCTCGTAGAATCGTGGATCGAGACCGAGATGCGGCGCCTGGCGCCGCATCGCTACAGCGGTCCGTACGAACCGTCCCCGCCGGCTGAATCCGAAGGCGATTGAACGCCACTGAGCGAACGCATGCCGCCCGACACCGAAGACTGCCAGCTGAGCCTGCCGCTGCAGGTCCAGGCACCGATGCCGGACCTGCCAGCGGCCGATGCGGTCGCCGGGCGACTGCGCCGCGTGGTGCTGGGCGGGCAGCTGTGCCACTTCCGCCTGCGGCGCGCACGCCGCCGCACGATCGGCTTCCAGATCGACGACCAGGGGCTCACCGTGTCCGCGCCGAAGTGGGTCAGCCTGCGTGCGATCGAAGAGGCGATCCTGGAAAAGGAGCGCTGGATTCGGAGCAAGCTCGCGCAGTGGCAGGACTGGCGCGCCCGCCACGGCGCGCACCGGCTGCACTGGGCGGACGGCGCTGTGGTGCATTTCCTGGGCGAGGAGCTGACACTCAAGCTCCGCGCAGCCGACGGCTCCGCGGCCGTGCGGGTGGGCCGCGAGCTGCAGCTTGCGCTGCCAGCCGGCGCGAGCGAGGCCGAGGTGCGCGCGCTGGTGCAGGATTGGTTCAGGCACCAGGCGATCCGGATTCTGGGCGATCGGGTGAATCTGCTGGCCGCGCGCGGCGCCGTGCGGCCCTACACCTGGAGGCTGTCCTCGGCCCGCACGCAGTGGGGCTCGTGCAACGAGGACGGCCGGATCCGCCTGAACTGGCGGCTGGTGTTTTTCCCGATCCCGGTGATCGACTACGTGGTCGCGCACGAGCTGGCGCACCTGACCGAGCTGAACCACGGCCGCGCGTTCTGGCATGAAGTCGAGCGGCTGCTGCCGGATTTCCGGGCGGCACGGGACCAGATCAAGAACGAGGAGCTGGCGGCGCTGCCGCTGTGAGCCGCCGCTGCAACGAACCGGAGGAGCCGCGATGAGAGTGCTGCACACGATGCTGCGGGTCGGGAACCTTCAGCGCTCCCTCGACTTCTACACGAAGGCGCTGGGCATGCGCCTGCTGCGCACGACCGACCGGCCCGAGCAGAAGTACACGCTGGCCTTCGTCGGATATGGCGACGAATCCGAGCACGCCGTGCTCGAGCTCACCTACAACTACGGAGTCGATCGCTACGACCTGGGCTCCGGCTTCGGGCACGTGGCCATCGGCGTGCCCGATGTAACCGCAGCCTGCCAGCAGGTGCGCGGCGCCGGCGGCGCCGTCACGCGCGAGCCAGGGCCCGTGAAGGGCGGCACGACCGTGATCGCGTTCGTGCAGGATCCGGACGGGTACAAAATCGAGCTGATTCAGGCCGGCTTGGCTAACGTGAAATAGAACGTCGCGCCGCCGTCGACTATTCCTTCGGCCCAGGCGCGTCCGCCGTGACGCGTGACGATCCGGCGTACATTTGCCAGCCCAATGCCCGTGCCTTCAAACTCTTCGGCACGATGCAGACGGTGGAATGGCTCAAACAGTCCCTGCGCATGGCGCATGTCAAAACCAACCCCGTTATCGCGCACGAAAATGACCAGCTCCTCCTTGCCCTCGTCCCTGAAGCCAATCTCGATCCGAGCCGGATCGCGAGGGCGTGTGTACTTGACGGCATTGGAGAGCAAGTTCACGAACACCTGGCTGAGCAACGCAGGATCCCCCTGCGCTCTGGGTAACGGGTCCCGCTTCCACACGATGCTTCGTCCGTTCACCTCGGAGTGCAGGCTTCGGATCGACTCGGCGACCAGAGCCTCCAAATCCACCACCGTGGTTCGCATTTCTGCCCGACCGATCCGGGAGAAGGCCAGCAGGTCATTGATGAGCTGGCGCATTTGTTTCGCCGCATCCGAGATCCGGCTCAGAGCAAGCTGCCCTTCCTCGTCCAGTTTCTCACCCACCAACTCGCCCAGTATGGCGGCATAGCCGTCGATGTGGCGCAGCGGGGCGCGCAGGTCGTGTGAGACGGAGGAGGAAAAAGCCTCCAATTCCTCGTTGGCCGCCGTCAGTTTCCTATTCGCGATCTCCAGCTCAGCGGTACGCTGCTGGACACGAGCATCGAGCTCTCGGTTCAGCTTGAGAATCTCATCGTGCGCGATCTGCACACTATCCAGTGCGCCCTGCAGCTCCGAATTCTTTTCCGACAGCTTGCGCACCAGTGCTTCGCTGTATTGCTTGAGCACATAAGTCTCGCCCTGCTGCGGAATCTCACGAGGCCGAATCTCGCGTGTCCTCAGCGCTGCATCGTGTAAAGCCTTGAGGATGACCGGCGCAGCCGCCGGCTTGATGATGTAATCGTCGGCTCCTACGGATTGTGCGAGTTTTCGGTCCGCGGGCGAATCGTAGGTGCTCGTGTAAAGAATGAACGGCAGCGCGCCCACCTTTTCGCTGTTGCGAATCTCGTGGCAAAGGCGAAAGCCGTCCATGTCGGGCATCAGGATGTCCGAAATGACGGCATCTACGCGTTCGCGCTCTATCGTCTGGAGCGCTTCGACTCCGTTCGCTGCTTCGACCACGTCGTGCCCCTCCGCTTGCAATTGAACGCGCAGCAGCTTGCGATTGACCGGGTGGTCGTCAACCACGAGAACGTTCATGATCCCGTCCGGCCGAGGACGATCTCCTCCACTTGCTTCGTCAGTTGACGGGTATCGAAGGGCTTGAGAATGCACCCGTCGCAGCCCGCGCACAGCAGCTCCGAACGCGGATAGGTGTCAGGGTAAGCGGTTACTGCCACGATGGGGATCCCGGCCGTGTCCGGATCGGCTTTCAGCCGCCGGGCGAGCGCCAGTCCATCGCCGTCGGACAGGCGCATGTCCAGCACGATGACATCGGGTCTGCCCGTCACAATGGAGTCGAGCACGCCTGCAGTCGACGATCTGCCACAAACGACATGGCCGCTCATCCTGAGCAAGTCGCTGATCAACTTCAGATCCGTCGGGTGGTCATCGATGACCAGGATCTTCATCGAGCGTCCCTCGGTTATTTCACCGCATCGCCTGGCAGGAAGGTCTGCACCTTCTGCACGAGGTCGCGCGTATCGATCGGCTTGGTGATGTATCCGGCGCAGCCTGCCAGCAGCGCCTTCTGGTCGTCGCCTTTCATGGCGAAGGCCGTCAGCGCCACCACAGGGACGTTCTTCAGTCTCTCGTCGGCTTTCAGTTGGCGCGTGAGGGTCAGGCCGTCCATACCGGGCAGCGCAATGTCCATCAGGATCAGGTCTGGCGTCATGTCCTTGAGCAATTCCTGCGCATGCTCTGCGTCCACGGCCGCCTCGACAACATAGCCACCTTCCTCCAGAAGGTAACAGGCCAGCTTCAGGTTGATTGGATTGTCATCGACAACAAGGATGCGGGCGCTCACGTGAGCCTCCGTTCGTTCACGCCACGTGCCGGTTTGTCGGCAGCGAATGGCAGAGTCACAGTGAAAGTACTGCCTCTGCCGGGTTCGCTTTCGACCGTGATCGTGCCCTTCTGGAGTTCCACGATCTTCTTGGTCAGAGCCAGCCCCAGGCCCGTGCCCTGATGCCGCCGCGACACACCGGAATCCAGTTGCTGGAATTCCACGAACAGTTTGGAGAAGTCATCGGCCTTGATGCCCACGCCGCTGTCACGCACCTCGAGACGCAACCCGCTCGAATCCTGCGCACTGGCAACGATGTCCACCCGTCCTCCCTCGTCGGTGAACTTCACCGCGTTGGAGACCAGGTTATAAAGCACCTGCTTGAACTTCTGCTGGTCGAGCGTCACCTGCTCGGCCGCCGGCGCAATCTGGCTGCGGATGGGAATATTCTTCTTCTTCGCCAGCGGATTGAGGACGGAGCAGACCTCAGCTACTGCTGCAGGCAACGCGAAGGTTTCGGGGAACAGATCCATCTTTCCGGCCTCGACCTTGGACAGGTCGAGTACATCGTTGATAAGTTGCAGCAAGTGCCTTCCACTGTTCAGGATGTCGTTCAGGTATTCCTTCTGCCGGGACCCCAGCGGGCCGGCTTTCTCGTCGATCAGGACCTCGGAAAACCCGATGATGCCGTTGAGCGGCGTACGCAGCTCGTGGGACATGTTGGCGAGGAACTCGCTCTTGAGCCGGTTGGCTTCGTGCAGTGTCTGCTCGACGCGCTTGCGTTGCGTAACGTCGCGAATCGCGCTGGAG
>VBCK01000036.1 GCA_005882215.1 Betaproteobacteria bacterium | reverse complement strand
CCTCGAAGAACTCGGGCGCGCCGCTGACGATCCGGGTCGACGACACGGTGACGGGCCCGTTCGGTTTCTGTCTCGTCAGTGACATGGAGTAGCGGTCACCGTAATCGAGCACCTCGCGCACGTCCGCTTCTTCGAGGTCGGGATGCTCGGCCACGATCTCAGCCGGCGTCATGCCGTTGGCCACCAAGTTCACCACGTGGGCAACCGAAATCCGTAGCCCGCGCAACACGCGACCCGCGAGAACGTGTGGGTCATGCGTAATGCGATCATTTTCATGCCTGAAGTGACCCCGAAACGTTAAGGCGCGGCTGCGCAAATTTTTCGGAGACAGGCACGGTCAGCCCTAAAGATGAACTGCTAGGTACCGTATACCCGGGAGAGGATGGCCCGGCTTGCGCCGCGGCCTGCGATCGGTGAACGCCAGCTTCCATCACGGGCCGGCCGCCATTCAACGAAAGAGGCAGCAGATGGATTTCGCGAGTCGATTCACCGTTTCGATCGAACGAAGCGGAATTTGCCGCCGCTTTGCCCGCGTCGTGGCTGGCACGTTGGCCGCAGTGGCAACACTGGCGACCGCGCCCGCGCAAGGCGGTGAACTCGCGAAAGATCTGCTGGAGGCCATCCACGCTCCGACAACGCCGGCAGTCAAGTGGGCGCGCGACGTGAACGGCAGGCGCTTCGTTCAAGCCCTGCTTCTGAGCGACTCCGCCGATCCCGATATGACCGATCTGCGGGCTTTTGTGGTGCAAGCCGGCGGCGCAGTGCTGAAGCGTCATGACGCGACACATGCGTTGACGGTGAACGTTCCCACGTCGGTCCTCCACGCGTTGGCGCGGCGCGCCGACGTGGTAAGCGTCGCGCCGAACCGAAGCACCCACCACACGGCGAGCACGCTCGAAACCATCACCGGCACACTGACGAGCAACGTCCGCACCAACAGCACGAAGACCTCCTACAGCGGGCTGGACGGCACCGGGATCGGCATCGCGATCGTCGACTCCGGCGTGATGAAGCCGCACGACGCGTTCCTCAATGGGCTCGGCCAGAAGCGCGTGCAGCGCAACGTCACCATGCTGAAACAGACGCTCGCCAACTGGACCACCGGCGTCGACAGCACCACGTCGCCGATGCCGGGAAGCTTCGCGCAGATCCAATACGAGAACTCGATCGCGAACGACAACAACTCGAACCAGGATCCCTTCGGCCACGGCACCCATGTCGCATCGGTCGCCGCGGGCCGCGCGAAATTCTACTCGTCAAGCACGCCCGATACGACCGGCATCGCGCCGAACGCAAACATCTATGACGTCCAGGTGCTCGATGGCAACGGCGCCGGCACGATCAGCGAGGCGATCGAGGGCATCGAGTGGGTTATCTACCACGCGAAGCAATACAACATCCGCGTGATGAACCTCAGCCTGGCGTCGTCGTCGACGCAGACCTGGCAGAAAGATCCGCTGTGCGCCGCCGCGCGCAGCGCGACGGCAGCCGGCATCACGGTCGTCGTGGCGGCCGGCAATTTCGGCCTGTCGACGAGCGGCCAGGAGGTCTACGGGGCCATCAGCTCGCCTGGCGACGACCCGTCGGTGATCACCGTCGGTGCCGTGAACTACCACAACTCGCTGTCGCGCAGCGTCGAGACGGTGGACCACTTCAGCTCGCGCGGCCCGACGCGCGGCTCGTATGTCAACGCCAGCGGCGTCACCCAATACGACAATCTGCTCAAGCCCGACCTCGTCGCGCCGGGCAACAAGGTCGTTTCGGGAGCCGCGATGACTCAAACGCTGCTCCTCTTCACGAACTGGAACTACCTGGCCAACACCTACTACAAGTACTTGGTTGCTCCGCTGAACATTCCCGAGATCTACCCGCAGACGCAGATGATGCTGTCCGGCACGTCGGTCGCAGCGCCAGTCGTGGCCGGCTCCGCCGCGTTGCTGCTGCAGGCGAATCCGGGCCTCACGCCGCCGTTGATCAAGGCCATCCTGCAGTACACGGCGCAGCCGCTGCCGGGATTCAATCTGCTCGAGCAGGGCGCGGGCCTGCTGAACGTGGACGGCGCCGTCGCACTGGCCAAGGCGCTGCGTACGGACGTGGCCACCGCGATCCACAACGGCCAGATCAGCGCGGGCAGCCCGATGCTTGCATCGGGCATGTCGATGCCTACGCAGTCGTCGACGGTCAACGGCACGAGCTTCAACTGGTCGCGTATCGCGTTCGCCGGCGGCGGCCACATCGTCAGCAAGCCGGCACTATTCACCGAGTATCAGCCCATCTACGATCCGCGCGTCACCTGGGCCGACGGCATCGTACGTTTCCGGCAGGCGGTGTACTGGTCCGGCTCGACCATTCCGCCCAACACATACGTTCAGCGCTTTATCGACACGCCCGGCTCCAACCAGACTCTGCTCACGGCCGGCCTGGTCATGGCCGACGCGCTGGCCGGCACGAGTGACCTGGCGGCGAACACCGGCATGTTCGTCCCGACTGCCTCGCTGTCCGGCTGGCTGATCGCCGGCAGCGGCACGACGCTGACCCAGGGCGTCGTGCTGAACGAAGGCGTGGTGCTCAACGAAGGGGTGGTGCTGAACGAAGGCGTGGTCCTGAACGAGGGGGTGGTCCTGAACGAAGGCCTGGTCCTGTGCGAGGGCGTGGTGCTGAACGAGGGCGTCGTCCTGAACGAAGGCGGGCTCCTCGGCGGCCTTCTCTATGGCCTGCTGAGCATCGTCGGCTCGATCATCAATTTCGACCTGACCGGCGCCCTCTTCGGCGAACCATGATTCGAAACCGGCCGGCTTGCCAGCCGTAGCTGCGCCCAGTGAGGGTGGCGGAGAGAGTGAAGTCAAAGATCCGCGCCAATAGTACAAATTGGCGCATCTGCGCGCCCTGCCCGGCTGGCACGTTGTCGAGGGCGTTGTCAAACGCAGGCGCGGTGTCGGGAACACCCAGAAGGAGGTCGACATCCTCATTGCAGTCGACATGCCATGCTGACCCACTCGATTCTGGGCGTAGTTCCTTCAGCCGATCTGATCAAGCAACGCCCGGCCACTAACGGATAGCCGTTCCGGCGGCTGCGCCGACTGCCCTGCCCGCCGCGGCTGCGAAACGGCCTGCGGCAAGCCATGGCGGGAATAAAAGCCTCTTAGCCCCGGTCTAGCACTTGTTCGAAGATCGCGCGCGGCGTCGCCAGGAAAGCGACGAAGCTCCTCGATGCTCCAGCACCGCGACGCTGTCACACGCTAGAGTCCGACCGGCCCCGGGGCCTGGATGAGGTACCGATCATGGCCAGTCAATCAATCAGCGAGGATTCCGGTCCCACCCCGCGCACCGCTGCGAGTCGAGTGCTGCTCGTGCTGCCTCTGGTGCTGCTCGCGTTCGTCGCACTCACCGTCGCTCTGGTGGCCAGCAGGACAGTCCGGGACCCCTACGAGACTCCTTTCTCTCACGTCTTCTTTAGCGACGCCCTGCATATGAAGGCATGGCTGATCACGGCCGCGTTGCTGCTGGCATTGGTCCAGCTTCTGACGGCATCGCGCATGTATGAATTGCTTCGCTTCCCTCCGAAGGGTCGCTTCTACCATCTGGTGCATCGCTGGTCCGGGCGCACCGCCATGCT
>VBCK01000129.1 GCA_005882215.1 Betaproteobacteria bacterium | reverse complement strand
CCCTCGGTGATCGCCGTCCGCATCAACGCGTGATAAGCGGGGTGGAAGCGGACCAGGTCGGTCCGATGCCCAAAGCGGTCGTTCGGCTCGAACTCCGGCGGGTAGCGATTGGCCAGCAGCCCGAGCTCCAGATACTCGGCCGTGCCGACCCGCCGGCCGAATTCGACCAGATCGGACTCGAAGGCGCCCGCGCCTTCGCGCGCCACCGCTTCGCGCAGTGCGCGATCGGCCGCGTACAGGTTGTAGTCGGCCAGCTCGATCGGCTGGTTGATGACCTCGTGGGTTACGGCCAGGAACCGGTCCGGCGGCGTCCGGCCCGAGCCGGTGGGAGTCGACTTATCCATCGCCGCACCCATTGTGCTCCTGTCGGCCTCGGCCGACTTAAGTCGGCCGGGTAAGCGCCGACTCTATGGAAGGCCGGCGCTAACTCTTTTGCCGGCCGCTTTTCACGGATTCTTAAGATGCGGGGAGTGCCCTCGAAGTCCTTCGATTCGCGGATGGCCGCGTTCACGCTGGTCGAGCTGCTGCTGGTGGTGGCCATCGTCGCCGTGCTGGCCACGATCGCCGTTCCGTCCTACTCGAGCTACGTGGACCGCGGCAAGGTCACGCAGGCCGAAGGCGACATCGTCCAGATCGAAGTGGCAATGGCCCAGTACGTGGCAGACAACGGCTCGCTGCCCGGCGCCTTGAGCAATCTGAACAACGTTCCCCTGGTCGATCCCTGGGGCAACCCGTACCAGTACCTGAACCTGGGCTCGCGAGGCGCGATGGGGCACGCGCGCAAGGACAGGTCACTGGTCCCGATCAACTCCGACTACGACCTGTACAGCATGGGCAAGGACGGACAAAGCTCGCCGCCGCTGACGGCCAGCGTGAGCAAGGACGACGTCGTTCGCGGGCGCAACGGCGATTTCGTCGGGCCGGGCGCCGACTTCTGAGGGCCAGATGCGAATTCAGGGCACCTTCCTTCCGGGCAAGGTCGCGCGCCGGATCCTGATTCTTTTCGTGCTGTGCGCGTTCTTGCCAGTGCTTGCTCTTGCGCTGCTGTCGTTGGGCCAGGCGCGCGCGGTTTTCACCGAGCACTCCCAGGCAGACCTGACCGCGGTCAGCAAGGCGTATGCGTTGAAAGTCTACGAGCGGCTGCTGCTGGCTAATAAGGGCATGCAACATACTGCGCTGGCTCTTCGTTACGGCGCAGCGCCCACGGACAGCGTGCCGCCGACGCTGGACGGCATGTACTTGAGCTTGACCGTCGTCGGGCCGGACGTCCGACCCGTTCCGGTCTTCGGCCAGGCGCTTTCGTGGCCGCAGATCGGAGGGTTTGCCGTTGCCCACCTGGCGCAAGACGAGTCGGTCCTGATCGTCGAACGCGCCTCCGGCGTGCCACCCCGGATCGTTCTGCTTCACATGATCGACGCCAACCGGCCCGAGCGGTTTGCGCTGGCGGCCGAACTGAACCCGGACGAGCTCTGGGGATCCGCGGACGGTCTTTCCGATGCGATCGGCTTGTGCGTGATCGCCGAGACGGGGGCCAAGCTGTTTTGTTCGCCGGGCGCACCCTCATCGGATGCGGCCGCCCCGGCGCGCGCCGTTACCGACGCCTCAGGCGGTTCCAGCATCGCGGCCGCAAGGGAAGCGATGATCGCCGGGCAATGGCAGTTGTTCCTGAAGCCGAAGTTCTACACGCCCTACTGGACCGTGATCGCGACCGAGCCGAGCTCGGCTGCGATGGCGCCGGTCGAGAAGTTCAGTCGGGTATTTGTGGAAGTGATCCTGCTTTCGCTGCTGCTGGTCGCGCTGCTCAGCGTCGGTCAGATTCGCCGCACGATGGGGCCGCTGGACAAGCTGATCAAGGGAACGCGGCGACTGGCCGGCGCCGACTTTGCCCACCGCGTCGCGATCGCCGGAGACGACGAGTTCGGGCAGCTGGCGACCTCGTTCAACGACATGGCCGCCCGCGTAGGCCGGCAACTGGACACGCTGAAAGTCCTCGCCGGCATCGACCAGGTGATCCTGTCCAGGGCGGGCATCGATCCGGTTTTCGGCCTGGTGCTGGCTCACATCCTGGAACTGACGCCAGCGCGGTTCTCAGCAATCGTCGTGCTGGAGCCGGACCCTGCAGGGCAGGCCCGGATGTACACGCTCGCGGCCGGGCAGGCGGGTAGTCCCGAATCGAGCCGGATCCCCGTGCCGCCCGGGCTGATCAAGCGTATTGCCGACCACCCGGAGGGTGTCGCGTGCGGCCACCTCGCGGAGTTTCCGCCGGCGGAACCGCACGCGGCCGCAGCGGGCGTGCCACGCGTGTTCATGCTGCCGATCCTGGATCGGGGCCGTCTGTGCGCATTCGCCTGCCTGGGCGTAGCCACCGGCGACCCCATGGCCGAGGACGTGCTGGTGCCGCTGCGGGACCTGTGCGACCGCATCGGCGTCGCCTTGTCGGCGGCCGCACGCGACGAGCAGCTGATCTACCAGGTCCGCCACGACGAGCTGACGGGCCTGCCGAACCGGCTGTTGTTCAAGGAGCGGCTTTCGCAGGAGATCGCCTCCGCCCGGCGCGAAGGCCGCAGGCTCGCGCTGCTGTACATCGACCTGGATCGCTTCAAGAGCATCAATGACAGCCTCGGCCACACGGCCGGCGACGAACTGCTCGAGCAGACCGCCCGGCGGATGCGCACGTGCCTGCGCGAAAGCGATACGCTGGCGCGGCTGGGCGGCGACGAATTCGCGATCATCCTGCCGAACGTCGCCGGACCCCAGAGCGTAACGACGGTGGCCGAGCACATCGCCGAGTCGCTGTCGGATCCATTCGTGATCGGCCAGCAGGAAAGCTACGTCAGCGCCAGCATCGGCGTCGCGATGTTTCCGACCGACGGCCGGGACAGCGAAGAGCTGCTGAAAAAGGCCGATACCGCAATGTACCGCGCCAAGGACTCAGGCCGCGGTCGGTTTGTCTATTTCGAGGAGCGGATGAACGCAGAGGCAGTCGAGCGTGTGGCGCTGGAACGCGAGCTGCGACAGGCCCTGCTGCGTAGCGAGTTCGTGTTGCACTACCAGCCGCAGCTCGACCTGCGCACGGGTCGAATCAGCGGGGCCGAAGCCTTGTTGCGGTGGAACCATCCGACCCGCGGCCTAGTGCTGCCGGGCGTATTCATCGCAGTTGCCGAGGAGACGGGGCTGATCGACCAGCTGGGTCGCTGGGTGCTGCTCGAGGCCTGCGCGCAGCATGTGGAAGCGGACCAGGTCGGTCCGATGCCCAAAGCGGTCGTTCGGCTCGAACTCCGGCGGGTAGCGATTGGCCAGCTGCCCGAGCTCCAGATACTCGGCCGTGCCGACCCGCCGGCCGAATTCGACCAGATCGGACTCGAAGGCGCCCGCGCCTTCGCGCGCCACCGCTTCGCGCAGCGCGCGATCGGCCGCGTACAGGTTGTAGTCGGCCAGCTCGATCGGCTGGTTGATGACCTCGTGGGTTACGGCCAGGAAGCGCGCGGACAGCGCCGTCAACTCCGGCGCGGGGGGATCTTTCCTGTCCATCTTAAGACCCATTGTGCTCCTGCGGCAGCTCCGGCCCCCGTGGCGCGGCCCGCGCTTTAGCGTTCGCCTTCGGAGGGACTGGCGGCCGTAACGAGCCAGAGCGCGGCCGACAGCGACACCGCATTTCCGACCTGGTGCTGCGCCAGCGCCGCGCGGATCGACTCGGCGGCCGCGGCCCGCAATGCCGGCGGTTGACCGTCCAGCGCACGGCTCGCCGGTCCTATTCCCATCGCTGCGTCCACTGCCGCGTCCAGCCCCTGGCCATTGGACAGATCGAACGTCAGATCGATCGGCTCCAGATCGATCGTCTCGAATCCGGCCAGCGCCAGAACGCGGCGCACACGGTGCGGATCCGCGAACGAGAATGGCCCGGGATCCTCGGGTCCGATCTCGGGCAAGCGCGGCACGTGCCGGTAAGCCTGCTGCAGCGGAACCATCAGCCAGGGGTTTTCGCGCGGCTGCCGCCAGCAGGCAAACGCCAGTCGTGCGCCACCTCGCAGGCCGCGCCGGATGTTGGTGAATGACCGCGCCGGGTCCGCAAAGAACATCACGCCAAAGCGAGAGCAGGCCAGATCGGCCCGGGCGGACTCGAACGGATACGCCGTCGCGTCGGACAGGACGAATTCGACCGGCAGTGCCGGCGGGGCGAGTTGGCGCGCCCGCGCGAGCAGCGGCTCGGAGACATCGATCCCGAGCACACGACCGTTGGGCACAACCCGCTGCGCCAGAGCGAAGGAGGTGGCGCCACATCCGCAGCCGATATCCAGCACGACTTCGCCCGCGCGCGGGGCCGCGCGGTCGAGCAGGATCTCGGCCACCGGCGCGAGCAGTGCGTCCTGCCACTGCTGCCGCTCCAGCCAGCGCCGGCCTCCCGGACCATTCCAATAGGCGATCTCGTCGGCGTTGCGGTCGTCGGCAGGGGACAGCATCGTTGCACTACCGGGTGAAGCAGCGACTGCCCAGAAATCCGGGGTCAGCATTGCAAGCCCGCGCTCGAGCAGCGACAATTCTAATGGCTTCTAGTGGCACTACCGTCGACTCGGAGGCTTGCCCGCCGTAGCGCCGGCAGGCGCGGAGGCGGGAGCGGAATTTCAGGATTAGGAACGGTTAATATATTGTGAACATACGCCCGCTTTTTGCCTTGCCGCGGAGGGGTCGATGGCACGAGAAGGGGACAGCGATCTGGCAGCTAAGCTGAAGGCGCAGGTGGCGCTGGCCGCCCTTCGCGGCGACAAGACGGTCGGTGAATTGGCCAGGCAGTTCAACCTGGATCCGGCTCAAATCCGCGAGTGGAAAAATCAGCTGGAGCAGAACGCCGAGACGGCGTTCTCCCCATCCGAGGTCCCACTGAGCGAGGCACCCACCCTTCCGAATTTACCGTTGCCATCGAAGTCTCCGACTCTCCCAAGGCCTCCCACGGTTCGTCCGCTGCCGCTCGCGTCGAGCGCCTTGCAGCCGGCGACGCTACCGACGCACGGTCGAGTCGCCTCGAACGCTGGCACGATTTCGGGGACCCTGCTCGACGACGACGATTACTGGAAAGAGGAGACCAAGACGACTTCAGTCGGCACGGCGGCTCAGACCACTGCGGCCGTGCCGGCGCAGTTTCCGCGCGGGGAGCGCTCTGCCGACTGGGCGCGCAGGCTGCTCGGGCCGATCTTCGTCGGATGGCGGGAAAAGCACCATGCCGCAAGGACCAGTCGGGAACTGCTGAAGACTTACCACGCGGTGGCGGCCGCCCATCCCGGTCTGAAGCCGCCCGAGCTGTACCGTCATATCGTGATGGCCCGCATGGGCGGGACCCGGGCCGCGGCCGAGGCGGTCCTTGCTCGCGCGACGGAAAGCTTTGCGACCTGGCCTGTGGAGCGCGCTCTGAGGTTCCGCGATGTCGTGCATTACCTGGCCGTGTCGGACTACCTGGCCGACAACGAGGATGCCGCCGAGTGGACGCGCGAAAACCTGGGCCGCGTTGTTTCCTCGCTCGTGCCGGAGAACCTCTGACCCGCCGACCCGGTCGACCCGTCACGCCGCCTTGGCCGCACCGGTTCGCGCCGCCAGAGCTCCGCGCAGGCAGCGGCCGGTGTAGCTCGCCTCGGCGGCAGCGACCTGCTCTGGCGTTCCGCACGCGACGACGCGTCCGCCGTCCTGACCGCCTTCCGGGCCCAGGTCGACCAGCCAGTCGGCCGTCTTGATCACTTCCAGGTTGTGCTCGATCACGATCACCGTGTTACCGGCGTCCCGCAGCCGGTGCAGCACTCTGAGCAGCAGCGCAACGTCGTGGAAATGCAGGCCGGTGGTCGGCTCATCGAGAACGTACAGCGTGCGTCCCGTATCACGCTTGGAGAGCTCCAGCGCCAGCTTGATCCTCTGGGCCTCGCCTCCGGACAGCGTGGTCGCACTCTGGCCCAGCCTCACGTAGCCCAGTCCGACCTCGGCCAGCGTCTGCAGCCTGCGCTGTAGCGACGGCACTGCGCTGAACATCTGCCCGGCCTGCTCGACGGTGAGGTCCAGCACCTCGGCGATGTTCAGGCCGCGGTACAGCACTTCCAGGGTCTCGCGGTTGTAGCGCCGCCCATGACATACGTCGCACGGCACGTACACGTCCGGCAGGAAGTGCATCTCGACGCGGATCAATCCGTCTCCCTCGCATGCTTCGCACCGTCCGCCCTTCACGTTGAACGAGAAGCGACCCGCTTCGTAGCCGCGCTCGCGCGCGATGGGCGTCGACGCGAATAGCTCCCGGATCGGCGCGAACAGGCCGGTGTAGGTGGCCGGATTGCTGCGCGGCGTGCGTCCGATCGGCGCCTGGTCGACGCTGACCAGCTTGTCGAAATTCTCCAGCCCGACGATGGCGCCATAGGGCGCCGGCTGGCCGCTGGCCCCATACAGGTGGCGCGCCATCGCAGCCACCAGCGTGTCGTTGATCAGCGTGGACTTTCCCGATCCCGACACGCCGGTTACGCAAGTCAGCAATCCGACCGGGATTCGCACATCGACCTGCTGAAGGTTGTTGCCGCGCGCGCCCGACAGCTCCAGCCATTGCAGCCCCGGCGGCACGCGCGCCGCCGGCACCTCGATGCGCACTCGGCCGGACAGGTAGGCGCCGGTCAGGGACGAAGCCTGCCGCGCTATATGTTCCGGCGTGCCTTGTGCCACCACTTGGCCGCCGTGCTCGCCGGCGCCCGGCCCCATGTCGACCACGTGATCGGCACTGCGGATCGTCTCCTCGTCGTGCTCGACGACGATCAGGGTGTTGCCCAGGTCGCGCAGGCGCTTCAGCGTGTCGATCAGCCGCTGGTTATCGCGCGGGTGCAGCCCGATCGAGGGCTCGTCGAGTACGTACAGGACACCGGTCAGGCCCGATCCGATCTGCGATGCCAGCCGGATCCGCTGCGCCTCGCCCCCCGACAGCGTGTCAGCCGCGCGTTCCAGCGCCAGGTAGCTCAGCCCGACGTCGTTCAGGAAGCGCAGCCGTGCGACGATCTCATCGACGATGCGCCGGCCCACCTCGCGGCGCGCCCCGTCCAGTTGCAGCCGCTCCAGGTAACGCTGCGTCTGGGCCAGGTTCTGCCGCTCGATCTCGAAGATCGCGCGCCGCTCCTCGCCTTCGCCGATGAATACGTGGCGCGCCTCGCGCCGCAGGCGCGTGCCGGCGCAGACCGGACAGGGGCGAACGCCCCGCAGCTTGGCGAGTTCCTCGCGCACGGCCGGCGAATCGGTTTCGCGCCAGCGCCGCTCCAGGTTGGGAATTACGCCTTCGAAGGGGTGATGGCGGACGGACGGACGGCCGCTTTCGCGGGTGGTCGAAAAAGCGATCGACTCGTTGCCGCTTCCGTACAGAACTTCGTGCTGGAACGCGGGATCCAGTGTCTCCCACGGGACCGTGATATCCACGCCGCGATGGCGTGCCAGGGCCTCGAGCATCTGGAAGGTCTGCCGGTTGCGCGCGTCCCAGCCGCGCACCGCGCCGGCGTGCAGCGTCAGCTCGGGGTGGGCCACGACCCGGGATTGGTCGAAGAATTCGTTGATTCCCAGGCCGTCGCAGGCCGGGCACGCACCGAGCGGATTGTTGAACGAGAACAGCCGCGGTTCCAGATCCGGGGCCGCGTAACCGCACACCGGGCACGCATACCGGCTCGAAAACTGGGTCTCCTCGCCGTTGTCCAGATCCAGCAGCAGGGCACGCCCGTCAGCGATCCGCAGCGCCGTCTCGAACGATTCGGCCAGCCTTGAGCGGGCGTCCGGGCGCACTTTCAGCCGATCCACGACCACGTCGATCGAATGATGCCCGCCGCGGGCCAGCGCGGTGCCCTCGTCGGCTTCGACGATGGCCCCGTCGATCCGGAACCGGACGAAGCCGCGCGCGCGCAGATCGTCCAGCAACTCGGCGAATTCACCCTTGCGCTCGCGCACGAGCGGGGCCAGCACGATCACGCGCGTCTCCGGCGGGCGGGTCAGCGTCCAATCGACCATCTGCGCCACGCTGTGCGAGCCGAGCGCGCGCTCGGGGTGGTCCGGACAGTGCGGCTGGCCCGCGCGCGCGAACAGCAGACGCAGGTAGTCGTGGATCTCGGTCACGGTTCCCACGGTGGATCGCGGGTTGTGGCCGCCGGACTTCTGGTCGATCGCGATCGCCGGCGACAGGCCCTCGATCCGGTCCACATCGGGCTTTTGCATCAGCTGCAGGAACTGCCGCGCATACGCCGACAGCGACTCGACGTAGCGGCGCTGTCCCTCGGCGTACAAAGTGTCGAACGCGAGCGAGCTTTTGCCGGAGCCCGAGAGCCCGGTGATCACGACCAGCCGGTTGCGCGGCAGGTCAAGATCGACATTTTTCAGGTTGTGGGTGCGCGCACCGCGCACCCGGATGCGGTCCATTGGAGGGACAGATGCGGCCAGCGAAGGGCAAATCAACCACTATAGCGGGCCACCGCGTCTTTCGCTTCGTCCCGGTACTCGGATCGGATGGGGAGAACTGGCCCGCCAGACTCAGTCCGCGACAGGGTCGGTATCGTGGTCGCGCCCTGATACCGGTTGCCGCTCGGCGCTGGTGGCGCGCTCGGGGCGGCGACCGCCGCGCGCCAGCTCCACGCCCAGCTGCTTCAGCTTGCGGTACAGGTGGGTGCGCTCGAGCCCGGCGCGATCGGCAACGCGGGTCATGCTGAAGTTCTCGCGCGCCAGGTGGTATTCGAAATACGCCCGCTCGAACTGGTCGCGCGCTTCCCGCAGCGGCTGATCCAGGCTGACCGGCACGCCGGCCACAGCCGCCGAGCCGAAGGCCGCCTGCGACCTGGCATCGGCCGCCTCGTGCACATCGTTGGCCGGCACCGACACCGTCGAATTGCGCGCCGTCTGCGCGCTGTGGGCCAGGCGGCCGTGTTCGAGCCCGTGCTTCACCGAGGACAGCAGGCGCGCCATCGCGATCGGCTTTTCCAGAAAATCGAGCGCGCCGAAACGCGCCGCCTCGCTGGCCGTATCGATGGTCGCGTGACCCGACATCATGATCACCGGCATCGTCAGCTGGCCGCTGGCGGCCCACTCCTTCAGCAGCGTCACCCCGTCGGTGTCCGGCATCCAGATGTCGAGCAACACCAGATCGGGCGGTTCGGCCTGGCGCATCGCGCGTGCCGAAGCGGCGCTGTCGGCCGTGATGACCACGTGGCCTTCGTCGGCCAGAATCTCCGAGAGGAGTTCCCGGATTCCGATTTCGTCATCGACGACCAGAATGTTGGCCATGGCGATCGGGTCGAACGGTTCGGTTCCGGCTAGCCGGTCGCCCCGGCCCCAGTTACCCGCCGGAATACGACTGTCACGGTTGCGCCGGCGCCTCCGAGGCGATTGATCAGCTCGATCCGGGCATCGTGTTCGTCGACGATTTTCTTCACCATCGCCAATCCGAGTCCCGTTCCACGCGGCTTGGTGGTCACGTAGGGCTCGAAAGCGCGCCTAAGTATATTCGCCGGGAAACCGGGGCCATTGTCCTCGACAGAAAGACGCACGGCCCGCCAGGGCGTGTCGAAGCCGGCGATCGGCTCGTCGATCACGACCGATTCCGTGCGTATCACGATCTGGCCGGCGCCGGGCCCTACCGCGCCGGCGGCCTGCGCGCCCGCGATCGACTCCTGCGCGTTGGCCACCAGGTTGTGGACCAGCTGGCGCAGGTGCGAGGCGTCGCCCTCGATCGTGGGCAGGGCGGCCGACAGCCGCAGCTCGATCCGGACCGATCCGCCTTCTCCCGCGCCGGCCCGACCCGAGCGCGCCTCGGCCCCGTACAGCGATCCGATCTCCTCCACCAGCGCGTTCAGGTCCAGCGGCGCCAACTGCGGCGGCGGCAGCCGCGCATACTCGCGGAATTCGTCGACCATGCGCTTCATCGCGGCGACCTGATTGACGATCGTGGAGGCGCCGCGCACCAGCACTTCGGCCTGATCGGCCGTCAGCTCGCCGGCGAGCTTCATCTGCAGTCGCTCCGCCGCCAGTTGGATCGGCGTCAGCGGATTCTTGATCTCGTGCGCAAGGCGGCGCGCGACCTCGCCCCATGCCACCGCGCGCTGCGCCGAGATCACCTGCGTGATGTCGTCGAACACGATCACCGAGCCCGGCCTGGCGTCCAGCGGCAGGCGCGATCCGCGCGCCAGCAGCGACAGCGGTTCCGCGCCCGGCGGAGCGCCGGCCCGGTCCAGCTTCATCTGACGTTGCCACGAATCCTTAGGGGTAGCGGCCAGCGAATGGTCGCGAAACGCGCTCGAGACCTGCTCGGCCAGCTGAGGGTGTACGTTGGACAGGCGGTCTCCGACCCGGCTCTCCAGCGCCAGGCCCAGGATGCGCCCGGCTCCGAGGTTCGCGGTGACGATGCGCGAATCGGCGTCGAGCACGATCACGCCGGCCGACAGATTCGACAGCACGCGCTGCAGGAAGCCGCGCGCCGTCTCCAGTTCGCGCGATCGCGCCTCCACGGTTTCACGCGCATCCGAAAGCTGCCGGGTCATCTCGTTGAAGGATCGCGTCAGCACGTTCAGCTCGTCGTTGCCCCGAAATTCGCGCACGGGACGATAGTCGCCCTCGGCCACCGCGCGCGTGCCCGCGGCCAGCTCGATCAGCGGGGCGGTCATCGAGCCGGCCAGCATCACCCCTGAGGAGATTGCCGCGAAGATCGCCAGCAGCAGCGTCAAGGTCAGCGTCAACCGGTACATCTTCTGCAATCCCACCCGCGACAGCGACAGTTGCTGGTACTCGCCGTAACCGGAGCGCAGGGCCTGTGCGTTGGCGGCCACGTCCGGCGCGACCGACCGCGTCAACTGCAGGAAGCTGGGTTCCTCGAAGTGGATCGCAGACTCCGAGCTGCGCAACCCTGTGGCGGCCAGCGCCGACGAGGTGGAGGCCGAACGCAGTGCGGGGGGCGAGGGCGAGGGCACCGGAACGATCACCCGCGTGCGCAGCCCGCCGCCCGGCTCGGTGGCCAGCTCGTCGCCCTCGATCACGGCAAGGCCCCGCGCGGCCTGCGCCGCGCGCAGCGCGCTGGCGGTGGGCAACACCGGCATCAGGCGGCCGGCACGCCCGCTGCTGGAGCCGATCAGCGAGCCGGCAGCCGTCACCCACAGCGCTTCGTCGGCACCGGCGCGTTCACGCAACTGATCCAGCTTCCTGATCTTGTCCGAGGGCGGGGTGTCGGCCAGCTCCGCCGCCATCGCGCGCGCGCGGTTCCTCAGCTCGTCGCGCTGGGCTTCCAGCACGGCGCGGCCGAGCTCGAGTCCGGAACTCAGTGCGCCCTCGACCTGAACATTGAACCACGATTCGATCGAGCGCGATATGAACAGCGACGACACCAGGTAGATCATCACCCCGGGCGCCACCCCGATCAGCGCGAAAGCGAGCGCGAAACGGGTCATCAGCCGGGCGCCGAACCGTCCCTTGCGGACCCGCCCGGCCAGCCGCAGCGACAGGGCCATCACGACTGCCAGCAGAACCAGCGCGATCACGCCGTTCAAGGCGAGCAGCAACGGGTAGTTGCGCTCGAAAGCGGGGCTGTTGCCGCTCGACAGCGCCAGCACCAGCAGCAGCACGCCGGCCAGCGCGAGGGCGCCGATCAGACCGTAGCGAATGACGCGGGGCACGGCTCGATCAGCGCTGGGAAGCGGCCGCGATCGTCACCGGCTGCCAGTCGGACGCAAGCGCCCAGTCGCGGTTGGTCAGCGAATCGACCTGGAACGGTTTGGGCAGCATCGTCGTGTCCAGCCGGAGGCGAACGCGCGCCTGCAGGTGCTCGCCCGACTCGGCCGGCCCGCGGCCGGCAACCTTCCATCCACGCAGCGTGCGGATGGTCGCCAGCGCCTCGTCCAGCGAGTCGAACGGCTGGGCCAGCGCGCCACGCGACAGCCGGAACTGGCGGGTCAGCGGGCTGTAGGTCAACCGGTATTCGAGCGCAGACGAAGCCAGCCGCTTGTTGAACCAGTACCAGCGCGTGCGCACCAGCTCGAAGTCGATCGCGAAGTAGACGGGAATTCCGCGCCGGACCGCGTCTTCGATCGCCGGCGAAGGCTCGAACGCGAACTGCGCGCTCAGGTACAGGCCGGGCTCGGGATCGTCACGCACTTCGAGCTCGGCCGATTGGACCGAGACCGAGGGCTGCGCGCCCGCGCGCTGGGGCAGCACGAGCACCAGGGCCGCCGTCAACAGGCCGGCGAGCCAGATCCTGCGCCCCGCCTCCGCGCTGCGCGCTCCGGCGGGCGGGCCCGGCTCCGCGCCGGCCTGGGCCGGCCGGTCAGTTTCCTTCAGCAAGGCCTAGACCTTCTCGAACAGCGCAAAGAAAAAGCCGTCATGCTCGGTCGGCAGGCCGACAGTCTGACCGGGCTCAACGGGATCGGCGCCCGTCGGAAGCAGTTGCAGCCAACCGTGTCGTGTGCCCGGCAGCGGAGCCAGTCGAGCGTCCGGGTGGCGTTCGAGAAACGAGTCCGCCTGCTGGTCTGCCTCCTCGCGAAAAACCGAACAGACCACGTAAAGCAATCTACCAGCCGGTGCCAGCAGCGGCCACAGGGCGTCCAGCAAACCGGCCTGAAGCGTTGTTAATTGCGCAACATCGGCTTCGCGACGCAACCATGGGATATCTGGGTGGCGTCGCACAATGCCGGAAGCGGTGCACGGCGCATCGACCAGCATGCGTTGATACGGGTGCCCGTCCCAAAACGAGGCCACGTCGCGCGCATCGGCCGTCAGGATTCGAATGCGCGGCGCTGCCAGCCCGAGCCGCTGCAGGTTATCCGTGATCAGACCGGCTCGCGCCGGATCGAGCTCGATCGCGTCGATCCTCGCGTCCGACAATTCGGCCAGGTGTCCGGTCTTGCCGCCCGGGGCCGCGCAGGCATCCAGCACACGCATGCCGTCGTCCGCCTGCAGCCATGGGGCCGCCAGCTGCGCGCCGGCATCCTGGACCGAAACCACCCCTTCGGTGAAGCCCGGTATCTGTTGGACCGGGCACGGTCGATCCAGCCGCACCGCGTACGGACCCACACGACGTGCCGTGACCGCCTCGCTGCGCAGCCGGGCCAGATACGCGTCGACATCGCAACGCCGCCGGTTCACGCGCAATAACAGGGCGGGCGGCTGGACCGCGCAGGCGAGCGCACGTTCCCAATGCTCCGGGTGCTCGCGCCGAACGCGTTGCAGCCACCAGCGGGGCACGTTCAGTCGCGTCGCGTCATCGAGCAGCAGCTGCGGCACCAGCACCGCGCGCCGTCGCAGAAACGAGCGCAGCACCGCGTTGACAAAGCCCGCCGCGGCGCTCAGGTGCCGGTCTGACCGCGCCGCCGCAACTGCCTGATCCACCAGCGCGTGGTCGCGATAGGCGCCGACGATCAGCTGCGACAGTGCAGCCGCCAGCAGCCCGGTGACCTGCGGCGCCGGCGCGCGCGCGATCAGGCGCGGCAACAGTGCCTCGATCAGAGCGCAGTGTCTGAGCGCGTCGTGACTGACAGCGTGCACGGCTGCCCGGATCGGAGCCGCAACCTCGTGTTTCAGCGCCTGATCCTGCAACGCGCGGTCGAGCGATTGACCGTCGCGCACCCGCACCCACACCGCGGCGGCCGCGCGAAGCACTTCAGCCAGCGGGGCGCCGGTGGCCACCGCCGGCCTCAACGCGGTGCCGCAGCCGTCGGCGTCTGCCAGCGCGTGCCCACGGGAAGCGGCGTACCCGCCAGAAACTCGCGCGCACGCAGACGCCGGCCGCCCGCCCGCTGCAGCTCGTGGATCATCAGCACGCCGTCACCGCAGGCGACGCCAATGCCGTCGACCGCGGCCGAGACCACCGTGCCGGGGTCGGCGGTCGCGGCGAGCGGCCCGGCTTCAGCGGACCAGATCTTTACGAGGCCTTCCCCCAGGAGGCTGCACGCGCCCGGCTCCGGATCGAACGCGCGCACGCGCCGCGCGAGTACCGCGGCCGGTTCACCCCAGCTGAGCCATGCCTCGTGCCTGGCGATCTTGCGGGCGTAGCTGACGCCTGCGGCCGGCTGGGGCACTGACGCCCAGCTGCCGGCCGGCGCCTGCTTCAGCCACGACACGATCAACCTTGCCCCCAGTTGCGCCAGCCCGTCGGTCAGGGTTCCGGTCGTGTCGGTCGAATCGATCGGTATCGCCTCCGACAGCAGAATCGGGCCGCTGTCCAGCCCCGCTTCCATCTGCATCAGCGTGATTCCGGTCACGCGGTCGCCGGCCTCGATCGCGCGCGCGACCGGCGCGGCGCCGCGCCATCGCGGCAGCAGCGATGCATGGATGTTGACCGCGCGAACCACGCCACTGCGCCCCGCAATCCCGCTCGGAACGTCCAGAACGGACTGCGGCAGGATCAGTCCGTAAGCGGCCACTACCAGGAGATCAGGGACTGCCGAGCGCAGCCGGTCCAACGCTTCGGCGGCGCCTGCGGAGCCCGGGTCCGCGCGCAGCGATCCCGGCGACAGCAGAGACAGGCCCCGGGCGCTGGCCAGCTCGCTGACCGCGCTGGCACGCGGCTTCAGTCCTCGTCCCGCGGGTCGATCCGGCTGCGTCAGCACCAGCGGAACCGCGTGGCCGGCCTGCAGGATCGCCTCCAGCGCGACAGCCGCGAACGGGGCAGTGCCGGCGAAGGCGACTCGCATCGAGCGGGCGGCCGGGAACTACGCCTGCCGGGCGTGCCGCTTGCGCAGCCGCGTGCGGATCCGAGTCTGCTTCAGCGGCGACAGGTACTCGACGAAGACTCGACCCTCCAGATGATCCATCTCGTGCTGCACGCACACCGCCAGTGTGCCCTCGCAATCGAGCTCGAACGGCTTGCCGTGCGGGTCCATCGCGCGCACCCGCACGCGGGCCGGCCGGCGCACCATGTCGTAGACGCCGGGCACCGAAAGACAGCCCTCCTCGCACAGCGCCGTCTCTTCCGAGGCCCACAGCAGCTCGGGGTTCACGAACACGTGCAGCGCGTCCTTGTTCTCGGACACGTCAATCACGATGATCCGTTCATGTACGTCGACCTGGGTCGCTGCCAGACCCATGCCCGGGGCCGAATACATCGTTTCGGCCATGTCGGCAACCAGCTGGCGCAGCCGCTGATCGAACGCGGTCACAGGCCGCGCGACCCGCTTCAGGCGCGGGTCCGGGTATTCGATTATCGCGAGCTGGCTCAAGGCAAGTCTCCAACCTGGAATATCGTGGCGAAAGCCGTCTTTTTCATCGTTTCCCGGGCTGGCGTAGGGCGATACTTGCGCCTGATCACGTCCGGCCGGGAGGCAGACATCCGGCCGGATCCATTGCGATATCAAGGGTTTGGGCGGACAATTTTAAGGGACCCTCACCCCCCACCGAGGCCTTCAGCATGACGAACTTTCCGGTTTCCGCGCCTGCAGCCATTGGCCGTCCCGAGCTCGGGATGGTATGGAACAGGGGCTCCTTGCTCGCATGGCTGATTGTCTCGCTGCTGATTGTCGCGCGCGTGGGCCCGGCATGGGGCCAGCAATCGCGGTTTCCGGTCACCGACGACCAGCGCCAGACGGCCGAGAAGGTGGCAACGCAGGGCGTTCCCCTGTCCGAGCTTGCGCCGGGAGCGCCCGAGCGGTACACGATCAAGAAGGGCGACACGCTGTGGGCCATTTCGGTTCTGTACCTGAAGTCGCCATGGCGCTGGCCCGAGCTGTGGGGCATGAACCGGAAGCAGATCGCCAATCCTCACCTGATCTATCCGGGTCAGCAGATGGTGCTCGTGAAAACCGCCGAAGGGCGGGCCGTGCTGATGCTGGCCGGCACCGAGGGCACACTCCTGCCCGCGGCGCCGATCGCGCCGCCGCCCGCGCCCGTAGCTCCGGCTGCGCCGCCATTGCCCATGCAGAAGCTGGAGCCGCGCGTGCGCGATCTCGGGGACGTCAGTGCGGAACCGATCCCGAGCATTCCGAACCGCCTGATCGAGCCCTTCCTGTCGCAACCGATGATCGTGTCGGCCGAGGACCTGGCCAAGTATCCGCGCATCGTCGGCACGCCCGAGGACCGCGTGTATCTGGGCCGCGGCGACCAGGCCTACGCGCGAGGCATCGAGGACCGATCCCTGACCGACTTCCACATATTCCGGCCGGCGCGGCCGCTGTTCGAGCCGGACGATTACAAGCACGCCAGACCGGTCGCGTACGAAGCGTACTTCCTGGGCAGTGGACGGGTGGTCCGGCGCGGCGAGGTCACGACATTGAAGATCACCGATAGCCGCGCCGAAATCGGCGTCCAGGACCGTCTGGTGCCGATCCAGCACGAACCGCTGATCACGTACGCGCCGCATCGGCCGCTGCGCCCCGTCGAGGGCTGGCTGATCTCGGTGTACGGCGGTATCGGCGACGTCGGCGCGAACGGCATCGTGACGCTGGACCGGGGTGCGAGCGACGGGCTCGACATCGGCACCGTGCTGGCGATAAACCGCAGCGGCAAGACCTTGCGCGACATCACGGTGCCCGGAAACGAGTTCGTCAAGCTGCCGGACGAGCGCATCGGCCAGATGTTCGTGTTTCGGGTATTCGACCACATCGCTTATGCGCTGGTGATGACGGCCATCGGACCGATCAAGGTCGGCGACCGCTTCAGCCTGCCGGACCGGTCGGACAGCGCTTCGTCGGCCGACCCGTCGTCCTCCGTTCCCGTCGCCGTCGCACGCTGAGACCGCGTGCTCGCGGCCGTCTGGCAGGCTGGCCTGCTGGCGCGCGATGGACGAAGCCGAACGGCGTGCCTGGCTGCGCCTGTCGCTGACCCAAGGCCTCGGCCCACGAACCGCGCGCAACCTGCTGTCGGCGTTCGGACTTCCCGGCGCGATCTTCGATGCCGGTCACGCGGCTCTGACCGGGGTGGCCGGGGAGAAGGTGGCGAGCGCGCTGCGGGCGCCCGAGGAGGCAGCGGCGATCGACGGCGCACTGACATGGCTCGCCGCGGACGCCTCGCGATCGTTGATCACGCTGGCCGACGCGGACTATCCGGCGCTTCTTCTTCAGCTTTCCGACCCGCCGCCGCTGCTGTACCTGCACGGTCGCCGCGAACTGCTCGGCCAGCCTGCGCTGGCGATCGTCGGCAGTCGCAGCGCGAGCCGACAGGGCGAAGCCAACGCCGAGGCGTTCGCGGCTCATCTTGCCCGATGCGGCTTGACGATCGTGAGCGGTCTGGCGCGCGGTATCGACGCCGCTGCGCACCGCGGCGCGCTCGGTGCAGAGGCGGCCACGATCGCGCTGCTCGGCACCGGTGCCGATGTCGTGTATCCGGCGTCCAACCGGACGCTGTCCGACCGGATCGCACAGCACGGGCTGCTGATATCCGAATATCCGCTCGGCACGCCGGCGGTCCCGCACAATTTCCCGCGCCGCAATCGGCTGATCGCCGCGCTGGCCCGAGGAGTTCTGGTGGTCGAAGCCGCGCTGCACTCGGGCTCGCTGATCACGGCGCGCCTGGCCGCCGAGCTCGGGCGCGAGGTGATGGCGATTCCAGGCTCGATCCATTCGCCAGTGGCGCGAGGCTGCCACCGGCTGATACGGGACGGCGCGCGCCTGGTCGAATCGGCGCAGGACGTTCTCGAGGAGCTCAGGCTCGGCGGCGCGCAACAAGCTGCGCGGGTCGCGAGTCCGCCGGAGCCCGCGAGCGATGCCGATCCGACGCTGCTGGAGGCGATCGGCTACGACCCGGTCGATCTGGATACGCTGGCGCGGCGCACCGGGCTCGCCCCGGGCCTGCTGTCGGCACGCTTGCTCGAGCTCGAGCTGACACAAGATATTGAGCGCCTGGCCGGCAACTGCTACCAGCGGTTGAGGCGCGGTTGAAGTTTCCTATTGCGCCGCCGTCGCCGGCTGCGTTACATTTGGGAGGCCCATGTTCGACGTGCTGGTCTTTCTGTACGAGAACTACAGCGCGCTGTCCGCGTGTCCGGACTTCGACGCGCTGACCCGGCGACTCGCCGATGCCGGCTTCGAAGAGGACGAGATCACCGACGCGATGGTGTGGCTGCACGATTTGGCCAGCGTCACGCTGTCGTCGTGTGCGTCGCACGGCCCCGGCCCGCAGGCCTTGCGTGTCTACACGAGCCAGGAGTACCAGGCGCTCGGTGCGGCCGCGATCGGATTCATCGCTTCGCTCGATCGCGACGGGCAGTTGAACCAGGCGCAGCGGGAAATCGTGATCGAGCGGGCCGCCGCGCTGGCCGAGACGCCGATCACGCTCGAGCGGCTGAAGATCATCGTGCTGATGGTGTTGTGGAGCCAATCGGTCGACGTCGACCTGATGCTGCTGCAGGAACTGCTCGACGACGATCCGGGACCCGCGCTGCATTAAGTCAGGTGGAAAAAACCACCGGGGGACCCTCACCCCCGGCTTCGCCGGAATCGTCCTTCGTTGGGGGAGCAGCATCACCACGCCCACCCACCCCGCGCGGCGGCTTCCGGCAGCCGGCTGGGTTATCCTGAAAAAAGGGGTGCCGGCCGGGCGCCGCCTCCACACTGATCTGGCGCAATGTCCAAGAAGACCTTGATCATCGCCGAGAAGCCTTCAGTGGCCGCCGATATCGCGCGCGCGCTGGGCGGCTTCGACCGCAAATCCGATCATTTCGAAAACGACGAGTACGTGCTGTCGTCGGCGGTCGGCCACCTGCTCGAGTTGCACGAGCCGGAGCAGTACGAGGTCAAGCGCGGCAAGTGGAGCTTCGCGCACCTGCCGGTGATTCCGCCCCATTTCGACCTGCGGCCGATCGAGAAATCGCACAGCCGCCTGAAGCAGCTCGAAAAGCTGATCAAGCGCAAGGACGTGGCGCGCCTGATCAACGCCTGTGATGCGGGTCGCGAGGGCGAGCTGATCTTCCGCTACATCGTGCAGCACGCCGACGCGCACCAGCCGATCACCCGGCTCTGGCTGCAGTCGATGACGCCGGCCGCGATTCGCGAGGCGTTCGCCGCGCTGCGTTCCGACGGCGAGATGCAGCCTCTGGCCGATGCCGCGCGCTGCCGCTCGGAAGCCGACTGGCTGGTCGGAATCAACGGCACGCGCGCGATGACCGCGTTCAACAGCCGCGACGGCGGATTCTTCCTGACCACCGTGGGGCGCGTGCAGACCCCGACGCTGACGATCGTGGTCGAGCGCGAGGAGCAGATCCGCAAGTTCGTCGCTCGCGATTACTGGGAAGTGCGGGCCAATTTCGACTGCGAGGCCGGCACCTACGAGGGGCGCTGGTTCGATCCGGCCTTCAAGCGCGACGAACAGGATCCGGAGGCGCGCGCCGAGCGGCTGTGGAACGAGGCGCAGGCGCGCGACATCGTGGCCGCCTGCGCGGGCCAGCCGGGCAAGGTCGGGGAGGAATCCAAGCCGAGCACGCAGCTCTCGCCGCTGCTGTTCGATCTGACGTCGCTGCAACGGGAGGCCAACTCGCGGTTCGGCTTCTCGGCCAAGACGACGCTATCGCTGGCACAGGCGCTGTACGAGCGGCACAAGGTGCTGACCTATCCGAGGACCGACTCGCGCGCGCTGCCCGAGGACTACCCGGACGTCGTGGTCAAGACGATGCAGATGCTGGCCGGCAAGGGGTCCGCGAAAAACCGGGTCGAAGCGCCCGCGCTGCAGCCGTTCTCGCCGCACGCGCGGCGCGTGCTGAAGGAGGGGTGGGTAAAACCGAACCGCAGGATCTTCGACAACTCCAAGATCTCGGACCACTTCGCGATCGTTCCGACGCTGCAGGAGCCGGGGCATCTGAACGAAATCGAGCTGAAGCTGTACGACCTGGTGGTGCGCCGCTTCCTGGCCGTGTTCTTCCCGGCGGCCGAGTACCTGGTGACGACGCGCATCACCGAGGTGAAGACCCATTCGTTCAAGACCGACGGCCGGATCCTGGTCGAACCGGGCTGGCTCGCCGTGTACGGGCGGGAGGCCCAGGATGGGCAGAAGTCGCTGGTGCCGGTCAAGTCCGACGAGACGGTCAAGACGGCCTCGATCGAGGCCACCGCGCTGCAGACGCGTCCGGCAGCGCGCTACACGGAGGCCACCCTGCTGTCGGCAATGGAGGGCGCGGGCAAACTGCTCGATGACGACGAGTTGCGCGCCGCGATGGCCGGCAAGGGCCTGGGAACGCCGGCCACCCGTGCGGCGATCATCGAGGGGCTGATCACCGAGCGCTACCTGGTGCGCGACGGGCGGGACCTGCACCCGACGGCCAAGGCCTTCCAGCTGCTCACGCTGCTGCGCGGGCTGGGGGTCGACGAGCTGACGGCGCCGGAGCTGACCGGCGAGTGGGAGCACAAGCTGGCGCAGATGGAGCGCGGGGCGTTGAAGCGGACGGCCTTCATGCGCGAGATCGGCCAGATCGCTCGCAAGATCGTCGAGCGCGCCAAAAGCTACGAATCCGATACGGTGCCGGGCGACTATGCGACGCTGAAGACCCCGTGCCCGAAGTGCGGTGGCACGGTCCAGGAGAACTACCGGCGCTTCGCCTGCACCCGGTGCGATTTTTCGCTGCCCAAGCATCCGGCCAGCCGGACCTTCGAATACGAGGAAGTCGAGCAGCTGCTGCGCGATCGCCAGATCGGGCCGCTGACCGGTTTCCGCAGCAAAATGGGACGCCCCTTTGCTGCGCTGCTGAAGATCTCCGCCGAGTTCAAGCTCGAGTTCGACTTCGGCAACGCCGATGGCTCGGGCGACGACTCCGAGGCGCCCGATTTCAGCGAACAGACGCCGCTGGGCGCGTGCCCGAAGTGCGGCGGGCGCGTGTTCGAATTGCCGATGGCCTACGTGTGCGAAAACGCGGTGGGTCCCTCGAAGCGCTGCGATTTCCGCTCTGGCCGCGTGATACTGCAGCAGACCGTCCAAGCCGAACAGATGCGCAAACTGCTTTCCGAGGGTCGCACCGACCTGCTGCGCGACTTCGTTTCGAACCGCACCCGCCGCAAGTTTGCGGCGCGCCTGGTTCGCAAACCGGACGGCACGATCGGATTCGAGTTCGAACCGCGGCCCGCACGTGCGGTCAAAGCGGTCGCGCCTGCGGTCGCGCCCGCGGCCGAGCCCGCTGAAGCTGAAGAAGCACCCCGCAAGCCGTCTCGCGTCACCAGCAAGAAACCGGCCAAGTCAGCCACGACCCCAACACGGGCGAAGGCCGTAGCGCCCAAAACTGCCGCCAAAAAGCCGTTAAGACGAAAAACCTCAGCGAAACCCGACAAGAAGAAGCCTGCACGCGGCGTTGCCTGACCCCGAAAAAAGGGGGTACAAAAGCCCATTGCGTCTTCATGCGTGAAGCGTGAGAATCGGGGACGCACCGATACGTGATACGTGATCGCGTTATCTCCTCAGATCAGCCGAATCGGTTAGCGCGTACGCAAAGAGGGATGCGATGCGGGCACGGTGGGTCCGACGTCGCGAGGCAACGCGGTAGCAAAAGTAGATCGAAGGCGATGCAACGATCGGACGTCCTGACGACGGAGCGGCCGCAGTTGGACGGCGAGCCGGCGGCGGCAAAGCCAAGTCCTGCTCGGCTCCACGTGATCACCTTGGAGGAATTCGTGCAGCGGATGCCGCTCGTGCAGCCGCCGTGCGCGTACCGCTTGAGTCTGGACAGCGGAGTCGAATTCAACAACGTCAAGCATGCGTTCGAACAACCCATGGCAGTGCGCCTGGACACGTGGCTGCGCCTGCTCCGAAGTCTGGGCGTCAGCCTGGTCGCCGCCGCTCGCCGCGAGGACGTCGGGTCCGACGACCCCTCGGTCGCGCGCGTGCTGATCGGCGCAGCGCGGGAAGATTCCGCACCGCAGCTGGCCCCCTGCCGGCAGTCTTCGCTGCAGGACTGCCGGCGCGTACGCAATCTGAGCATGGCCGCGCTGGCTCACCAGATCGGCGTATCGATCGACACCGTGACCTCGGTCGAACGGGGCCGCGGTCTGCTGCGCAACGTCGCGCGAGTGTGCGAGCAGTTCGGCCTGCGCCTTTTCGTCGCGCTTCCGGGACGGTTCCATTCGGTCGACGAGCTGTGGGCGGCTCACGCCGAACGCTATCTGCTGGCTCCTTCCCAGTTTCCATTGCGCCGGCCGACGCGCAAATTCGAGGCAGCGGCGGCAACGCCGATGCCGCGCCGTCGCACGGGACCGCCGCGCAAAGTGCGCCCGAACGACGCTTGAATCAGTCCGGGCGGTACGGGTTCGACAACTCGTCGACCAGCAGGTGCAGCGCCTCGCGCACCTGATCCTCGCTGCATCCCATCAGCAGCGCGTCCTCGAGCGCATCCTGCGCGATCTGGCGCAGCTCCGCGTAGTTCTCGTTGAGCACCTTGATCTTCTCGACGCAGGACACCGGCGCACCGTCGCTCTGGCGCCAGAGCGGCGCGGCGGACCGGACCGACTTGATCTTGTTCACGGCGGTGGCTTCCAGCAGTTCGTCTGGCCGGAATTATGCCAAGACCACCGAGCGAGGTGCCGGCGACGGCCGGATCAACGAATCAGCGACTGCAGCGAATCGGCCGTTGCCAGCGCGTGCAGCAGAGCCCGGTGGACGTCGGCCGGATCGACGTTCAGCTCGGTCTTGATCCGACCCAGGGCGCGCGGGTCTGCCGCTTCGAAGCCGCGTGCGATTTCGAGCAGCGGCGCGTAGGGACCGACGGCCCCGAGCAGCGCATCGGCGATCGGACCGGACAGGTGGATGTCCTGCAGCAGGTCCCTGAGCGGCTGGCCGGTGATCGCGTCCAGCAGCGAGAAGGTGCCGACGATGAACCCCTCGTCGCGCTGGAGCCGTGGGCGCCCGGCAGCGGCACACAGGTTCTCCAGCAGCTGGCCGCGCACCACGGCCACGTGGATCAGCGGCGCGGTGCCCTGGTTCTTGCCGGCGATCGCCAGCAACAGCACGAGCCATTTGATCAGTCTCTGGTAACCCAGCAGCGAGATCGCGTGGCCCAGCGACGATACGGGGGTCGGACGGCGAAACGCGGCGCTGTTGGCAAGCGTCAGCAGAAGGTAGGCGAGCAAAGGCTCACCCTTGAACACGCGTTCGAGTGCGCGCACCTCGGCGTCGGCCTGCACCAGCCGGATCAGCTCGAACACGGCGGTCTGCGCCGGCGAAAGGCCCAAGGGTTCGGCCCGGGGGAGTGCAAGCAGGGGCCAGCCGGCCGTCGCATGCACGCCGGAGGCGAAGCCGGCGTCGATGTCCTGGTGCGTCGAATCGGCCAGCGTCAGTATCGAGACGTTGCGCGGATCGATGCCCGGCGGCAGGCTGTGGCGCGATGGCGCGACCAGGTACTGGAAATACGACAAACGCTCCGGTGGCGGCGCGCTCGGCTGGTCAAGGCGCAGCGCAATGCGCACGCCCTGCTTCTCGATCTCGAACATCCGGCGCAGGCGGTCCTCGTCGTCCAGGTCGTCCTGACCGAACTCGAGCAGCACGTTGCGGGGAGCGCGCCAGCTCGACATCGCCGCATCGACGTCCAAATTCCGTGGCGACAGCACGATCAGCCCGTGCGGGAAAGTCGACCGGCCGTCGGATTCGGAGGTCAGGCCCGCGAGCACGCCGTCCAGCAGCTCGCTCAAGGGCGGCGCAGCCGCGTTCGCTCCGTCACAATCCAGCGTCAGGCGAATTCCGATCGGACGCCGATCGCGACCGACCAGCACGCGCCAGCCGGGGCTGATGCCCTCCAGCGCGGTCGGATCCGGATCGCGGTCCCGGGTCGGGCTGACGTCGGTGAATTCGAACAATCGCATTTCGGGTAAGCGGCCGCTCCGTCCAAACGCGAACACAGGTCACGCCATCGTCCTTACGGTAAAGCGGCGGCGGCAGCGCGAAGCGGGGATTAAGAGCGGGAAGTGCTGCTTTCCCCCCGAATCGGCAGTTACATTCCACCTGGTGTGAGAATCGCGGCCACCGTTCGTCGCGGCGGCCGCCCGTGATTTTGTCCATGGTGCTGTACTCCGCTTCGATCGCCCTTTCGGCGCTGCTGCTGTTCCTGGTTCAGCCAATCATCGCCAAGCAGATCCTTCCGTGGTTCGGAGGGGGCGCCGGCGTGTGGACCACGTGCATGGTCTTCTTCCAGACGCTGCTGCTGGCCGGATACGGATACGCGCATTGGCTGGCACGCCGGCTCTCGCCCCGCCAGCAGTGGGGCTTGCACACGGCGCTGCTGGCGGCGAGCCTGGTATGCCTGCCCATCATCGCGGCGGACCGCTTCAGGCCTGCCGGAGGGCAGGACGCGGCCGCTGCCATCCTGGTGCTGCTGGCCGCGACGATTGGCCCGCCGTATTTCCTGCTCGCCTCAACGGGCCCGCTCTTGCAGTCGTGGTTGGCGCGGCACTGGCCCGCGCGCTCGGTGTACCGGCTGTTCGCACTGTCCAATGCGGGCTCTCTGGCGGGCCTGCTGTTGTTCCCGCTGCTGATCGAGCCGCGTTACGGATCGCGCGCGCAGGCGCTCGGCTGGAGCGCGGCTTACGCGGTGTTCGCGCTGGCCTGCTCGAGCGCGGCCTGGCTGGCTTGGCGCACCACCGTCGTCCCAACCCCTGGGGAGCCAAACGGTTCCTTCTCCCGCGAAGCGGGAGAAGGCCAGGATGAGGGTTTGGGAGAGGAGCCGGGGGTGAGGGTGGCAGTTGGCGCAAGGGCGCCGCTGGCGTGGTTGGGACTGTCGGCGCTCGGGGTCGTGATCCTGCTGGGCGCCACCGCGCACATCTCGCAGAACGTCGCCTCGGTTCCGTTCCTGTGGCTGGTACCGCTGATCCTGTATCTGCTGAGCTTCGTGCTCGCGTTCGAAGGACGCGCCGGCCACGGCTGGTACAGCCCGGGTTGGGGCATTCCGGCGGCCCTGGTTGGCGCGATGCTGATGGCGCTGGGACTTTCGGCCTCGCGCGGCGTGCTCGACGTCTCGCTGTCGGTTCCGCTTTACTGCGCCGGAGTGCTGTTCACCTGCCTGCTCTGCCACGGCGAGCTGGCCGCCCGTCGCCCCGCCGCCAGTGACCTGACGCGCTTTTACCTGATGATCTCGCTGGGCGGCGCGCTCGGCGGAATCTTCGCCGGGCTGGTTGCGCCGCGAGTGTTCGACAGCGTTTATGAGTTTCCTCTCGCGCTGTGCGGGGTGTGCGTGGCCGCGCTACTGGCGGCCTGGACGCGGCCGCGACCGGATGGCCGGCGGCGCTGGGTCCTGTGCACGCTGGCCGCGGCCGCGGTCCTGGCCACGGCGTACTGGGATCTGGCTTTCGTTCGCTTCCTGCGATCCGACGTAATCCTGATGCAAAGGAATTTCTACGGAACACTGCGCGTGCGCGAAGTCGGCGAGGGGGACCAGCAGGTGCGCCGCCTGATACACGGCGTGATCCTGCACGGCGAGCAGCCGACCCGGGCGGCCGACCGGATGGAGCCGGGCTCGTATTACGCGCGCAGCTCCGGAGTCGGGCTGGCGATTCAAGCGGCGCAGCAGCGTCGGCCCGCCATCCGGCTGGGCGTGATCGGCCTGGGGACCGGGACTCTGTCCGCCTACGGAAGGGCGGCAGACACGGTGCGCTTCTACGAGCTCGATCCCGACGTGGTCGCAATCGCAAGGCGCGAGTTCACTTACCTGACTTCGACCCCGGCTACCGTGCAGATCGCGCTCGGCGACGCCAGGCTGTCGCTGCAGCAGGAGCTCGACGGCGGCCAGAACCAGCGATTCGACGTGCTGGCGGTGGACGCGTTTTCGAGCGATTCGATCCCGGTGCACCTGCTGACCCGACAGGCGATCCAGATGTACACGCGGTGCATGGCCGACGGCGGCATCATCGCGGTGCACATATCGAACCGGTTTCTCGATCTGAAACCCGTGCTCGCGAACCTGGCGGCCGACCTCGGCCTGAATGCGCGGCTGGTCGACGACGATCCGGACGATGAGAGCCGCGCCTCCCGCTCCGACTGGGTGCTGATCGCCGCACGGCGGGACGCCTTCGAGCCGGCGCCGTTCGCCGGCCGGGTCGAGGCGCTGAGCCCCGATCCGCGGGTCGGACTGTGGACCGACCAGTTCAACAACCTGTTGGCGATCGTCAAGAGCCGCCCGGCCCCGGCGCTCAGGGCGCTGTGGTCTGATTGATACGGGAGTTCTCTGCGATGCAAGTTTTGCGATACTCCCGTGCGCGTCGCGCCTTCCATTTCCGCTTGACCACCTGATCGTTCAATATCGATGCCAGACGACAGCAGCAACGCCGCCACGAAGTCACGCCGCAGGAAGATTCTCGTTCGCGATTCACGCATCCATGGCCGTGGCGTGTACGCCGCGCGCCGGATCCGGCAGGGCGAGCGCATCATCGAATACCGGGGCGAGCGCATCACATGGCGGCAAGCCGACCGTCGGCCGCCGTCGGACCCGGACGACCCGCTTCACACGTTCTTCTTCTCGCTCGATGACGGCCGCCACGTGATCGACGCCAATGTCGGCGGCAATGCCGCGCGCTGGATCAATCACTCGTGCGAGCCGAACTGCGAGACCGAAGAAAGCGACGACGGGCGCGTCTACATCCAGGCGATCCGCGACATCCGCCGCGGCGAAGAGCTGTCGTACGACTATTGCCTGGTCGTCGACGAAAGACTGACCCCGACGCTGAAGCGCCAGTACCAGTGCTGCTGCGGCAGCACGCAATGTCGCGGTACGATGCTCGCTCTTAAAAAACGCAACGGAGTGAGCTGATGCGCGCTTCCATGTATTCGCTGTCGATACCGGTATTCCGGAAGTACCTGAGCAGCCTGTCGGCGATCCTCGACAAGGCGGCCGCACATGCGCAGGAGCGCAAAATCGAGCCGGCGGCCCTGCTGGAGGCGCGCTTGTATCCGGACATGTTGACGTTCACCCGGCAGATCCAGCTGGCGAGCGATTTCGCCAAGGGCGCCGCCGCCCGGCTGGCCGACGAAGCCCCGCCCAAGTTCGACGACGTCGAAGTGGGGTTCGAGGAGCTCAAAGGACGCATCGCCCGCACCATCGCGTTCCTGGACCGTTTCAGCCCGGCCAAAATCGACGGATCGGACGAGCGCGCGATCGAAATAAAAACCGCGACCCGGACGCTGAGCTTTACCGGACTGGAGTTTCTCGCGCACTTCTCGCTGCCGAGTTTCTTCTTTCACGTGACGACCGCCTACGCGATCCTGCGCCACAACGGCGTGCCGATCGGCAAGAGCGACTTCCTGGGTCGAGACTGAGGCGGGCGCAGTCGGCCCGGCGGCCTGCACTCTGCCGGATGGGGTGTCCGGATGTTCGCGCCGCGCACCTGCTTCGTCGATGTCGAGACGACCGGCACCAGCCCGAAACGCGATCGGATCACCGAGGTCGCGGTGGTGGCGGTCGACCGCGACGGACCCGCGCTGCGCGTGACCGAATGGTCGTCGCTGGTGAACCCCGGCGTACCGATTCCCTCGGACATCGGCTGGCTCACCGGCATCAGCGACCAGATGGTGCGCTCGGCGCCGCCGTTTTCCGAGCTGGCGGAGCGGCTGTACGACACGCTCGAGGACGCCGTTTTCGTCGCGCACAACGCACGGTTCGACTTCGGCTTCCTGAAATCCGAATTCGCCCGGGCCGGCGTCGCTTGGACCGCACGGATGCTGTGCACCGTGCGGCTGAGCCGGCGGCTTTTTCCGGACCGCGGCAGCCACACGCTGGACGCGATCGCGGCGCGCTTCGGGCTGGACGATTCGGAGCGCCACCGGGCGCTGGGCGACGCTCGGCTTCTGTGGCGCTTCGCGCAGCGGCTGTACGACCGCCTGCCGCGCAGCGAGATCGAGGACGCGGTCCGTTCGCTGCTGGTGCGCCCCGGCCTGCCCCCGACGCTCGGGCCCGACGCACTGGAGCGGATTCCATCGGCGCCCGGCGTGTACGTGATGGTCGGGGCGGCGGAGCACACGCTGTACGTCGGCAAGAGCGTTGACCTGAAGAGCCGCGTCGCGGCCCACTTCGCCGGCGATGGGTGGGACGAGCGCAGCCTGCGGCTGGCACGCGAGGTCGAGCGGGTCGACTGGGAGCGCACCGCCGGCGAGATCGGAGCGCTGCTGCGCGAATCCGAACTCGTCAAGCAGCGGCTGCCCGCGCACAACGTGAGGCTGCGTCGCTGCCTGGGGCAGGGAGCGTTGAAGCTGCACGCGGGGCGGCCGCGCTGGGTGCGCGCGGCCGACCTGCCCGAGCCCGCGCGCGAGGACCACTACGGGCCATTCGCCTCGCGCGCAGCCTCGCGCGCCGCCGTGATGCGCCTGGCGGCCGAGCACGGGCTGTGCTTGAGAGTGATGGCGATGGAGGGGCGCCGCAGCAACAACGACGGACCATCGCCCTGTTTCAACTACCAGCTGCGCCGCTGCCGCGGCGCCTGTGTCGGGCTGGAATCGGGCGAGGCGCACGCGCTCAGGCTGCGCGAGGCGCTCGAGCCCTGGCGGATGCCGGCCTGGCCGTACGCCGGCCCGATCGCGCTGATCGAAGACGCGGGCATCGGCGCCGGGTGCGACTGGCACGTGATCGATCGCTGGCGCTGGCTCGGAACCGCGCACGACGGCACGCAGGCACGCGCGCTGGCGCACGCACCGCAGCTGCCCCCGTTCGACGCCGACCAGTTCCGGATCGTGCAGACCGCGCTCGAGCGCGTTGCGCGCGGCGAGCTTCAGTGGATCCAGTTGCCCTAGCAGCCGAGCGGTCGCAAACTGCCGACTGGGCGGTTACAGGCCAGCGGCTTCGATCGGCACCAGCACCGACAGCAGATCGCGCGCGATCTCGGCCCAGGAGCGCTTGATCACGGCGGTTCGCACTTCGGTGCGCGGAAGCTGGCCTAGCTGATCCAGTTCCCTCTGAACGTAACTCCAGGTGTGAACGACCCCGTTGACCTGCGGGTGCCACGCATCGGTGACCAGGATGAGGGGGCGGCGCGCGGTGACCGGGGGGCGTTCGCGGGACAGGGGCATCGCGGCCCGATTGTCCGGCCAGCCGATGACTGCTTCACGACAGCCGGCGCTGACTTACTTGCCGATCTCGGTCGGGCGCGGGTCGATTCGACTCGGCGGCCGGTCGTCGAGGGACATCACCGCCCGCCAGAGCGCCTGCGCCGCTTCCAGCGCGACCCATGCCAGCAGGGCGGCCATCAGCGCACGGACCGACGCGGAGCCCAGCGAGTGCAGCGAATTCACGGACGGGCCGCAGACCCACTCCAGGCAGATTCCCGCGCAAATTCCGAACTTGAGCATCTCAGACCCGAACCCGTGAATGCCGTCACCCCGGCCCCTACGGATCGGCACTGCGCGAGAAAACTTGAGACCCTGGCGCCGGACCCTCCGGGGGAGTACCGGGTGCGGTGGAGCGAGGTCACTGCACGCACTAGCCCCCGTCACTGGCGAAGGGCGTAACGCGAGCGGAACCGCACCCGGTACTCCCCCGGAGCGTCCGGCGCCAGGGTCAGCGCGGCAGGTCGATGCTGTCCAGCGCGCGGCGCAACTGGCGCAGCTTGGTCTTGACCCGCGCCTCGTTCTCCGGGCCGAGACGGATCAGGATCTTCTGGCCGGCCGAGGCATCCTGCAGATCCGCGTCCGCATAGTCGAACATCGCCCGCGGAGCCACCAGCGAGACCGGCGGCTCTGGCTGCGGCGCCTCCAGCAGGTCGTCGATCGCCTCGACCAGCCGGTCGTTGAACTCGCCCTTCGGATAGCCGAGTTCGCGATAGGCTTGCTGGAACAGCGGGTAGTAGCGCCGATACGTGGACACGAGTTCGGCAGTGTCCAGCTGTGAAACCAGATTCACGTAGCGGGCGTAGCGTGCCGCGTTGGCGGGGCTGATCGTCAGCCGTCCACCCTGGTCTAACGTGCCGAAGCTGCCGCCGGGCGGACGCACCGGGATCACCTGTTGCGGCACCTTGTCGCCGGGCAGGTTGTCGACCGTCGCGACGATCCGGTGCACGATCCCCGGGCGCAGCAGCAGTGCCTCGGCGCCGGACCCGAGCAGCCGGTTCAGCGCCTGCAGCATTTCCGCGTCGCTGTCGGCCAGCGCGGGAAGCGGTGGTCCGCTGGGCACGGTGCGAGGCGGCGGCGCCGGGGCCGGTGCCGGCGCGGGCGGTGCGGCAACTGGAGCGGGCGGCGCAGGCTGCTCGCGCAGCACGAACCAGTAGACCGCGGCTGCCGCCACGGCCAGCACGGCGAAGACCAGGAAACCTCTGAGCCCAGCGCTCATATTTCGACATCCTTTTGGTTCATATTCGTCAGTGTCGAGCCCGCCGATCACTCATGATCGTCGCCGATGATCGCGTCGATCCGACTCATCATCTCGGCGTCGATCCTGGGCGCCACCTCGGCCGCCAGCATGTTCTCCCGGACCTGGGCGGGCGTGCGCGCGCCGGTAATCACCGTGCTGACGTTCGGGTTCTTCAGGCACCACGCGATCGCCAGCTGCCCGACCGAGCATCCCAGCTCGAGCGCGGCTTCCGCAAGTTCCGTCACCTTGGCATTGCGTCGCGGGTCGACCAGCCGCTCTTTCAGGAACGCGTAACCCTCCAGCGCACCGCGCGTGCCCGGCGCAACGCCGTCGCGATACTTGCCGGTCAGCAGGCCCGACGCGAGCGGGCTCCAGGTGGCCAGGCCAAGGCCACTCTGACGGTACAGGCGCAAATACTCCTCCTCGACACGGCGCCGGCAGAACAGGTTGTACTGGGGCTGCTCGGTGACGGGCTTGTGCAGATGATGCCGGTCGGCCATCTCCCAGGCCGCACTGATCTCATCGGCACTCCACTCCGAAGTCCCCCAGTAAAGCGCCTTGCCGCGCTCGATGATGTCGTGCATCGCCCAGACCGTCTCCTCGAGCGGAGTGTCCGGGTCGGCGCGATGGCAGAACACGAGGTCGACGAAGCTCAAGCCGAGCCGCTCCAGCGATCCATCGATTGCTCCGAGCAGGTATTTGCGGTTCAGCGTGTTGCGCTCGTTGGGACCGCCGGTCAGTCCCCAGAAGAACTTGGTGGAGATCACGTAACTCGCACGCGGCCAGCCCAGCTCGCGCAGCGCCGCGCCCATGATGCGCTCGGCCTGGCCGCCCGCATACACTTCGGCGTTGTCGAAAAAATTTACGCCCGCGTCGCGCGCCGCCGACATGCACTGCACGGCTGCGCGCACATCAAGCTGGTTGCCGAACGTGACCCAGGCGCCCAGCGACAGCTCGCTCAGCTTCAACCCGCTCTGACCCAGTCGTCGGTACTGCATCCTCGCCTTTCAAGAGCCAACGGTGATGCGCCGCCGGGATCGGGCTTGATAGCGCATTTCGGCCGCCGCGGCTAGAGCGGGATGTTGAAAAGCGACGGCTACAGGTCCGACAGGGCATCCAGCACCGCGCCTTCGGTCAGGATTTCCGGCAGAAGGTGCGGCCGCCCGCGCGAGTCGTACAGCACGTACAGCGGTACCCCGGTGCGCCCGAAGCGGGCGAGCTCGTGAGCAATGGCGTCGTTGCGATTGGTCCAGTCCGCCCGCAGCAGGGTCACGCCCCGGGACGCGAACGCAGCGGCGACCCGGCTGCTGTGCAGCACCAGCCGTTTGTTCGCCTGGCAGGTCAGGCACCAGGCCGCCGTGAAGTCGACGAACACCGGGCGCCCGAGCGACAGCGCCTGAACCTGTGCCGGCGGCGACCACTCGGCCCACCCATGGCTATCGGCCCGCAGCGTGCCGGCGCGCGCCGACGGCAGCGTCGCCCGCTCGGTGGCCGCGATCATCACCAGCGCCGAGGCAACGGCCGCCACCGTGCCGACCCAGCCGAACGCGCGTGCGCCGCGCTGCGCCTGGCCCGCCGACCAGCCCGCCAGCCCGAGAGCGACCAGCGCGGCCAGCACCCATGCCAAGGCGTCGACGTCGATCTGTTGCGCCAGCACCCACAGCAGCCACACACAGGTGACGAACATCGGAAATGCCATCAGCTGTCGCAGGTGTTGCATCCACGACCCCGGACGCGGCAAGCGCTGCAGCAGCGACGGCGACAGAGTCAACGCCAGATACGGGGTCGCCATGCCCGCGCCGAGCATCGCGAACACCGACAGCGCAACCGGTGCCGGCTGCCACACGGCGTAGGTGAGCGCGGCGCCCATGAACGGCGCCGTGCAGGGCGAAGCGACCAGCACGGCCAGCACGCCGGTTGCGAAGCTGCCGCGCAGATGATGGCCGTCGAAACGCTGCACCAGCTTCGAATTGACCAGGCCGGTTCCCACCGACACTTCGAAAGCCCCCAGCAGATTCAGGCCGATGCCGAAAAACAGGGCGGTCAGCAGCGCGATCATCAGCGGTGACTGCATCTGGAATCCCCAACCCAGCTCGGAGCCGCCGGCGCGCAGCGCAACCAGCACGCAGGCCAGCAGCACGAAGCTCGCCACCGCTCCGGCGGTGAATGCCAACCCGTGCGCCGCAAGCGACGGATCGCCCCGATGACGGTGCTGGACGAGCGCCAGCAGTTTCAGCGAGAGCACCGGAAACACGCAGGGCATCAGGTTCAGAATCAGGCCGCCGACGAACGCTCCCACCAGCGCGGTGATCCAGGACATCGATGCGCCCGGCTTCGCCGAGGCTGCGCCGGCCTGCGCCGGGGCTGTGCTCCCCTCGGACGGCGGCGCCGCCGGCAACACACCCGCCTTCAACGGCAGCTCGATCACCCCGGCCCAGCCGGAGCGGGCCCCGCCCGCCTGACCGGGCCCGCCGTCGGCAACCAGCACGCCGCGCAGCAGCTTGAAATCGGACGCCACCGGTTGCGCAGCCAGCAGGTCGAGCGTGGCCCCCGCTGCGGCCACGTTCAACGGCTGCGCAGCGGCTGCTTGCACCCGCATCGGCTCCAGTGGGAAGAATTGGAGGCGCTCCGGCGCCCGGTCCGGAACGAACTGCAGCCGGATCCGCGTGCCGTCGAAGATCGCGCTGGCGCCGCTCAGCGCGATCGGCTTCGGGATCCGTGCCGCCGCGACCGCGAATTCGCCCTGATAGCGGCTGGGTGCCGGATGCCCGGCCGCCTCGACCGGCAGAACCAGCGTCAGGTCCGCGCTCTCCGGTATGCAGATGTCGGCGCACACGAGCCAGTCGGCATGGGCCGCTAATCGGACCGTGCTGCCGGGCGCCAGCGCAGCGGGCGTCTTTATCGTCACCGGCAACAGCACGGTGCCCTCATAGCCGTAGTTGGCCAGCGATCCGACCCGCAGCAACTCGGGCACGGGCCACTGGATGGGACCGGCCTGGACGCCCTGCGGCAGCTGCCACGCCAGCCGGGTTGGAAGCCCGGCATCGCCTGGCACCGTCCAGTAGGTGTGCCAGTGCGGCTCGTGTACGAGGCGCAACCCGACGCTGGCCGCCTGACCCGGAGTCAGTGCTTCGAATTCCGATACCAGTTCGGCGGCAACGTGCCCGGAGCGCGTTTGCTGCGCGCCGGTTGGACCCGCCGCGGCCACTGCAACCAGCGCGAGCAACGGCGTCGCCAGCCTAGGAAACATCGTCAACTCGTTCTCCAGGAACCCGATGGTCGTTCACATGCCCAAGACCGTATGGCGCCGTCCGCTCGGCGGCGCCCGCCCGGTGCCGTCTTGTTGGACCGGCCAGGCACGTCCGGGTTGCAGGCGTGCGGAGGATGTTACCGCCGGCGACGGACGGCCGATCGATGACTGGGCGCGTGTAACCACCCAATCGAGAGTACCGAATCGACGGTTACGGGCCACCCGTCGGTCCGAAAAGGGCCCTCTTACCGGATCTTCAGGAGGTTTCGCCGGGGAGCCTTCAGCTTAAGAGTATCCGACCGGTGACGATGTCTAAGGTTAGCCGGCCACCGCACGGCGGATCCGGGCGGACTCCGGTCGGACCAGTTTTTCCTTTGCTTTTGTGCGGGCTTAGACTAACTCTTAAGCGACCAGAGGATTTGATCGTGCGTATCCTGATCGTAGAAGACGACGCTGCCCTGGGCTCGTCGACGGCACGCGGCCTGGAATTGGAAGGCTTTGTTGTTGATTGGCGACAGGACGGCCCTACAGCCGAGGCGGCGCTGGTCTCACAGCGGTTCGACGCGATCGTGCTGGACCTGGGCCTGCCCGGCACGTCCGGGGAGGAACTGCTTCGCAATTGGCGCAACGCCGGTAACGTGACCCCGGTACTGGTGTTGACGGCGCGCGGCTTCGTGCTGGATCGGGTGCGGGTGCTGAACCTGGGTGCCGACGACTACCTGATCAAGCCGTTCGATCTGCTGGAGCTGAGCGCCCGCCTGCGCGCCCTGAACCGGCGCCAAAGCGGCCAGAACAATCTGAGCCTCGAATTCGGCTCGCTGCTGCTGTCGCACAGCGAGCACATCGCGGTCTTCAACGGCACCCGGGTCGACCTGACCAAGCGCGAGCACCGGATCCTGGAGACCTTCCTGCGCAACCGCGACCGCGTGCTGAGCCGGCGCCAGCTCGAAGATGCACTGTATGGATGGGGCGAAGTGGTCGAGAGCAACGCGATCGAAGTGCACATCCACAATCTGCGGCGCAAATTGTCACGCACCTTGATCCAGACGGTGCGCGGCGCTGGTTACCGGCTGAACCAGGACAATGTCACGTGAGCCGGGCGCGGAGAGCCGCCAGCCGGTCTGGTCGCTGCGCCGCAGGCTGCTGCTGCTGATCGCGGTTGCCACGCTGGTCGCCTGGGTGGCGGGCGGCGCCGCCACCTATTTCATATTGCACCGTCAAAGCGTCACGCTCAGCGACCAGCGGATGCAGAGCGTGGCGCAGACGCTGCTGACACTGGCCGACCACGAGATCGACGAGATCCGGCTGGCCGGCGGCGGGATGATTCACGTCGACCAGGATCCGTCGCTCGCGCATCGATACCGCTACCAGGTCTGGCAGCCGGCGCCGCGTCAACTGCTGCTGACCAACGGCGGCGACGCCAGCGAAGGGCCGATCGCTCCGTTCGATCAGGTCGGCTTTGTCACGCGCGACTTCGAAGGGGCACAGGCGCGCACGGTCGTGTTCTGGTCGGAGGATCGGGCCAAGCTGATCCAGATCGCCGAACCGCTTCAACTGCGCGAGGCCTATCCGTACACCGCGCTTGCGAGCCTGTTCGGGCTGTTCCTGTTTTCATTGATGGCGTTGCTGATGATCGACGCCTGGATGATCCGGCGCGCAACGCGCGCGCTGCAGGAATCGGCCAGCCAGCTGACGCAGCGTTCCCCTAACGACCTGCGCCCGATCGAGGTCAGCGCGCCGCCGAGCGAGGTGCAGCCGCTGGTCAACGAGATCAACGCGCTGTTCCGTCGCTTTGCCAACGCGCTCGAAAACGAGCGGCGCTTCACCTCGGCCGCGGCCCACGAGCTGCGCACGCCGCTGGCGGCGGTCAAGGTGCACGCCCAGGTGGCGCAGCTAACGCGCACGGCGCCCGACCGCAAGAAGGCGCTGAGCCAACTGGTGCTCGCGATCGATCGCGCGTCCCACATGGTCGACCAGCTGCTCACGCTGTCGCGGCTGGACGGCATGCTGGCGCTGCGCACCGGCGCCACGCCACTGCGGCTGGACCAGATCGCAGGCCACGTGATCGACGAGGTGCGGCCGTTGCTGGGCCGGCGCGGCCAGCGGATCGAGGCCGATCTGGCGGCGTGCCAGATCGACGGTATGGAATTCGGAGTGGCCTCGCTGCTGCGCAACCTGATCGACAACGCGATGCGCCACGGGCCGGCCGCCCGTGAAATCCGGGTGACGGTCCGCCCCGAAGAAGGCCTCGGGCTGGCGATTGTCGAGGACGCCGGGCCCGGTATTCCCGAGGAGGAGCGCGAGCGGGTGTTCGAGCGCTTCTATCGCCTGTTCGGGGACGGAGACGGATGCGGGATAGGGCTGTCGATCGTCCGCACGGTAGCTGACGTCCACCATGCGAAAATTGACCTGGACAGATCCGCTCTCGGTGGTCTGCGTGTCAGGGTTGCCTTCCCCATGCCAACCCTCCCATCCGTACCGACCAGACCCTAAGCTGGGTACCCGCCCATCCCACATGTAGGGCCATGCTACCGGTTGTCGCGTCGTTGCAGAGGATGGTTGCTAAGGGAAAAGTGCTGGGCTAATCTTCTCTCCCCGGGCGTTATGCCAAAGAGAGGGGATGGGGATACACACTCATCCCCTGTTTCTGGAGAGCGTCCTGGTCGCCTGGGCAGCACTAACAGCCGGCGCCAAATTTTTCGATTCGGAGGCTTCAGTGGCAGTGCATTTGACCCCAGCAATGTCCGCACAGACGCCTCCGCGCTCGAAGCGTGGCGCGCACGGATTCACGTTGATCGAGCTGTTGGTCGTGGTCGTGATCATCGGACTGCTGGCCGGCATCGTTGCTCCCCGCTATTTCGGCCAGGTCGGTAAATCGAACACGACCGCCGCTCGAGCACAAATCGAGCAACTGGGCAAAGCGCTGGACACGTACCGTCTTGATGTCGGCACGTATCCGACCACCGAGCAAGGCCTGCAGGCACTGGTCGCCAAGCCCGACGGAGTGGACCGGTGGCAGGGACCCTACCTGGCGAAGCAGCAGGTCCCCGGGGACCCCTGGGGGCGTGCCTATCGGTACAAGACTCCGGGGGATCACGGCGACTACGACCTGACCTCGTACGGCTCCGACGGCCAGCCTGGCGGTACCGGTGAAGCGGCCGACGTGAATTCCTGGGACTCGGCCGCCCAGGTCAAGACGCAGTAGCGATCCGCCCGATTCGAGCCCGCACTCATCCGCGCCTCCTTCTCAATGAACAGCGCCTCCCAGTTCCTGTTCGAAGTGGTCGCAGTGTCGCCGCAAGGCTCGCTGCTCACCGAACGGCTGCGCGCCTCCGATGCGTCCAAGGCCAGCGAGCAGCTTCAGCTGCGCGGCCTGCGCGTTCTGTCGTGCCGCGAGATCCGGACCTCGAACTGGAAGGGACTGCGGCGCCAGCGGCTGGATGTCGGCCTTTTCACCGACGAGCTGGCCGCGCTGCTCGACGCCGGGCTCGGAATGGTGGACACCCTGCGTACGCTGTCGCAGAAAGAGCGGGACTCCTCCGGGCGCCAGGCGCTGGAGGCGGTCACGCGCGACGTGATCGAAGGCTTGCCGCTGTCGGCGGCGCTCGCCAATCGAGGCGATACATTTCCTCCGCTGCTGGTGGCGTCGGTTTCGGCCAGCGAACAGACCGGCGATCTGGTGTCCGCGCTGCGACGCTTCAGCACGCACCTGGAATCGATGCGGATGCTGCGCGGCAAGCTGGTCGGGGCCGCGATCTATCCGGCGCTGTTGCTGGCAGTGGGGTCGCTGGTCGTGATTTTCCTGCTCGGCGTGGTCGTGCCGCGTTTCGCCGTGCTGTTGGAGGGCGCCAGCAAGAAGCTGCCGCTCGCCTCGCAACTGCTGCTCGGCTGGGGCAAGTCGGTGGCCGCCCATCCGGCGCTGTTCCTGGGCGGTTTCGTCTGCGTGGTCACGCTGCTTTCGTTCGGCCTGCTGCGCGCTGCGCGCAGCGGCTGGCAGATTCCGGGCCTGCAGCGGGCCTGGCTGATCGGCCCGCTGGTGCGGCTGTTCCGGCACGCGCAGTTCTACCGGACCAGCGCGATGCTGGTCCAGGGCGGCATCCCGGTGCTGCGCGCATTCGACATGGGCCGCCGGCTGCTGTCCCTGGAAGACCAGCTGGCTCTCGATGGCGCGCGCCGGCAGATCGCCGAGGGTCGTCCGATCGGACCCGCGCTCGCGCAGGCGCAGATCGCCGACACGGTCGCGTTGCGGATGCTCGAGGTCGCGCAGCGCACCGGGCGCCTGGCCGACGTGCTGTCCCGGATCGCGTCGTTCCAGGAGGCTGCGTTGAATCGGGCCATCGATCTGACCGCTCGCCTGGTCGAGCCGGCGCTGATGATCTTCATTGGGCTGGTAATCGGGGCGATCGTGGTGCTGATGTACATGCCAATCTTCGATCTGGCTACGAGTCTGCAGTAGCGCTTCACCGCTGACGCCGAGACGAGAACTGGAACGAGGTAAGGGAGCTCACACGATGAATGCACCGGCGAGCCTGAACAACGTGCTCAGTGACGAGCTGGTGCGGCGCGCGCTCGAGCAGGCCGGAGCGCGGCGTCCGGTCGAGGCCCTGTCCGAGGCGATCGGCCTGGCCGGGCCGCAGTTCGTCGCTGCCGCGGCCGCGTATTTCGGCTTGAAGCCGATGGGGCTGACCGACCTGCGGGCCTGCACGCCGGACTTCGAGGCGATCTCGTTCCTGGAGACCAACCAGCGGCTGACGATCGCGCTGACGACCGCCGACCAGCGCACGCTGGTCGTGCTGACGGACCCGCTGGACACCCGCACGCGATCCTGGGCCGCCGAACGGATGCGCCAGCGCCGTCGCAACAAGCTCGGCTGGGGCCTGACATCGGGCGAGGATCTGCGCGCCTTCCTGGCGCAGGCCGAACGCTCGATGCGCGCGATGGACGCGGTCGAATCGGTTTCGGCCGGCCCCAGAACGAACGATTCGCAGGCAGTGTCGGTCGCGCTGGCCGACATCAGCGCCTCCAGCAGCCCGATCGTACGGCTGGTGGACTCCACGATCCACGATGCGTTGAAAGCGCTCGCGAGCGACATCCACTTCGAGACGCACAACTCGGGCCTGACCATCAAGTACCGGGTCGACGGCGTGCTGGAGGTGGTCAAGCGGGTCGACGGACTGGAGGCGGCTCACCACGTGCTGTCGCGGATCAAGGTGCTGGCCGAACTGGACATCGCCGAGCGGCGCGTGCCGCAGGACGGCCGCATCAAGGTCTCGGTGGGCGAGCGCGAGATCGACCTGCGCGTGTCGGTGATGCCGAACATCTTCGGCGAAGACGCGGTGCTGCGGATTCTGGACCGCAACAACCTGGGCGGCGAGGCCCGCCAGATCAAGCTGGACAACCTCGGCTTCGAGCCGGCTGTGCTGGACTTCATCCGGCGCCTGTCGACGCTGCCGCACGGCCTGCTGCTGGCGACCGGCCCCACCGGCAGCGGCAAGACCACGACGCTGTACGCGGCGCTGACCGAGATCAACACCGGGCTGGACAAGATCATCACGATCGAGGACCCGGTCGAATACCAGGTGCAGGGCGTGCTTCAGATCCCGGTCAACGAGAAAAAGGGGCTGACGTTCGCGCGCGGTCTGCGCTCGATCCTGCGGCACGACCCGGACAAGATCATGGTCGGTGAGATTCGCGACCCCGAGACGGCCCAGATCGCGGTGCAGGCCGCGCTGACCGGGCACCAGGTGTTCACCACCGTGCACGCGAACAACGTGTTCGACGTGATGGGGCGCTTCACCAACATGGGCGTGGACAGCTACAGCTTCATGTCGGCGCTGAACGGAATCCTGGCCCAACGGCTGGTGCGGCTCAACTGCTCGCGGTGCGCCACACCGTCCCGTCCGCCGGCCGACCTGCTGGCCCGTTCAGGCGTGGACAAGCGCGCCGCCTACACCGCGCGCTTCCGGCGCGGCCTCGGTTGCACGCACTGCCGCGGCACCGGATACAAGGGTCGCCGTGCGATCGCCGAGACGCTGGCGATGAGCGACCGGATGCGCGATCTGCTGGGCGAGCGCGCTCCGATCTCGCAGATCAAGGCCGAGGCTCGCGAGACCGGCTTCGTCGGGCTGCGCGAGGCGGCGCTGAACGCGGCCATGTCGGGCGACACCACGCTGGAGGAGATCAACCGTGTCACTCCCGTCGAATAACAAGCCCGCCGAAGCCGTGGACGCGGCGAAGCCCGGCAAGCCCGCCGTAGCCGCGAAAGCGGCGAAGGCGGGGGCCGGCTTTGGACTGAGTCGGCGGCTGCGCTTGCGGGTCGGCGCCGAAGGCGCTCGGCTCGACCTGGTGGCTGGCTGGCGCAAGCCACGGGTCGCCGCCACCCAGCAGATCGAGTATCGGCCCGGTGTGGCGACGGTGTCCGAAGCGATCGTGGCGGTCGATCCGCTGTTCGCGGCGCTGGTCGCCGCCACGGGTCCGATCAAGGGGCTGACCTGCGACGTGTTGATCGGTGACGCCTGGATGCTGTATGACATCGTGCGGGCCGATCTGCGCAGCCTGTCGCCGCGCGCGGCTGACGACGTTGTGCGTTCCGCGCTGGCCGACGTGGCCGGCTTGCCGCCCAGCGACGTGGTGACGCGCTGGCAGACCCAGAGCGGCGGTCAATGCACGGTCGCGTGTGGGATGCCGGCGGCGGTGCTGCCTTCGCTGCAGACCCTGCTGCAGCTGCACAAGCTGCACCCCGGCGAAATCGCCGGCGAATTCGTCCATGAATACAACGCAAACCGTAATCGGTTGGCGTCCCGCAGCGCAGTGATCTCGCTGGTGCGCGAAACGGGCACTCAGCTTGCGGTGGCCGCAGGCGGCGTACTGACGGCGATGAGCTTCGAGCTGGGCGTGCGCGCACCGGAGGATCTCGAAGTGCGCGGGCGCAGCCTGTTGCGAAGCGCCGGCATGTCGCTCGACGCCGATACGCGCTTTTTCGCGTTACTGCCCGCGGGCTGGACACCGCCGCCGCCGTGGGTCGCACTGGCCACGGTCGTTTGAGGGGGCCCGAATCATGTCGAGCAAAGTGGTCCCGAAGAACCCGGTCGCGAAGAAAGTGGCCGCGAAGAAGTTGCCCCGACTGGATCTGGATTTTTCGCCGGCCCGGCGCAACCGGCCGGTCGGCTGGGTGCTGCTCGCCGCCGGCCTGGCCGCCGCGCTGATGGCCGCGGTGCAGTTCCAGTCCGCGCAGGCAGCCCGGATGGCGCTGGCGAGCGAGCTGAGCTCGGCCAACGGGCGCCTGGCCGGCGCGCGCGGCGAGACGGTGCGCTCCGGACCCCCGCTGGATCCGCGCGTCTCGAAGGCAGCCAATCAGATCGCGAAAGAGCTGCAGATGCCGTGGGCCGAGATGCTGGCGGCGCTGGAAGCGGTACCGACCCCCGAAGTGGCACTGCTCGGCGTGGAGCCGTCGGCCCAGCGCCACGTGGTGCGAATCACGGCCGAAGCCAAGAACTCGGCCGCGATGCTCGACTACCTGCAAGCCTTGCAGGGCGGGCGGCAGTTCTCCGACGTGTGGTTGACCTCGCACCTGGTGCAGGTGCAGACGCCGGGCACACCGGTGCGGTTCGTCGTGCAGTTGAAGTGGAGCGGCGTATGAACCGGATGAATCTCGCGCTGCATGCGTTGAATCGTTTGGGACGGTGGGCCCAGCTGCGGCTTGGCACGGCCGGGATCGCAGGCATCGCGCTGCTGCTGGCGGCCGGAATCGGGCTCGCCTTGGCCACACTGGCCCATCGCGAGAACGAATGGCTCAGCGCGCGCGCCGAGCAGGTCCGCGCGCGGATGGCGCAGATCGGGATCGCGCACGTCGAGGATCACACCCCGGCCGAACAGCTGGCGCGGTTCCAGCAGTGGTTTCCTCCGGCCCGACAGTCCACCGCCGACCTGCGGGTGATCTTCTCGGCGGCGCAAGCGGCTCACGTCGATCTGGGGCGCGGCGAGTACTCGGTGCGAACGGTCGAGGGCTCCGGGGGCCTGGAGCGTTTCGACGTGATCCTGCCAGTGAAGGAACACTACGCGCCGGTGAAGGCCTTCGTGGCCGAGGTGCTGAACAAGCTGCCGCACGCGAGCCTGGACGAGTTGCGCGTCGAACGCCCGGGCTCGGCGGCCGACCAGTTGGAATCGCGCGTGCATTTCACGCTGTTTTACCGGGAGCGGGCATCATGAGCCAGCGCCCCGCCTGGGTCCGGCCGGCGATCCTGGCCGCAGCCGGCGCCGCCACCTTTGCCGCGGCCTTTCACTTCTCGTCGGACGAGGGCGTCGTTCAGTCGGTCGCCCGGACCGAAGACGCTTCGAGCGGCAAGATGAGTGCCGGCCGGGAGCCGGCGCAGGCGGCGCCCGCGACAAGCGCGGCTCCGGCGGCGCTGGCCCTGCCGACCCGCAGCAAGATCGAACAGTCGGCGACCAAGGACCCGTTCGCGGCCCGGGGATGGCTTCCGCCGCCCCCACCGCCCGCACCGGCACCGGTGGTAACGGTCGAGGCGGCGGCCGCGCCGCCGCCGACCGCGCCGCCGATGCCGTTCCGCTTCGTCGGGCTGCTGGAGGAGAAGTCGTCCAAGCCAGCCGCCTTCATTGCCAAGGGCGATGCACTGTACGTGGTGCACGTCGGCGATGTGGTCGAGAGCACCTACCGGGTCGAGTCGTTCAACTCGGCCCAGGTTGTCGTCACGTATCTGCCGCTTCAACAGCGCCAGACCATTGAAGTCACGGGAGGATGAGCATGCAGTGCTGGCGTTTGCGCGGATGGATGGGAGGGGCGGCCATGCTGGCCGCGGTGGGGCTGCTGGCCGCTTGTGCGGTATCGCGCCAGCATGCCGAGGGGCTGCAGGCGATGGCCGCGGGGGACCGTGAGAGAGGCCTGGCGGCGCTGGAGGCCGCGAGTAACGCCGAGCCGACCAATTCGCAGTACCGGATGGACTACCTGAAGCAGCTGAGTTTTACCGTCAACTCGCAGCTGGCGCAGGCCGACGAGGCACGCCGGTCCCGCCAGTACGAGGCGGCGCGGCAGCTGTACCTGAACACGCTGAAGATCGATGCGGGCAACGACCGGGCACTGCGCGGGTTGTCGAACATCGAGATGGACCAGCGCCACAACGCGCTGCTGGCCGAGGCCGAAAAGCTGCTGGCGGCGCATGACCTTGCGGGAGCGCGCGAGAAGGCTCACGCCGTGCTGCAGGAAAACGGCGAGCGCTCCGACGCCAAGGCGCTTGCCTCGCGGATCGCCGACGAGATGGACAAGGCCGAGGCCGCCAGGGCGGCGCAGATCGCGGCCGGCTCCGTGATGAAGAAGCCCGTATCGCTGCAGTTCCGCGATGCCAACCTGAGGATGGTGTTCGAGGCGCTGTCGCGCACCACGGGACTGAACGTGATCTTCGACCGCGACGTGCGCAACGACGTGAAGACGACCATTTTCGTGCATGACGCGTCGGTGCAAGACACGGTCGACATGATTCTTCTGCAGAGCCAGCTCGACAAG
>VBCK01000193.1 GCA_005882215.1 Betaproteobacteria bacterium | reverse complement strand
CGGCTCTGAAAGCCACCGAAGACGTGGAGAACGCTTTCATGGCGCTCTCGCAAACGGAGGCACGCCGGCAGGAGCTGCAGGATGAAGTTGCCTCGCTGACGCGCGCGCGCGATCTGTCCGAGCGAGCCTACAAGGCAGGCGCCATAACGCTCACCGACGTGCTGGACGCGGATCGTCAACTCCTCGTCGCTCGTGACGATCTGGACAGCACCCGGGCGGATGCGGCGCGTGCAGCCGTGAGCGCATTCCGCGCGCTGGGTGGCGGCTGGGATTTGCCCTCCAATCCACGTGTTGCAAGCGACACCCCGACAGCACTGGTTCCGGCTAGGTAGAGGGCGGACGTCCCCGAGGCGCAGGCATGTTTGCCACTGCAAACGCCGCGAGAACCGCGTCGCGCCCACCTGCGACCACCTCCAGATCGAGCCAAGCTCAGCGAATCTTCAGGCCTGCGGTCTGGTAGCTTGACAATACGCGTATATGCTCCTTATAGTCGGGCGCATGTGCGCGTATTGTGTTGTCGACGACGAAAAGTGTTCAACCATGCGTGCTCATGGTGTTCTATTCAAATGAATGTGTTTGCGAGAGGGCACGTGCATGCGGCCAAGGAAACGGGATATGCCCGGTGGGCCCAGGGTTGCAACGCGCGAAATTGTGAGTCGCGTGGGCGGCAAGTGGGGAATCTGCGTCATCGGATATCTGCATGACGGACCGATGCGGTTTAGCGCACTACAACGAGACATCGAAGGTATTTCTCAGCGCATGCTGGCTCTTACCTTGCGCAACCTACAACGAGACGGCCTTCTGACGCGGAACGTATTGCCGACAGCTCCACCGCGTGTCGATTACACGCTCACTCCGCTTGGTCGCACCCTCGTAAAACCGCTGCTTGCCCTGACGACCTGGGCCGAAAGGCATCGCCTACAGATCCGTCGCGCGCGCGATGCATTCGACGGAATGGAGCGTTCGACCGGCCCTGGAAAGGCCGTCACGCAACAACGACTTCGCTGACTTGAATGACCGGCGTGAGGTCCGTGTAGTTGGGGATGTCCGCCATGATCTCCTTCGCGTGGGGACCGAAACCGGCCTGGAACGCCTCTATGGAATTACAGAAAATGTGACACATTCCAACATAGATGGCTGGCGCGCCCGGAGCGCCGCCGGCGAGTCCCCTATCGACCGTATAGTGTGTGCAGGCGTCGCCCATCTTGCTCTTGACCATCGGCATGTGCTTATCTTTGTAGTATTTGTGGTCAAAGCGCGCCCCGGGGGTGTTTGGATACATCACGCTCACTTTAATCATCGTCTCTCCTTCGACTTGGGTTGCGAGTAAAACGATCTGTGGTGCGACACCGCCCCATCATTACATGCCGAGGTAAGCTTGCTTCACCTGCTCGTTGTTCAGCAGATTCTCTCCAGTGCCCGTAAGAATCGTGCGTCCCGTCTCCATCACGTATCCGACGTCGGCGATGGAAAGCGCAGCGTGGGCATTTTGCTCGACCAGGAAAATCGTAATGCCCTCAGACTTCAAGTGCTTGACCACACGGAAGGTCTCCTCGACCAGCAACGGTGCAAGTCCCATCGACGGCTCGTCCAGCAACAGCAGTCTTGGCTGTCCCATGAGCGCGCGGGCCATGGCGAGCATCTGCTGCTGGCCGCCGGACAGCGTCCCAGCCGGCAGCGCACGCTTTTCCTTGAGAATCGGAAACAACTCGTACATTCGTTCGAGGTCGGCGTCGAGATTGTTGCGGGCGCGTGCATAAGCTCCAAGCCGCAGATTGTCTTCGATGCTCATCGGGCCAAAAACGTGGCGGCCCTCCGGGACCTGGCAGATACCAAGCCGGACACGCTCGTAGGGGGGAAGGCGGGTGATGTCGCGACCGAATAAGTGTATGGATCCGGCCGAGGCCGGCTGAACCCCGGAAATGGTCCGCAGCAAGGTCGTCTTGCCAGCCCCATTGGCGCCGACCAGGGCGACCAGTTGCCCTTGCTTTACATCCAGGTCAACGCCGTGCAGCGCTTGGATGCGGCCGTAGCGGCTGGAAATACTTCGGATCTCCAGCATGGTCACGGCACTCGCGGGTTCGCGTGTCGACCGAACCTGATTTCGAGTGCGCGCATGCTCTATCTCTAGGCGGATGCCCCGAGGTAGGCCGCAATGACCTCGGGATTGGTGCGAACTTCGGCTGCCGTGCCTTCAGCTAGCTTTTTGCCGTAGTCGAGTACCAGAATGCGGTCGGAGAGATTCATCACCAGCTTCATGTCATGTTCCACCAGAACAACGGTGACGCCTGATGCTGCGACCTTCTGGATCAATATATCGATTTCGGCGGTTTCAGTGTGATTCAGCCCGGCCGCGGGCTCATCGAGGAGCAGCAGCTTCGGCTTGGCGGCCAGCGCCCTGGCGATTTCCAGGCGCTTTAGTGCACCATAGGGCATCTGGCTCGCATGCGCCCTGATATAGCTGCCGACGCCTGCAAATTCCATCAGTTCGGAAGCTTCTTGGTGACATTTTTTTTCGGCCCGGCTGAGGGAGGGCATACGCAGCATGCCGGCGAACAGTCCACTGTTCAACCTCAGGTGTGCACCGATCATCACATTTTCGAGGGCACTCATGTTCATGCACACCTGTAGATTCTGGAACGTTCGGCTCATGCCACGGCGCGCCAGCTTGTCCGGACTCTCGTTGGCGATGTTCTCGCCGTCCAGCAGGATCTCGCCTTCGCTTGGTGTGCAGATTCCGCTGATCAGGTTAAACAGTGTGGTCTTGCCGGCGCCGTTGGGGCCGATCACGGAGTAGATCGTTCGCTCCTTGATAGAAAAGGAGATGCCTTGCACTGCCTTGACGCCGCCGAACGTCTTGGAGACCTTGTTGACGACAAGCATCAGCTCTCTCCGCGGCTGAATCGGAGGCGCAACGTAGGCACCAGTCCCTTGGGCAAGAAAATCATCGTCACCATCAAAATGACGCCAAAGACGACCGTCTCCCATCCTTCGAACGCGGACAACAGTTGCGGCAGCATGGTCAGGATCACGGCGCCCAGGATGGAACCGAACACCGAGGCCATGCCCCCGACGATGACCATGGTTACCAGTTCGATGGAGTGGAAGAAGCCCGCCACGCTGGGCGTGACAAAACCAACGTAATGGGCGCTCAGGCTGCCCATGGCGCTGGCCAGTACTGCGGACAGAACAAAGACTCGAACCTTGAACGCGGCGGCGTCGACACCAACCACCCGTGCGGCAACTTCGGAGCCGCGAATCGCCTGCAGTGCCCTCCCGGCCGGGGCGTTGATCAGGTTCAAGGCAAGCCACGTAACGACCAGCAGTAGACATGCCACGACCCAGTACCACGAACGCTCGCCGGCAATCTCCCATCCAAAGAGCTGGAAGGCACCTACCGGCATGCCGTCGGGACCGCCGGTCCAGGCAGCCTCGTTGACGAAAATGATTGTCAAGATCATCCCGAGACCGAGCGTGGCCATCGCCAGATAGTGGCCCTTTAGCTTGAGAATCGGCCGTGCGACCAAGAACGCCAGCAAACCGGCTGCTGTCGCCCCGGCCAGCAATGCTCCCGCCGGTACCCAGTCAAAGTGAGCGGTGAGGATCGCCGACGTGTAGGCGCCGATGCCGAAAAAGCCAGCGTGCCCGAGGCTGATCTGACCCGTGTAACCGATCAGCAGGTTCAAGCCGATCGCGACACAGGCATTTATCGCGATGCGGATTGCAACGTCGTAGTAGTAGACATTCGGAAGCGCCAGTGGCAGCGCAAGAAGGACCAGAGCCAAAACGATCCAACCGATCAGCGTCCGGTTCATCGTCACACCCGGTCGGTTGCCTTTTTGCTGAAGAGTCCTTGCGGCAGGAGGAAGAGTACGAACAGTATCAACACGAATGGAGTTGCGTCCTTGTACGCAGAAGAGATATAGCCGGCGGTCATCGCTTCAACAATCCCGAGGAGCAAGCCTCCTGCAACTGCACCGACGCCGCTGCCTAAACCGCCGAGCGTCGCGGCGACGAAGCCTTTGAGGCCGAGCATGATGCCGACGTCGTAGCTCGTGTAGGTGATCGGCGCAACCAGGATGCCGCCGCTGGCTCCCAATGCGGCAGCAAGGCCGAAAGACAACATCAGGATAAAGCGCGTGTTGATACCGACCAACTGTGCAGCCAGTTTGTCGTGTGCGGTGGCCAGCATCGCTTTGCCGGTGAGTGTCCGGCCGAAAAACCATGTGAGTGCGGCAACGATTACGGCGGTTACGCCGAGTACCCAAAGGCTCTGGGGCAACAGAGCCGCACCCAGAACGGGGATCGGTGTCTCCCCGGAAAACGCCGGCAGGGCGTGCGCGCCTTTGCCGAAGAAAACCTGCGCGAGGCCGCGGATCGCGAGTGACGCGCCGATGGTGATGATGATCAGCGTTCCCACCTCCGCATCGCCGGCCGGCTCGATGGCCGCCTTCTCCACCAACATCCCAACCAGTGCAGTGATCAGCACCGCGAGCCCAATTGCAATCGGCAGCGGCACCCCGACCTGGATCAGCATCAACGCCAACATGCCGCCAAGCATGATGAACTCGCCTTGGGCGAAATTGATCACGCCCGAAGCGTTGTAGATCAGGGTGAAGCCCAGCGCCGCCAGCGCATACGTGGCGCCAACTGTCACGCCCGAGAACAAGATCTGCAGCAATTGAGCGAACACGATGCCTTCCCTCAGGTCAAGCGGACCTGGCCATGCAGAACAGCCGGGTTGCTTGGGAATTCCCGTGCTCCTTGGAAAGCGCCGGCCTGAGGCCAGCGACCGAGTCCGGGAAAAGACTGGGCTATTGCGCCAGGGTCCATTCGCCGCCCTTGACCTCCAGCATGCGGAACGAAGACAGGTCCAGCCCCAAATGATCGGTTGCGGACATGTTGAAAGTCCCGCTCGTGCCGACAAAACCCCGGGTTGCTTCGATCGCGTCGCGTACCTTGACCCTGTCGGTACCCCCAGCCTTCCTGATCGCCTCGACCGCAAGCATCAGGCCGTCATAGGCGTAGCCGCCGAATGTCGAAACGTCCTGCTTGTAGACTTCCTTGAAGGATTTCTCGTAGGCGGCGACCACGGGCTTTTGCGGATCGTTGGCGGCCAATTTCTCCGGGATCAGTTGGGCCGGGGACGGCAGGCGCACACCCTCAGCGGCCGAGCCGGCAAGTTTCAGGTACTCGCCCGAGGCGACACCGTGTGAGTGGTAGAGCGGCAAGGTAATGCCCAGCTGGCGGTAGTTGCGGGTGACGATGGCCGGGCCCTGACCAAGACCGAATACGAACACGGCCTGCGCGCTGGCAATGCCCTTGATCTTGCTCAGCTGCGGACTCATGTCCGTATCTTTGGGGCCATACGTTTCGTCGGCGACCAGCGTGATTCCGTACTTGCCCGCCACGGCCTCGCTTTCCTTCCTACCGGATTGGCCGAAGCCGCTGGTCTCGGACAACAGCGCGATGTTGGTTAAACCGCGTTTTTTCATGTCCTCGAAGACCTTCTCCGCGGCCATGCGGTCGGTGTGTGGTGTCTTGAACACCCATTTCTTGACCGGCTCGATGATGACCACGGCACCGGCGAGCGAGATGAAGGGGAGGTTCGCCTTTTCTACCAGCGGTACCATCGACATGGTGGAACCGGTGGTCGTACCTCCGACCAGAATGTCGACCTTGTCGTCTTCGATCAGGCGTTTGCCGAAGCTGTTCGCTTTGGCGGCGTCGCTGCCGTCGTCGTAATAGACCAGTTGCAGGGGACGGCCAAGCACGCCGCCCTTCTTGTTGATGTCTTCCACGTACATTTGAAGTGTCTTGAGCTCCGGATCACCCAGGAATGCCGCCGGGCCGGTTATTGAGAGCACAGAACCGATCTTGATCGGCTCTGCATTGGCAGACAGAGCACCAAGAGCGAGAACGGTGCCGGAAAAAAAACTCCTCATTGTTTTGTTCATGCGTGATCTCCTCCGTGAAAAATCAGAATCATTCGAACAGGACGGCCATGCTCTTGCACGCAAGCGCGCGCTTGTCCCCGGTGCCGACAGCAGCAACGAGGAACGGGCAGGGAAGATCATTCGCCTTTGAACTCTGGAATGCGCTTTTGCATGAATGCCGCCACCCCCTCGGCATAGTCCGGGCTCCATCCGAGTTCGCGCATGAACGAGCCTTCCATGGAGAGTTGCTGTTCCAGCGTATGGATCGGTGCGGCATGCATAGCCTGGCGAGTACGTACCAGGGCCTTGGTTGCGGCGGTCGATAGCTGTTTTGCCAGCCGGTCGATTGACTCTGCGAACTGGTCGTCTTCGACAGCGGCCCAGATCAGGCCCCACTCGGCGGCCTTCTGGGCGGGCAGCTTTTCTGCCAGAAGTGCGAGACCCATCGCGCGTGCCATGCCGATGCGCTGAGGCAAGAGCCAGGTACCGCCGGTGTCCGGAATCAGGCCGATTTTGCTGAAGGCTTGCAAAAATGCAGCCGACTTGGCTGCGACGACCAGGTCGCAGGCCAACGCGATATTTGCACCGGCGCCTGCGGCGATGCCATTGACAGCGGCGATGGTCGGCACGCGCAGGTTGGCGAGACGCAGTATCAACGGTTTGTAGTTGCGCTCGACCGTGTTGCCGATGTCGGGCATCTTGCCCGACTGCATCTGCATGGCGCGGTCGCCCAAATCCTGGCCGGCACAAAAGCCCCGTCCGGCGCCCGTCAGCACCAGCACGCGCGCAGACGGATCAGCATGAACCGCGTCCAGCGCACTGCGCAGCTCCGTGTGCATTTCCTCAGTGAGGCTGTTCAGCTTGTCGGGACGATTGAACGTGATTCTCGCGATACCGTCCGCGAGTACATACAGGATGTTTTCGAAATTCATGCTGTCCTCTATCTTCAAAGCGACGCGATTTGCCGAGACCTAACTTCGCGGTGTTTCCAGCAAAGGGCGTACGTGGGGCACCCTGAGAGACGGTCGTCCCGAATCTAGAGCGATCAGGGGTGAGACTTCCCTCATCGTTGCAAGACAACGCTCGGTCAGGTGCTGGTAGCTCTCGGTTGCCACTTGCTTCCAGGCAAGTTCCTGCGCACCGAGCGCGCGCATCAGTTTCGCGGGCGTTCCGCCGACCAGCGTACGCGGAGCGATCTTCATTCCCGCACGGACAAAGCTATTCGCGGCGACGAACGCCTCTTCGCCGATATCGGCATCGTCCATGACGACGGAATTCATGCCGACCAGGGCGCCGCGCCTGACGGTGCAACTGTGCAGGATCGCTCCGTGCCCTATGTGGCCGTTCTCTTCCACCAAGGTGTCGTGGCCGGGAAATCCGTGCAGTACGCAACCGTCTTGCACGTTGGAACCGGTTCTCATCTCGATTCGGCTGAAGTCGCCTCGCAGGCTGGCCAGCGGTCCGACGTAGCAATTTGGTCCGACGACGACGTCGCCGATCAGGATTGCGGACGGGTGAACGTAGGCGCTTGGGGCTACGACCGGAACCACGCCGTCGATTGAAAAAAACGACATATTTGGCCCCCGTTAGACGGTATTAGATAGAGTTGGCCGAACATCCCCATGTTTCCGCCAACGGAAGATGACTGATTTGCGCCCAAAAATGACTTGCACAGAACGCGAATTTGTCGATAATGATATGCATTACCGACCGGTCGGTCAATTAATTTATGACCCGCTGAAACCTTCGTCCAAATCCCCAAACAAGCTGGCGCCAAGGATTCGGTCATCGCCGAGACGCCGGCCAACTGCCGATCAGGAGTTCCGCTACGTGACGGATGAAACAAGCCAGGCGCAGAGATTGGCCGTTGCGGTAGCGGATTTCTTGCTCGCCCACGACAAGGCTGCCTGCGGTCTGGGCATCTCGGTTTTCAGGGTAGGGATCGGGTCCGCCATCATGAAAATGACAGTTCGATCCGACATGCTGAACGCCTTTGACATTTGCCATGGCGGCGTTGTGACTGCCCTCGCAGATACGGCATTCGCCGTCGCCTGCAATAGCTATGACCAGCTCGCAGTCGCGTCCTGTATTTCGGTCGATTTCACGAAGCCTGCACGGGAGGGCGACTGCCTGACCGCTACGGCGACGGAGGTGGCAACGACAGGTCGAACCGGCCTGTACGACGTCGAAGTCACCAACCAGGATGGCTTGGCGGTCGCCGTTTTTCGTGGGCGCTCCGCCCGGATTTCGGGTCGCACGGTCCTTCCTAAGAAGCCGCTGTGATTCTTGTAGCCGCCAGCGGCTTTCGGTCGCGCGAACCAGACAAAACGATGGGGAGACCGGGATGCCCGTGAGGAACGCCGTACCGGCAGATTTGGAGCCCATTGAACGGGCAAGTCGCGACGAAGTCGAGGGTCTGCAGCTCGAACGATTGAAATGGTCGCTGCAACATGCGTACGACAACGTAGCGCACTATCGCTGTGTCTTTGACGAAGCAAAGGCGCATCCGTCGCACTTGAAGCAATTGAGCGATCTGGCGCGATTTCCCTTCACGACCAAGAAGGACTTGCGCGATAACTATCCGTTCGGAATGTTCGCCGTGCCGCGCGAGCGCGTCGCACGTATCCACGCGTCGTCGGGGACCACTGGAAAGCCGACCGTTGTCGGCTACACGCTCAAGGATATTGATACGTGGGCCCATCTCGTGGCGCGCGCGATTCGCGCTGCTGGAGGCCGGCGAGGGGACACGGTACACGTTGCCTACGGCTACGGCCTTTTTACCGGCGGGCTCGGCGCCCACTACGGCGCCGAACGCGCCGGCTGCACGGTCATCCCGATGTCCGGTGGACAGACGGAGCGCCAAGTCCAACTCATTGAGGACTTCAAGCCCGACATCATCATGGTCACCCCGTCCTACATGCAAGTGTTGATCGAAGAATTCGTCCGGCAGGGCCTTGATCCAAAGGCGTCTTCGCTGAAAGTCGGAATCTTTGGAGCCGAACCGTGGACCGAGGCGATGCGAAAGGACATCGAGCGATCCGCCGGCATCGACGCGGTCGACATCTACGGACTATCGGAAGTAATGGGTCCAGGTGTTGCAAGCGAGTGCATCGAATCCAAAGACGGGCCCGTGATTGCAGAAGATCACTTCCTGCCCGAGATCATTGATCCGGAGACTGGGGAAGTCTTGCCCGATGGCGAAGAAGGTGAATTGGTCTTTACGACACTGTCCAAAGAGGCGTTGCCGGTCATTCGCTACCGGACACGTGATTTGACTCGCCTGCTGCCGCCGACGGCACGCTCGTTCCGGCGAATTGCGAAGATTACCGGTCGATCCGATGACATGCTGATCGTCCGGGGCGTGAACGTCTTTCCGACCCAGATCGAAGAGATCGTCCTGCAGAGCGAGCGCTTATCCGGGCAGTACCAGATTGTCGTTAGCCGAGACGGGATCCTCGACGAAGTTCAGGTTCGCTGCGAATTGCGGGAGGCCAGCGCCAGGCTTTCAGCGGCGGAGGTTGGCAATGTCGGAAGCTGGCTGGCGCACCGCATCAAGACGTTGGTTGGCGTTTCGTGCCAGGTCACCGTGGAGGCGCCGGGATCCATCGAGCGAACACTGGTTGGCAAGGCGCGTCGCGTTGTCGATCGGCGCCCGAAATAGTTGAAGATTTCCGTAGATTGTCATCGCCAGGAGACGCGGATGTATACCCAGGCAATGGACCTTGTCCCGCAACAATCGGAAAGCGGCACTAAGGAAACCTCGGTAGATGAGAACGAGCTTCAGCTGCAATTCGACGCGCGCATCGATGCCGGAGAGTTCATCGAGGCGAAAGACTGGATGCCCGAGAATTTCCGCAAGACTTTGATTCGCCAGATCAGCCAGCACGCGCACTCGGAGATCGTCGGGATGCTGCCCGAAGGCAACTGGGTCACCCGAGCTCCAACGCTCAAACGCAAGGCGATCCTGCTTGCCAAGATCCAGGACGAAGGCGGGCACGGGCTCTACCTCTATGCTGCTGCCGAAACGCTGGGGATCTCGCGTGATCAGATGCTCGAGGCGCTGCACAGCGGCCGGGCCAAATACAGCTCGATTTTCAACTATCCCACGCTGACCTGGGCCGATATGGGTGTCATCGGCTGGCTTGTCGACGGGGCGGCGATCATGAACCAGGTGCCGATTTGCCGGTGTTCCTACGCACCCTACGCGCGTGCGATGGTCCGAATCTGCCGAGAGGAGTCCTTTCACCAACGGCAAGGATTTGACGCGCTTCTGACAATGATGACTAAGGGCACGGCAGGACAGCGCGCGATGGTGCAGGACGCGGTGAATCGCTGGTGGTGGCCATCCCTGATGATGTTTGGCCCGCCGGATGCGGACTCGCCGAATTCCGCCCAGTCCATGCGCTGGGGCATCAAACGGATTTCCAATGATGATTTGCGTCAAAAATTCATCGATGCCGCTGTGCCGCAATCCGAGGTTCTTGGCGTGCGGCTACCGGACCCGGATCTGAAGTGGAACGAGACCCGCGGTCACTACGACTATGGTCCGATCGATTGGAAGGAATTCTGGCAAGTGGTCGGTGGCGACGGGCCGTGCAACCGAGAGCGCCTTGCGGCCCGGGTGAGCGCCTGGGAGGACGGCGCCTGGGTGCGTCAGGCTGCCATGGCCTATGCCGAAAAGCACGCGGAACTGCAGCCGGCTTCGTGAGGGTCAGGAATTCTTTGGGAGAGATGGACGTGAACAGCGAAAGGAAAGAATGGCCGCTGTGGGAAGTTTTCGTTCGAAGCAAGGCGGGACTCGACCACAAGCACTGCGGCAGTCTGCATGCGCCGGATGGAAAAATGGCCCTGAAGATGGCCCGCGATGTGTACACGCGTCGTATGGAGGGCACGAGTATCTGGGTCGTGCGGTCCGACCAGATTTTTGCGTCCGATCCAGGGGAAAAAGGCATGCTGTTCGATCCCATGGAAAGCAAGGTGTATCGGCATCCGACGTTTTACGAATTGCCCGAGTCGGTAAACCACATGTGAGTCCCAGATGAATCCTTCTATTCAAATCTCCGAGGATTCCTCACTGCGCTACTTGCTGAGCATCGCCGACCTGTGTTTGATCCATGCTCAGCGGCTTGGCGAGTGGAGCGGACACGCCCCTGTCTTGGAGGAGGACATCGGCTTGACCAACATCGCGTTGGATCTCATCGGCCAGACGCGGGCACTGTATTCGCATGTCGCCAAGCTTGAGCACGCGGGACACGACGAAGATCAACTGGCTTTTCTGCGCGACGAGCGAGATTATTTCAACCCCACCATGGTGGAGTTGCCCAAGGGCGACTTCGCGCACACTTGCCTGCGCAATCTCGCCGTTTCGACGCTCCTGAGTCTTCTTTGGGATGGTTTGCAAAAATCCAACGACCCCGAGGTTGCGGCGATTGCGGGCAAGGCGATAAAAGAGTCTCGTTACCATCAACAACATGCCGCGGACTGGTGTGTGCGTCTTGGCGACGGTACGGAAGAATCGGCCCGTCGCATGTTTTTGGCTCTGAACAGCCTGTGGCCGTACGTTCCGGAGCTCTTTGAGGCGACGCCGGAAGATTCAGCTGCCCGGGCGTCCGGATTGGGACCTGCCTGGGGAGAGGTTGAAGGGCCCTGGCGGACGGAGCTGCATGAAGTGCTGAAGGAAGCGCGCCTCTCGGCGCCACCGGCGGTCGCTTTTCGATCGTATGGTCGACGCGGCCGGCATAGCGAACACATGGGTTACCTCCTGGCCGAGATGCAATATCTTCAGCGAGCCTTCCCGGAAGGAGCATGGTGAGCATGGACGCGATCATCCGCACAACGCGCGTCGAACACGCCGTAATCCTTCAAACGCGGCCGCCAGCGTTTGAAGGATTACGGCATCGCTCCTCCAGGCGCACGGCAGGTTTCAAGCCAGCGCCCGGTGCGTTTCGTGCGGACGCAATCGAAGGTCCATAGTCCTGCTTGCCCCCGATGCGGCAGCGCCGACACCGAGATGCTATCGAGCTTCGGTTCAACAGCGTGCAAGGCGCTTTGTCGCTGCGTTCGTTGTCGCGAGCCGTTTGAATACTTTAAGCCGATTTGAGCTGTCGATGGCGGCAGGCCGATGAGCACGGACTTTCATGAATTGAGAATTGCGGACATCCGCCAGGATACGGAGGATGCCGTCATCGTCTCGTTTGAGCTTCCATCGAGCTTGCGCGAGACCTATCGCTTCGAGCCGGGGCAACATCTCACGCTGCGCGCGCTGGTGGAAGGAAGCGATCTTCGGCGCTCGTACTCCATCTGCAGTGGGGAGAACGACGATTCCATCTTCATCGGCGTGCGCAAGGTGCCGGGCGGCGTGTTTTCCACCTGGCTGCACGAGCAGGCCAAACCGGGCCTGTCCATTCCTGTCATGCCGCCGCAGGGACGCTTTTGCGTCAAACGCACCGCCCCGGCCGGACGCCACTACCTGGGTATCGCAGGAGGCAGCGGCATCACGCCGGTCCTTTCGATACTCAAATCGGTACTGGCGCGCGATCCCGAGAGCCGCTTCACGTTGATCTACGGTAATCGCTCGCAAAAGTCCACGATGTTCAAGGAGGAAATCGAGGACCTGAAGAATCGCTACATGACCCGTTTGGTGCTTCACCATGTGTTCTCCCGTGAACAGATGGATGCACCGTTGAATTCAGGACGAATGAATCGCGAGAAAATTGCCGAGTTCCTGGGCTCTGTCGTCGATCCCGCTGACATCGACCAGGTCTACATCTGCGGTCCCCATGATGTGAACGATGAGGCCGAAAAGGCCGTGCGCGCTGCCGGGATCGACGAGTGCAAGATCCATATCGAACGGTTCGGTGTGCCCGTCGCGCGCCCTGCGGGTGATATGGGGGAGCCGGATGTTGCCGACGAATTGACGGGTTCCCGACTGGTCATCATTCGCGACGGATTGAGCCGGGAGATCGAATTTCGAAAAGGAGACAGGAGCGTCCTTGACTCAGCCGCCAATGCCGGATTGGACGTCCCGTTTTCCTGCAAGGCCGGTGTTTGTGCGACATGCCGCGCGAAGCTACTTGAGGGGGAGGTGCGCATGACGCGCAATTTTGCCCTGGAAAAGGGCGAACTCGAGTCCGGTTTCATCCTGACATGCCAGGCGCACCCTCTCACGCCGAGGGTCGTGGTCTCTTTTGATGAACGCTGAACGCCGGTTCGCGACACTCCGCTTCGCGCGAGCGCGTGACGCGCAGCGCGAATGTGTCCGATCTAGTCTAGGGTGATGGTTCATGGCCCGCAGACGTGCGCCAGGTTTCGAGATCCAGCGCGAGCAAATCCTTGCAGAGGCGGCGTTGCTCTTTGCACAGCGTGGATATGCCTCGACGTCCATGAACGAGGTTGCCGAGCGCTGCGGCGTCTCGAAGCCGGCTCTTTACCACTATTTCAAGGACAAGAACGAACTACTCGCTTTCATTTGCGAAGAGCATCTGGCCCGACTCAAGGCGGTCGTGCTGGAGGTCGAGGCGCTGGGACTCGATCCGGAGCCGGCGATCCGGCTCATGATTCGTCGTTTCGTCGAGGAGTACGCCGATGCGCAAAATGAACATCGCGTCCTGACGGAAGACGTGAAGTTTCTGGCCTCCGAAGACCGCACCCGGGTCCTGGAGGGAGAGCGATTCATCGTGCGTGCGTTGGCTGCGGCCGTGGCGCGAATGCGGCCGGACCTTGATGCGGCCGGTTTGGTCAAGCCGTTGACCATGCTGTTGTTCGGAATGATCAATTGGATGTTTACCTGGTTTAAGTCCGGTAGGCGGGTTACTCATGCAGCCATGGCACCCATCGTGGCGGATCTGTTTTTCGGTGGATTGGGGGCTGTAGTGGAGACCGCTCCCCTTGCGCTCGAATCTGAAGGAGACAAGGATGGCAGCAGCCGGTGTGGCTTGGATCGTTGATGGTATTCGGACCCTATAGGTCGCTATGGTGGTGCTCTTGTAACGGTTCGGCCCGATAATCCAGCGAGGGTTGGGGCTGCCGGACGACGCGGCGCACGTAAATCGAAAGCGCCTGAAAGAAAGGGAAATCATGAGTACGGATACTTCCACCACCCTTCGCAGCTTTTCGGCGGGGCGCTGGGTCGGCCGTGAACGAGCGCAGACGCTGAGCAGTGCAGTAACGGGTGCACCCATTTTCTTTACACACGGCGAGTCGATCGATTTTGACGAAATGCTCGATTTTGGCCGAACAACCGGCGTATCCGGACTTCTGGGACTCGATTTCCAGCAGCGCGCGACCATGCTCAGGGCGCTTGCGAAATTCCTTCAGGAACGAAAGGATGCGTTGTACTCCCTCTCTTATTTGACAGGAGCGACCCGCTCGGACAGCTGGGTCGATATTGAGGGGGGAATCGGGACGCTGATGGCGTATGCCAGCATCGGCAGCAACGACTTTCCATCAGGCAATGTCGTGCACGAGGGGCCCGCCTTCCCGCTTGGAAAGAAGGGGGGATTTGCCGGCACGCATATCCTGGTTCCGCGCGGCGGGATTGCCGTTCATATCAACGCGTTCAATTTTCCAGTCTGGGGCTTGCTGGAAAAGTTTGCTCCGGCGTTTCTGGCAGGCATGCCTTGTATCGCGAAGCCGGCAACAGCCACCAGCTTTCTGACCGAAGCGCTGGTAAGGCAAATCGACGATTCCGGCATTTTGCCCACGGGCAGCCTGCAACTGGTGATCGGTAGTACCGGAGATCTCCTGGATCGGCTGCTATGCCAGGACGTCGTCACTTTTACCGGATCAGCCGACACGGCGGCCAAGTTGCGGGTCAATCGAAATCTGATTGCGAACGCGGTCCCCTTTAACGCTGAAGCAGACTCGCTGAATTGCGCCATTCTCGCGCCGGATGTGGGTCCAGACGATGAGGAGTTCGAGTTGTTCGTACGCGAGGTCGCCCGGGAGATGATATCCAAGGCGGGCCAGAAGTGCACGGCGATCCGCCGGGCAATCGTTCCGCGCCGCCATGTGGAAACGGTTGCAGAAAGGTTGCGGGCCCGCCTGAAGAGCACGGTGGTCGGCGACCCAGCGGACAAGTCGGTGCAAATGGGGCCGCTAGCCTCAAAGGCGCAGCAGGCGGACGTCGCAGAGCGCGTCGCTCTGCTGCGCAAGGTCACCGATCTGGTATTCGGTGCCGAAGACGGCTTCCAACTTCATGGAGAGGACTTGAAAGGCGGCGCATTCTTCGCACCGACCTTGCTGCTTTGTCGCGACGGCTTCAAGGCCGACGCGGTGCATGACGTCGAGGCCTTCGGTCCTGTCAGTACCCTGATTGGCTACGACACGGTCGAGGAGGCGCTGGCACTGGCGGCACGTGGACGCGGCAGTCTCGTCGCGACGCTAGTTACCGGCGACCCGGCGCTGGCGGCCACCGTTGTTCCTGCGGTTGCCGTCCTGCACGGTCGCATACTCGTCCTGGATCGGGAAGCCGCGGTCGATTCGACTGGACACGGATCGCCGCTTCCCCAGCTCAAGCACGGCGGCCCCGGACGGGCTGGCGGCGGCGAGGAGCTTGCTGGAAAACGCGCCGTGAACCATTACCTGCAGCGCGCGGCGGTTCAAGGATCACCAACGATGCTGGCAGCCGTGACTCGCGAGCACGTGCGCGGCGCTGCCGTGAGAGAGTCGGATATACATCCCTTCCGTCGCTACTTTGAGGACCTGCAGATCGGTGATTCGCTGCTGACGCACCGCAGAACCGTTACCGAGGCTGATATCGTGAATTTTGGCGGTGTGTCGGGCGATTATTTCTACATGCACTTCGACGATATCGCGGCTCGGGAATCGGCGTTTGGTCAACGTATCGCTCACGGGTATTTTGTTCTTTCCGCCGCAGCTGGACTTTTCGTCTCGCCAGGCCCGGGGCCCGTGCTGGCAAATTATGGTCTGGACACCCTGCGTTTCGTGAAACCGGTAGCCATAGGTGACACCATTCGAGCACGCCTGACAGCCAAGCGCAAGATTGACCGAAACAAAAAGGATGAAAAGGGGGTGGGGCAGGGCGTCGTTGTGTGGGATGTCGAAGTTACCAATCAGCGAGATGAATTGGTGGCGAGCTATGACATTCTCACGCTCGTAGTCAAGCGGGCCTGATACGAAGGTTCGTTGAAGTCAATGGCACGAGACTGAAGCGCGAGACGTTTCATGTGAGGCCTCCGAATCGGTGATAGAACCACGGCGACAACTCCGCCAATGCACCGCCGGATGACATCACTGTTTGAGAAAGGAAGTCCTCGGCATCTCGATAGATCGATTGATAGATTTGATGACAAAGTTGGCGCGCTGCGTGACCTGGCCAATCGTCCGACAGTAAGGCACCTGGAATCTGCGGGTCGTGCAGCGTCACGCGACGAAACCAATGAATAAGTAGGGTTCTCACCACGAAAGACTCGGAAGGTGCAAGTCGAGGGAGGCTTTGCATATCAGCGAACATTCCGAATCGTTGCGTGAAGGCGCGATAGCCGTTTGCGAGGCTATCGAGATTCCAGGATTGATCGACGAGTTTCCGCAGCGGCAATGTCGCCAATACGTCGAGTGGTCGTGCAGACAGAATGAAGACGCGATTGGACATATCCAGCCCGTCGAGGAGCTCGCGCAATGACCCCAGTTCAGGCGAAGGCTGGCCAAATACATTTGGCGCGAGCTTGCCAAATCCCTCCCACTCCAACTCGCGCTCCAGACGATTTCGTTCGGGTGCGGGATCCTGGTTAGGAGGCGCATATAGCAGGGTCCACGACCCGTCCCACTCCCGTTGCTGCTCGGAATACACGCGCTTGTACGCGCGCTGGAACCGCACCGCTCCCTGCTTTGTGAGCGAATAAACACTATGACGGCCTTGGCGCCGGGAGACGAACCAGCCCTCCCCCATTAGACGAAATACGCACGTGCGAACCAGGCGTTCATTGACGCCGAACCAGTTCAAGACGCTGATAAGGTCGCTCAATCGGATCGCCCCGCCGCGCGGCTCGATTGCGTCCCCGAATAGGGTGATGACCAGCGACTTCGACTTTGGGGGCGACGCTTCCCAGGTTCTTCGAAACCAGTCGGATATGGATGGCATGAGTCACGTGTACTGAGTTGAAGCTACATGATACATGATGCAAACATAGCTGTATCGGATAATTGTGAACAAGAGGTCGGTTGACTTTCAATTTAGCTCACGCTTAAGCGGTTATTAGGGGTCCGCCGATGCCCGCATCGGATGCTGAAGCGATACGGAATGTTAGAATGAGTAAGTAATTTTGTATTGTATTGTTGGGGCAAGGCTGATATCGTCGGCAACGAGATAAGCGATGCCTTTCCTTCTTGATCAAGGTTGGCTCGGGCAGCATCTCGCGAAAACTACAAGGAGGAGCCATGAAGATCAAGCAGTCCGACCGCGTCGGATACGGCGTAGCGGAAAAGTTTCCTTTGTCGTCGTGTGTCCCATTCGTCGCGTCAGTACTCTTCGCGTCCGGTGCGAGCGCAGGCCAAGGCGATTGCTCAAACCTCACCGCGCTCCAGATTCCCGACACGACGATTACGTCGGCCGAGTATGTGGCAGCGGCCAACGGTCTGCCGGGTTACTGCGATCTTCTCGCAACGGTCGCACCCCAGACCGACGTCGAGGTGCGTCTTCCGGATGATTGGAGCGGTCGTTACTTGCATTTCGGCGGCGGCGGTTTTGATGGTCGGATCCCCAAC